>NZ_JBDKXK010000049.1:0-90363 GCF_039710735.1 Cupriavidus sp. DL-D2 | reverse complement strand
TCGAGGTTCTGCTTGCTGACGAGTCGCAATTTGCACTGCCGACCCTCTCCCCCGCCCCTCTCCCACTGCGCGGGAGAGGGGAGAAAACAACGAGGGTTTGAAAACTCACCGCCCCTTACTCTTCCTCCACCCTGCAAAATCCTCCCTCGCCTTCTCCGTCGTCGGCGGATACAGCCCGATGATCGAGCGGCCCTTCTGGACTTCCTCGGTCACGAAATCCTCGAAGGCCGTCATCTCCACGGCCTCGGCGGCGATTTCCTCGGCCATGTGGCGCGGGATCACGACGATGCCTTCGGCGTCGCCCACGACTACATCGCCAGGGAACACGGCCACATCACCGCAGCCAATCGGTACGTTGAACTCCAGCGCCTGATGCAGCGTGAGATTGGTCGGTGCGGAAGGCCGATGGTGATACGCGGGCATCGCCATCTGCGCGATTTCCGGGGAATCGCGGAAGCCGCCATCGGTGACGATGCCCGCGCCGCCGCGCTGCATGAGCCGCGTGACGAGGATCGATCCGGCGGAGGCTGCGCGTGCATCCTTGCGGCTGTCGATCACCAGCACCGCGCCGCTCGGACATTGCTCGATGGCTTGCCGTTGCGGATGGTTCGGGTCCTGGAACACGGTGATCGGGTTCAGGTCCTCGCGTGCGGGGATGTAGCGCAGCGTGAAAGCCGGGCCGACCATCGTGCCGGGGTTCGATTGCAGCGGACGCACGTCCTGGATGAACTGGTTGCGCAGGCCGCGCTTGAACAGTGCAGTACAGAGCGTGGCGGTGCTGACGGTCTTCAATGCATCGCGCAAGGCAGTGCTGAGTTCGGTCATGGTGGGGCCTCGGGTTCAGTAGATGCTCGGCTCGCCCACGGCGTCGCCAAAATCGGTTTGCAGGAAATCGAAATCGCAGCCGTCGTTGGCCTGGCGCACATGTTTCGAGAACATGTAGCCGTATCCGCGCGCATAGCGCGGAGGCAGCGGCAACCATGCGGCGCGGCGCGCAGCCAGTTCCTCATCGGAGACTTCCAGATGGATGCTGCGCTGGTCGATATCGACCGAGATCAGGTCACCCGTGCGCACCAGCGCGAACGGGCCGCCGACGTACGCTTCGGGTGCCACGTGCAGGATGCAGGCGCCATAGCTGGTGCCGCTCATGCGCGCATCGGACATGCGCAACATGTCGCGCACGCCCTGTTTCACGAGTTTCTTCGGGATCGGCAACATGCCCCATTCCGGCATGCCGGGGCCGCCCTGCGGACCGGCGTTGCGCAGGATCAGGATGTGGTCGGCGGTGACGTCGAGATCTTCGTTTTCGACGGCGGCCTTCATCGACGGATAGTCGTCGAAGACGAGTGCCGGACCCGTATGTTTGAAGAAGCGCTTCTCGCAGGCGCTGGGCTTGATCACGCAGCCATCGGGCGCGATGTTGCCGCGCAGGACAGCCAGTGCGCCTTCCTGATAGAGCGCGTTCTCGCACGTGCGGATCACGTCGTCGTTGTGGACCTCGGCCCCGGCGATGTTTTCGCCCAGCGTGCGGCCCGTGACCGTGGGCGCATCGAGATCGAGCTTGTCGCGGATGCGCGTCATCAGCGCGGGCAGGCCGCCCGCGTAGAAGAAATCTTCCATCAGGTACTTGTCGCCGCTGGGCCGGATGTTGGCGATCACAGGCACATGGCGGCTCGCACGATCGAAGTCGTCCAGGCCGATGTCGTGGCCTGCACGACGCGCCATGGCAATGACGTGGATGATGGCGTTGGTGGAGCAGCCCATCGCCATGGCCACGGCAATGGCGTTCTGGAACGAGGCGCGCGTCTGGATGCGCGCGGGCGTGAGGTCTTCCCACACCATGTCGACGATGCGGCGGCCGGCCTCGGAACACATGCGGATATGGTTGGCATCGGCAGCGGGAATCGACGACGCGCCGGGCAGCGTCATGCCGATGGTTTCGGCAATCGCGGTCATCGTGCTGGCCGTGCCCATCGTCATGCAAGTGCCGTGGCTGCGGGCGATGCCACCTTCGATGCCGATCCACTCGGTCTTGCTGATATTGCCGGCGCGGCGCTCGTCCCAGAACTTCCACGCGTCGGAGCCGGAGCCCAGTACCTGGCCCTTGTAGTTGCCACGCAGCATCGGGCCGGCGGGCACGTAGATGGCTGGCACGCCGGCACTGGTGGCGCCCATCAGCAGGCCCGGCGTGGTCTTGTCGCAGCCCCCCATCAGCACGGCGCCGTCGATGGGGTGCGAGCGGATCAGCTCCTCGGTCTCGATGGCGAGCAGGTTCCGATAGAGCATCGTGGTCGGCTTGACCGAGCTTTCGGACAAAGAAATGGCCGGTAGCTCCACGGGGAACCCACCGGCCTGCAGGATGCCGCGCTTCACATCTTCAACACGCTGCCTGAAGTGCGAATGGCACGGGTTGATGTCGGACCACGTGTTGATGATGGCGATGAGCGGCTTGCCCATCCATTCATCGGGCGCGTAGCCCATCTGCATGATCCGGGAGCGATGCCCGGACGAACGGAGGTCGTCCGGGGCGAACCAGCGCGCGCTGCGCAACTGATCCGGCGTTTTCTTCTGTGCCGTCATGGTTGTCTCTTCCACCGTGAAATCTTCATCGCGGTCGTCCGCAATCCCGAGGTTGTACGACGACTACTGTTTTGGGAATTAAAGCACTAATGTATTAGTACGTCAACGCAGCAATTGCCCGAAGCGTTTCGGCTAGAATCGCGCCCAATATTCCAGTTCAGATCCGATGGCTGCCACGCTACCCAACCCGTCCCAGTTCCAGTTCGACCGCACGCGCCAAGCCGCGCCGCAGGTGTTCGAACATATGCGCGAGCAAATACTTTCGCTGGTGCTGCCGCCCGGCACGGTGCTGTCGCGCCCGGAACTGGCGCTGCAATACGGCATCAGCCAGACACCGGTGCGCGATGCGCTGATGCGGCTGGCCGAAGAAGGGCTGGTCGATGTCTTTCCGCAGCACGCCACGCGTGTGAGCCGCATCGACGTGGCGCTGGCGCGGCAGGCGCACTTCCTGCGCCGCTCTATCGAGCTGGAGATCACCCGGACGCTGGCCGCTACCGCCGACCCGGCGCTGGTGGAACGGCTGCGCGCCACGGTGACACGCCAGCAGCACATGCTCGACATGGATGACCTGGCCGAATTCACGGCCAACGATCAATACTTCCATCGCCAGATGTATGAGGCCGCTGCGGTGCCCGACCTTTTTGCGCTGGTGCGGCGCCAGAGCGGCCATCTGGACCGCCTGCGCCGCCTGCATCTGCCGATTCCGGGCAAGGCCCATGCGGTGCTGCGTGACCATACGGCCATCGTCGATGCGATTGCCGCTGGCGATCCGGTGCGGGCCGAGGAAGCACTGCGCAAGCATCTCTCCGGTACGTTGGCCAATGTCGATGAAATCCGCGCGCGCTATCGCGACTATTTGAGTTGATCGGCGACGCGAATTCGTAAGACCGTTTGATTTTGGCAACGACTCGGCGCCCATCTACCCATTGCATGGGTAATGATGGTGATGTCGATCAAATCGATTGCGGAGAATTTGGCAATCACCGACTGGGATTGATAGATTGCAGGGTGTTTACTTCCCGGTAGCCTGCGATGTCCGCGAGAGTCACGATTACTACCAGCGATCAGCTGGGGCTGGTGCTCCAGGGCGCGCGCAAGGTCGCGGGCCTTACCCAGGCCGATGCCGCCGCGCGGCTTGCCATCAGCCAGAGCCGCGTTTCCCATATGGAACTGAATCCCGAGACCATCAGCGTGGCCCAGTTGCTGGCGCTGCTCGGGGCCTACCAGCTCGATCTCGTCATCGAGCCGCGCCAGGTGCGCGACGCCGTGCTGGAGAAGCTCGACTGGTAGCCCAGCCTGTTCAAGGCAGATAGCCCAGCAGTTTCCACCACAGATAGTCCAGCGGCAGCAGCACCACCAGCGTGACCCCCGCCATCGCCAGGCACAGCCGCGTGCCGTGACGCAATCCCACGCCGCCCAACTGCATCGCAATCACGATCGGCGGCGACTGGTACGGGAAGAACACGGTGGAGAACACCGGCACCTGCAGCATCAGTACCGATTCCAGCGACAACCCTGTAGCCGATGCCAGATCGCGTGCCAGCGGGGTCAGCACGGCAGGTAGCGCGGGCAGCGTGGAGAGCATTCCCAGCAAGGCACCCATCGCACTGATCGTGCCGACATTCGCCGCAGTCTGGCCGGGCGTCAGCGGGAGCACATGCAGCAGGCCCGCACTGATGGCGCTGCCAAGTCCGGTGGATTCCACCACCGCGCCCAATCCCAGAAAGCCTGCCACATAGATCAGCGGCACCAGTTGCACGCCATCCGCCAACGCCTTCGGCGGCACCAGTCCCACACCGGGCAGCAGGCAGATGATGCACGCGGCCAGAGAGATCCATGCTGGCGAGATGCCGTGCCACGCATCGGTGGCGAACCCGGCCACGGCCAGCGCCAGGATGACGGCCAGCACGCGCTCCTGCGGGCCCATCACGGTACGCACCGTGGCGGGCTGCGGCTTCATGGGGCCGTTCTCGGGGAACAGCTTGCAGATCATCCAGATCAGCACGAATGTCTTCAGCACGCCCAGTACCGGGAAATGCAGCAGCAGGTAGCTGCCGTAGCTGAGGTTGATGTGATACAGCGAATTCGCGGCGCCCAGCAGCACACTATTCGGAATATTCGCAGGCAGGATCGCGGTGGGCGGCATGTAGCTGGCCAGCGCCACGGTCATGACCATGCCGATGCGGCCGTTCGACCCCGGCGCGAAGCCAAGCCTGTCTGACAGCGCCAGCACGATCGGCATCAGCAGCAGCACGCGTCCCGTGGTGGACGGCATCAGGAACGCCAGCCCCACTGCGCTGATCGCCACCGTGGTGATGACCTGCGGATAGGTGCCCACGCGCTTGTGGAAGATGATGTCGGCCAGCCGCAGCGCCAGCCCCGTATTGCGCAGCGCCACCCCGGTCACGGCGCCGCCGAACATCAGCCACCATGCCGTGGAGGTGAATCCGGAAAAGACCACCGTCGGCGGCGCGATATGGAACACCACTGCGCTGAGAAAGAACAGCAGCGTCGCCGTGGGTTCGGGCAGTACGCCCACCGCCCAGCAGCAGACCGTGGAGAGCACCAGCGCGCCGGCCCAGATCAGCGGGGGCGGCGCATGTACGGCGCTGCCCGCCAGCCAGACCAGACCGATACAGGCGCCAATGAGCAGGGCAGCGCGGATCGAATCCCGGGGGTTGCCGGCGAGCGGCGCGGGCTTCGGTGGCTTCGGGGGCGGCGGAGAAGGCGGCATGTCGGGACGTGCGTCGGCGCGTCCTGGAGTGGCTGACATCGGGTGTTGTCTCGGGTGTCCCGGCCGCATGGGACCGGTGTTTTTATGAGCGGAAAGACTGAGCCGCTGATCTGGCCGCTATCGTAGGGTTGTATTACGTTGCAGGCAACTGCGAAGGTGACGGGCGTTACCGTGCCTGGCGCGTCTTAACGCGTCTTGCGGAACGTCAGGTTGATGCGTTCGCCATGAGTGAGTGGGTGATCACCTGCGGCCAGCGGCGCAATGCCATGGAAGACGAGCCGCGACGGACCGCCCCAGACCACCACATCGCCATGCGCCAGCCGCACCCGCGCAGGCCGGTCCGCGCGACGCAAGCCACCCCAGAGAAAGATCGCCGGCAGGCCCAGCGAGACCGAGACAATGGGCGCTCGCAAGTCCAGTTCGTCCCGGTCCTGATGCAGGGAGAGCCGCGTGCCGGGCAGATAGCGATTGATCAGGCAGGCATCGGGCGCAAAACTGGCGTATCCGGCGGCATCGGCGGCACGCACGGCCAGATCTAGAAACGCACCAGGCATCGCCGGCCATGGCTGGCCCGAATCGGGATCGATCTCGTCATACCGGTAACCGGACCGATCCGACACCCAGCCCCGCTGCCCGCAATTGGTCATGGCCACCGACATCCGCAGCCCGCCCGGTGTGATCAGATGCCGAAAATGTGAGCCTGCGCTGACTTCGCCCACACCCGCCAGCAGTGCAGGCGCCGCCTCACGCGCGAACCCGCGCAACACCATCGCGCCGGGGCCGAGATTGTCCACGGCAGGTGCATCGGCATCGGCAGGGAGGGGGTCGAAGAGGTCGAAGGTCATGGCGGCACAGGGGCTCGTTCATGATACCGGGGCTGGCGCCACGGTGGGTTTGCTCCCCTCTCCCGCGAAGTGGGAGAGGGGTTGGGGGAGAGGGCAAGCCTGTCAATCACAGACCAGCGGCAATTTGAACCGCCGGGCCCTCTCCCCCGCCCCTCTCCCGCAAGGCGGGAGAGGGGAGAAAACCGAGAGTTGAGCAAACCAGAACTTACTTTGCCAACCCCTCCAGCAACGCCTTGTGGAACCCCTGCGGGTCTTGCATCTGTGGGGCGTGGCCGAGTGTGGGGAACTCCACCAGTGTCGCGTGGGGGATCGCCTTGGCGGTGAGCTTGCCGAGTTCGGTATAGCGGCCCAGCGTCGGCCGGATTTCGGGCGGGGCGAGGTCCTTGCCGATGGCGGTGGTGTCGGTCAGGCCGATCATCAGCAGCGTGGGGGCCTGGATGGCGCCCATCTCGTAGACCACGGGCTGCGTGTAGATCATGTCGTAGAGCAGGGCCGAGTTCCAGGCGACGATCTGCTTGCCAGGGCCTTGGTACATGCCGGCCAGCATCTTGACCCAGATCTCGTACTCTGGCTTCCACTGACCACCGTAGTACGTGTTCTTCTCGTAGTTGCGCACGCGGTCAGCCGTGGTGTCGAGTTCACGCGCGTACCACTGGTCCACCGAGAGTGAAGGCACACCTTTGGCCTTCCAGTCCTCCAGCCCGATCGGGTTCACGAGCACCAGTTGCTTCGTGTCGGCGGGATACATCAACGCGTAGCGCATCGCCAGCATGCCGCCCGTGGAGTGGCCCATCACGGTCACGTCCTTGACGCCAATCGATGCCAGCAGGTCGTGCGTGTTGCGGGCGAGTTGCTGGAACGTGTACTGATAGTGCGCGGGTTTGGTCGATTTGCAGAACCCGATCTGATCGGGTGCGATCACGCGATATCCGGCGCCGCTGAGCTGGCGGATGGTTTCCTGCCACGTGGCCCCGCAGAAATTCTTGCCGTGCAGCAACACCACGGCGCGGCCGTTGGGCTTCTGCGGCTTGACGTCCATGAACGCCATCTGCAGCGGCTGGCCCTGCGAGTTGAATTTGTACTGCTGGACGGGATACGGGTAGTCGAAGCCTTCGAGTTCGGGGCCGTAGGCGGGGACGTCCTGGGCGCTGGCGAAGGAGGTGGTCAGCGCGAAGGCGGTGAACAGCAGGGGGCGGAGGGAGCGCATGGTCGGAGGAGTCGTGGACGGGGGTGTCGCACGAGTGACCATGGGGAGGGTGGGGAAGTTCCGGGGGATTCGATGGCAATCCTGCGGGTTTTCTCCCCTCTCCCGCGGTGCGGGAGAGGGGAGAAAACCGAAGCTAAAGCAATCGGTGCATCAAGCAAACGTATCCACTTCCCCCCGAGCCAGCACGCGCGGAGCGCGCGGCGTGGACGGGGCGGCAGGGGCTACGGGCTCATTGCCAAAGCCCATCGCCTGGCTGAAGCCGTTGCCGGACTGGCGTTGCGGTTGCTGTTGTTGCTGGCCGCTGTTGCCGGCTTGCGCAAAGCTGTCGGCGCCAACCGATGCCTGGCCGAGCTGGATACCCGCTTCGGCCATCGACGTGCGCAGTTGCGGCAGGGCGGCTTCCACGGCGGCGCGCACGGCCTGGTGCGGCGAGACGAACTGGGCCTGCGCCTGATCGTTGACCACGTTCAACACCACCTTGAGCGGGCCGAGGTTGGGCGGGTTGAGGTCGAGTTCGGCGGTCTGGTTGCCTTGCGTGGACAGGCGCACCATCTGCTGGCCGAGTGCTTGCGACCACTGGCTGTCGTTCAGGTTCGGGGCGATGGCCGCGCGCGTGGCGGCGGCGGTAGCTGCCTGCGTGTGCTGGGTGGCGGTCTGGGCGGCCAGTGCCGATGCCATCGTGGCAGCGCTGCTGGCGTTGGTTGCGCCGGTATCGGCAGCTTCACCGGTTCGTGCGCTGGCCTGGGCAGCAGCGAACGGGTTGGTCGTCGTCGTGGACTGCGTGGCTTGCGTATCGGTCTGCGGCAGCGCCTGCTGGTTCGATTGCCCCAGGTTGGCTTGCTGCTGGCCGGCGCCTTGTCCGCCGGTGTTCTGTGCGGAGGTCTGGGCCGGTGCCGTAGCGACGGCGGCCAGTTTGTCGGCGGCGGTCGGCGTGGTGTTCTGCAGGGCCGCGCGTTGCTGGGCGATCAGGGCCAGCGTGTCGCCAGCGTTCGGGACGCTGCCCTTGGGCGCTTCCGTTACGGTGGTGGTGACTACGTTCGCATCGACCTGTGCCTGCAGTGCTGCGGCATCGGCGGCAGCGTCGGCGGCGGCGTTGGTGGTCGGCGAGGCAGTGGCGAGGGCCGCTGCAGCCGCAGCCGGCGCCTGGCCGGGCAGCGTCGGCAGGCCGGTGATGGCCGAGCCATCGACAGGCGCGCCATTCGCTTGCGCGGGCTGCGGCGTCGGCAGCGGTGCCAGCAGTGCGGCGGCGGCCAGTGCGGCGGCAACGGCGGCGGCGTCCGCCGAAGTCTTGGCGTCATCCTCGGCGCTGGTAGCGTCCTTGGCAACGGTCGCATCGGCGGTGCTGTCGGACTTCACGACCTTGCCGTCATCCTGCTTCGGCAGGGCGTTGTTCTGGCCAGCTTGTGCGGACTTGTCGGCCTGCGGCTTCTGCGCCGTGTCGTTCTTTGCGGTGTTCGTCTGCTTGCCGTCCTTGGCAGGAACCTTGACCGGCGTGGCGCTGGCGGCGGCCTGCTGGCTATCCTGGCGCGCGCGGGTCAGGGTGTCCTGGAACAGATTGGCGTCGCTGCCCTTGGTGGCATCCGACGACTTCGTGTTGTTCAGGGAGGCGGCTGCATTGCCGACAAGCTGGCTGATATCGATCATCTTGGTTTGGGCAGGTTCAGTTATGGCCGCTCAGCGGCTGGCTGGCCGTACGGGCAATACGGGCGGCGTATTCGTCGTTGGCGAGCTGTTCGCGGCGCGTGGCTACCTGCTGCTCGCGCGTCTCGGCGCGCGTGATCAGCGTGTCGAACGAGTTCTGGCGCAGCTTCTGTTGCTGCCAGTTCACGCGGCCGGCCAGCAGGTCGGCTTCGGCCTTGGCGAGTGCTGACGTCTGCTGGCGAATGGCGTGGTCGAGCGAATCCAGGAAGCGCGAGAAATCGTGCCAGCGGCTCGACGTCATGCCTTCGGCGGCAATCGCCTGCATGCGGGCGCGGTATTCGTGACGGTACTCGGTCAGCGCGTTGAGCTGTTGCTCGGCCTGCGTGCGCAGACCCTGCAACCGTCCCAGTTCGCGGGCGGCCTTGTCCGTGCTGTCCTGTGCGAGATCGGCCAGCGTGTTCAGCGGCGAGTTCTTAACCATGGTTCGTCACTCCAAGGGTCGCATGCAGCTGGGCGATCGAGGCGTCGTACCCGGCGCGCTCATGGATGTCCTGCTGCAGGAATGCCTCCATGCGCGGATGCAGGCGAATCGCGAGGTCAAGCTCCGGATCATTGCCGGGCACATACGCGCCGACACTGATCAGGTCGCGGTTACGCTGGTAGCGCGACATCAACTGCTTGAACCGCCGTACGGAGGCGAACTGCGGCGGTTCGATCAACGCGGTCATGGCACGGCTGATCGACGCTTCCACGTCGATGGCCGGATAGTGACCCGCTTCGGCCAGGCTCCGCGACAGCACGATGTGGCCGTCGAGAATGGCGCGTGCGGAATCGGCAATCGGGTCTTGCTGGTCGTCGCCTTCGGTCAGCACCGTGTAGAACGCGGTGATGGAGCCGCCGCCCTCGGGGCCGTTGCCGGTGCGCTCCACCAGCGTCGGCAGCTTGGCAAACACCGATGGCGGATAGCCCTTGGTCGCGGGCGGCTCGCCGATGGCCAGCGCGATTTCGCGCTGTGCCATTGCGTAACGGGTCAGCGAATCCATGATCAGCAGCACGTGCTGACCCTTGTCGCGGAAATACTCGGCCAGGCGCGTGGCATACGCGGCGCCCTGCATGCGCAGCAGCGGCGAGCAGTCAGCCGGTGCGGCTACCACGACGGAGCGCTTGCGGCCTTCTTCACCGAGGATGTTCTCGATGAATTCCTTCACTTCGCGGCCACGCTCGCCGATCAGTCCCACCACGATCACGTCGGCGTTGGTGTAGCGGGCCATCATGCCCAGCAGCACCGATTTCCCCACGCCCGAGCCTGCGAACAGGCCCATGCGCTGGCCACGGCCCACGGTCAGCATGCCGTTGATCGCGCGCACGCCGGTGTCAAGCACGGTGTCGATGGGCGCGCGCATCAGCGGATTGATCTGTGCGCCAGACAGCGGCACTTCGCTGGCGGCAGTGATGGGCCCAAGTCCATCGAGCGGACGGCCGGCGGCGTCGAGCACGCGCCCGAGCAGGCCATCGCCCACGGGCAGGCGTTTCGAGCCCGGCTCGCGCGGTGCGCTCACACCCTTGGGCAGCGGCGACGGTTCGAGCGGATAGACGCGAGCGCCTGGCACCAGGCCAGCCACGTCGGACTGCGGCATCAGGTAGAGACGGTCGGCGCCAAAGCCCACGACTTCGGCTTCTGCCGTGCGCGGGCCGCCATGCGAATGCTGACCTGCGGGCAGTTCGATCAGGCAGTCGCTACCCACGGGCATGCGCAGCCCCACGGCTTCGAGCACCAGGCCCGCTGCGCGCGTGAGGCGGCCACAGGTCCGCTTGCTGTCGAGTTCCTCGATGGCGGTGGAAGCACCAGCCAGCGCCTCGCGCCAACGGCCGGAATGGAGTGCGGCAGTGGTGGCTGCAGCAGTGGCAGATGCCACGGCTCCCGATTCAGCGGCTGCCTGTGCAGCGCCTTGCGCGTCATGCATGCGGCGGCTCCCACGGATCGTTGCGGCCCAGCGCCTTGATCACGCGCGCCCAGCGCGTACCGAGCGTGGCGTCGAGTTCGCCGCTGGCAGCGCTGGCGATGCAGCCGCCACGTGCCACGGTTTCATCGGCGCGCACGGTCCAGCCGGCGCCCTCGAGTTCACCCTTCAGATGCATCTCGACGAGTTCCACATCAGCGGGATTCAGCAGCAGGCAGGGCGCGCCTGCGAGCGGCGGCTCGGCATTCAGCAGTTCGCGTGCAGCCGGCACCAGCGCGGCGGGGTCCACTTCCAGCGTCTTGCGCACCAGTTGGCGCGCGACGTCGAGGGCGAGCGAGATCAGCGTATCGGCGATCTCGGTATCCACGCGTCCCAGCGCATCGCGGAAGTTGCCGGCCAGTTCCTGCAGCCGTGCGGCTTCGTTGCGCGCGGTTTCCAGGCCACGGGCATAGCCTTCGCGGTGGCCGTCGCCATAGCCCTGCGTCTGGCCCTGGCTGTAGCCCTGCGCGTAGCCTTCCTTGCGGGCGCCTTCGCGCATGGCGTCGAGCGCGGCAAAGTCGATGGAGGGCGGCGGTGCAGGCTCCACGGGAATCTGGGCTTCGAGTACCTTGCGCAGACGGTCGCGCGGATCGAGCGATTCCATTTGCCAGCGCTTCCACGCGTCGCCATCCATGCGGCCGGGGGCAGGGCGTTCGAAACTCTTGAAGCCATCGTCCCGGGCAAGCGGGTTCGAGGGTTGGCCGGTGCCCTCCGGCGCGCCGGGCGCGCCGAAGAAGCCGGGGTCGCCGCGGCCAGGGCCCCGGCCAGCGGCAAAACCGCGTTCAAACGTAGGCATCGTCTCCTCCGCCAATCTGGACTTCGCCGGACTCCGCCAGGCGTCTCACCACCTGCAGGATGGCCTTCTGCTCTGCCTCGACCTGCGACACACGCACCGGACCCAGCGCTTCGAGGTCCTCGCGCAGCATCTCGCCGGCACGCGTCGACATGTTGCGGATGAACTTGTCGCGCAGCTCCTGCTGTGCGCCCTTGAGCGCGACGATGAGCGATTCGGTAGCGATTTCCTTGAGCACGCGCTGGATGCCGCGATCGTCGATTTCCAGCAGGTTCTCGAACAGGAACATCTCGTCGATGATCTTCTGCGCCAGGTCCGCGTCGTGCGTGCGCACGCCGTCGATGACCGCTTCCTCGTGGGCCGTGCTCATCAGGTTGATGATCTCGGCCGCCGTGCGGACACCGCCCATGCGGCTGCGCTTCAGGCTCTGGCCTGCCAGCAGCTTGGTCAGCACGTCGGTCAGCTCCTGCAGCGCGCCCGGCTGTACGCCGCCGAACGTGGCGATACGCAGGATCACGTCGTTGCGCAGGCGTTCCGTGAAGAAGCCCAGCACTTCCGAAGACTTCTGGCGGTCCAGGTGGATCAGGATCGTGGCGATGATCTGCGGGTGCTCGTCCTTGATCAGCTCGGCCACGGACGTGGCGTCCATCCAGTTGAGCGAATCGATGCCGCCGCCCGGATCGCGCGATTCGAGAATGTCCTCGATCACCGACAGCGCACGTTCCTCGCCCAGCGCCTTGTTCAGCACGCTCTTGATGAACGAGCTGGAGTCGACGTTGAGCGCCAGGTATTGCTCGGTCTCGCCACGGAACTCGGCCAGCACCTCGGCCATTTCCTCGCGCGTCACCGCGTTCAGGCTGGCCATGGCGGAGCCAAGCTGCTGCACTTCGCGCGGCGACAGGTGCTTGAAGACCTCGGCCGCAGCATCTTCGCCCACGGCCATCATCAGGATGGCGCTCTTCTGTACGCCCTTCTCGGGCGCTGCCTTGTTAGCCTTCGTCATTTGCCATCCAGGTCTTGATTACGCTGGCGACCAGGCGCGGGTCGCGTTGCGCGGCGTCGCGCACCAGGGCGAGATCGCTTTCGTATTTCGCGGCAAGGCGCAGCACTTCCGGATTGGTTTCCTCTTCCGGCGGCAGCAGCACGGCTTCCGCAGTGGTGCCATCGGCGGATTCCGTCAGGGCCGGCACCGGCGGTGCGGTGTACTTGCGCAGCACCGGACGCGCCACCTTGAACCAGAGGAACACGGCCAGCAGGGCCAGGAGCAGGTAGCCGACGCCGGTCTTGGCCAGGTCGATCATCTGCGGCTGCTTCCACAGCGGCAGTTCCGGTTCCTTGTTGTTCTCGGCGGTGAACGGGCTGTTGACCACGTTCAGGGAGTCGCCGCGATCGGCCGAGAAGCCCATCGCTTCCTTGGTGAGGTTCTCGATCTGGGCGATTTCCTTGGCCGACAGCGCCTCGGTAATCGGCTTGCCCTTGGCGTCCACCTTCGAGCGGTAGTTCACGACCACGGCCACGGACAGACGCTTCACGCCACCCGGAGCCTGCTGGATGTGGCGCACCGAGCGATCCAGTTCGTAGTTCGTCGTGGCATCGCGGCGGCTGCTGCTCGGGCCGGTCTTCTCGGCGGTCTGCGTTTGCTGGCCTTGCTGGTTAGCCTGGGCCGGCGGATTCGGCTGACCCGGCTGGCGCGGCGGCTGCGGCGTGGTCACCGGCGCCACGGCGGCGGCAGGCGGCTGGTTCGACAGCGCACCCGGCACGCCACCCACGGGGGTGCCGTTCTGCTGGTTGGACTCGCTGGTCTGCTGGCTGCGGATGGCGGCGCGTGTCGGGTCCTGGTTCGGCTTGAAGCTTTCGTCGGTGTGTTCGACGGACGAGAAATCGACGTCGGCGGTGACCTGGGCGTGGACGTTGTCCTTGCCGAGGATCGGGGCCAGGATCGATTCCACGCGCTTGACGTAGCTCTGTTCCACCTGCTGCACGTACTTGAGCTGCGTGGCGTCCATCGAGCGGTCGCTGGTGCCCGAGAGCAGGTTGCCGTGCTGGTCGACGATCGAGATCGACTTCGGCGTCAGTTCCGGCACGCTCGACGACACCAGATGCGTGATGGCGGCCACCTGGCCCTCATCGATGGCACGGCCCGGGTAGAGCTGCAGCACCACGGAGGCGGTGGGCTTCTGGCGCTCGCGCACGAACAGCGTGGGCTTGGGGATGGCCAGGTGCACGCGTGCGGACTGCACGGCGCCGATCGATTCGATCGAACGGGCGAGTTCGCCTTCCAGGCCGCGCTGGTAGTTGACCTGCTCGGCAAACTGGCTGATACCGAACTTCTGGTTGTCCATCAGTTCCATGCCCGTGGTGCCGCTCTTGGGCAGGCCCTGGCTGGCCAGGCGCAGACGGGTCTCGTGGACCTTGTCGGACGGGACCATGACCGCACCGCCGCCTTCGGCGAACTTGTACGGCACGTTGGCCTGTTGCAACGCCTGGATCACCGCGCCGCCGTCACGTTCGGACAGGTTGGTGTACAGCACCTTGTAGTCGGGCTGGCGGGACCACATCACGCCCACGGCGATGGCGGCCACCAGCGCGGCGCCGCCCAGCATCAGGGGCAGGCGCGGATTGGCCTTGAGCTTCTCGAGCACGGCCGCGCCGCCGGCCGGCAGGGTAGCTGCCGCGTTCATGCGCGCATCTCCGGCTTGGCCGGGCAAACCCTGCCCTTGCCATACTGGCCTTTGCTGCCGTTATTCATTCCGGCACGGCTCACATTACGCTGCTGACAAAACACGCGCACTCCCCGCGATAGTTGATGTTCCTTGTGCCGTGGGCAGTCGGGCAATACGCCACGAACTGCCAGATCCGGCACGGTAGCGATCATCGGTCAGAAGGCGGAAGGACAATTGGCGGAATAGCGGAGGTTTCCCCCCCGAATTCATCCTTTGGTAGGAGGCGGGGCACCAGTACATTGCGAGGGCTGAAACAGGATGGTGAGTGATGTTTTCGCCATGTTCCCTGTCAACCGATTCATCCAATTACTGATAGCCATGTCCATTTCCTCGATCGAAGGCATGCTGCAGCAACTGCGCGGACTGGCGCAGGCGGCTGGCGGCGGCACTCCCAGCCAGGCTTCCACGGCCGTGGCGGGGGGCTTTTCCGGCGAACTGCAGAAATCGCTGCAACGCCTCAACGCCACCCAGGAATCCGCCTACGGCAAGGCCGAGGCATTCGAACTGGGCAAGCCGGGCGTGGCGCTCAACGACGTCATGATCGACATGCAGAAGGCCAACATCTCCTTCCAGACCGCCGTGCAGGTGCGTAACCGCCTGGCCGCCGCGTATCAGGAAATGATGAACATGCCGGTGTAACCGTGTCATCGCGTCTGGGGCCAACCGGCCCCGGAACGAAAGAAGGCCATGCGGCTTGTACAGCGGCATGGCCTTTTTTGTTGCTTCCCGCCAAAACTCAGACCCGGAAATACTCCTCCGCTGCCCGCTCCTTCGCAGGCTTGCAAACCAGATCGCCGCCCTGCCCGTTGTAGACCAGGCAGTTGCCCGGTGTATCGCGGTTCAGCACGCTGACGCCCTGTGCCACCACCGAGCCATCTCGTACATGGCTGCGGCCGATGATGGCCGTGTTCGGGTACATCACCACACCGTCGCCGATGACAGGTGCCACGCCGTGGTTCTTGCCGACCGTCGAATTCTGGTACAGCACGAGGTAGTTGCCGTAAGTGGCCTTCGCCAGCACGATGCCGACCGAATGGCCGATCAGGAAGACTTCGGGCAGCTCCACTTCGTAGAACATGTCGATGGCGTTGAGCGCCTTGTTCAGCAGGAAGAGCTTCGTGCAGGACTCGGCATCGCGGTCGTTGCGCCAGATCGTATTGGCCAGGTAGTACAGGTACTGGCAGTACTGCGACGAGTGCAGGTAGTTGAACTGGCCGGGCCGCCACATGCGCACGGCGTCGATGCAGCGGCCCGTGCGGGCCAGTGCTTCGTCGATATGGCGCGTGACCACCGGCAGCAGCGTATCGTGACGGCCGTCCGGTACGAGGTTGGCGACCTGTGCGCACGTGTAGGCCGCGAGCGATGCGCGGGTCTGGCCGATCAGTTCCATGGGCGGATAGTCTCCAGATACGTTGCCACCATCGACTGCACGTCGCGCGGCGTCACGCCCAGCGCGCGCAGTGCCGAAGTGCTGCATACCGCCGCGCGCTGCACGGGCGACGAGCGCGAGAGGTTGATGTCCCAGCCGGCGGTCCTGAAGACTTCCGCAAGCTGTCCGTTGGACGCGTTCTCGCCGCTGGCCACGTTGAAGATGCCACCGGCGCGGCGCGTGGAGATGGTTTCCAGCGCCAGCACCACGTCGTCGAGGTGGATGTAGTCGCGCACGTAGCCCGCATCGCTGTCCAGCCGGAACGCGCGCTCGGACGCGGCGCGTACCAGCCATTCGGACAGGAAGCCGGGCGAACCCGCTTCCCAGTCGAACACGCACGACAATCGCGCCACGGCGGTGCGTCCATCCGCGACGGTCAGGCAGAGGTTCTCGCCAAGACCTTTCGAGAAGTCGTACAGCGCGCGCGGATTGGCCGGCTGCAGCGACAGCGCAGCCGCTTCGTCGCCTTCGGGCAATTGCGAGCTGTCATAGAGCCGTGTGGACGACAGATAGACCAGATGCTCGTAGCGATTGGCGCGCAGCACATCGGCCAGCAGCGTGACGTGCGCGGCCACGGTGTCGTAGGGACGTGCCGCGTAGTCGGCGGTCAGCCCCGCGCAATAGAACACATGGCCCAGGTCGCGGCTGAACAGCGCGCGGTCGCCGCGCGCTGGCACCCAGACTTCATGGCCGGCACGCCGCAGCGTGTCAGCCAGGCGGCGGCCGACAAAGCCGGCGCCACCAATCACCGTACAGCGCATGGCGTTCCTCAGTTCACCGGGTGATGCAGCGCCGGGTCACGGTGCCACAGCAGCTTGGGGCTCACGCCCGGCACGACTGCGAAGTCCTTGCCGGCCAGCAGCGACGGGTCCTTGACGGCCACCATGTTGAAGCCATGTGCCGGACCTTCGAGGAAGACCTTGTCCACCGGCACCAGCTCCACCGGACGGCCCTGCATGTCGACGTTCGAGTTGAAGTCGCGCACGGCGTAGACGTGATAGCCGTAGCCCTTGAGCAGCGTGATGATCTCGGCGTTCTCCAGGCCGCGGCTCCAGTCCACGTAGTGGCGGTGCACTTCGAACACGAGGTTCGGCGCTTCGCCGGCCGGGCGGGCCAGTTGCTTGGCTGCACCCTTGAACACGTTCAGTTCGGCACCTTCGATGTCGAGCATGATCAGGCTCAGCTTGTCGACGTTCTGCTGTGCGCAGTAGTCGTCGATCGTCACCGTGTTGAAGCTGTCGTCGTCGGCCGGACCCGAGGTATGCACGGCGTGCGCGAACGAGTCATGACCTTCCAGGCGTAGTTGCGTGGTGCTGTCGGACCACAGGCCCAGGCGCCAGCTCTGGATGTTCTCGACGTGGTTCAGTGCGGCGTTGTTGCGCAGCATGCCAAGCTGGTCGGCGTTCGGCTCGAATGCGTGGCAGGTGCCGCCAGCGCGCGCCAGTTGGCGGGCCATCATGATGACCTGGTCGCCAAAGTACGCGCCGCCCACGACGGCATGGCCGCCGCGCTCGCACAGCTTGACCAGCAGCTTGGTGGTCTGCGGTTCCCACACGTGATCCGGCTGGGCCGGCGTGCTCATCAGGAAGTCGCGCGCGATCTTGGTGCGATACAGGAATTCGAACACGGTGCCATCGGCCAGCGTCTTGCGCAGGCGCGACTGCTCGTCGTACATGGCATCGACGATCGGACCCGTGATGTCATCGCGCACGCTGCCTTCGTAGCCGGACAGGTCCTGCTCGATGTTCTTGCACAGGGCGATGACCTTGTCGCGGGCGGCGGTGCTGCCGCCCACCGTGCGCAATGCGTCGGAAAGCTTCTGCAAGGTTTCAGTAGTCATGGGTGGCTCCGCTTCGGGTAGTCAGTTTTTTGGTTGGGATGAACGGTTATCGCAGGCCGAGTGCGGCCAGCGAGGGGAGGGCCTGGTCCTTTGCGGAGATCATGCGTTCCGCGCAGTCCGGCCAGTCAATGCCGATGTCGGGGTCGTCCCAGCGCACGCCGGCACTGCTGCCGGGCGCGAACGGCACCGTCATCTGGTAGAACACTTCGGAGCGCGGCGTCAGCGTCTGGAAGCCGTGTGCCACGCCCTTCGGGATATAGATGGCCCGCTGGTCCTCGGCATCGAGTACCACTGCCTGCCATTCCAGGAACGTGGGCGATGCGGGACGCAGGTCCAGGATCACGTCATGCACCGCGCCCGTGGTCACGCGCACGAGCTTGTCTTCGGCGTAGGCACCATGCTGGAAATGCATGCCGCGCAGGATGCCTGCGCGCGTGTTGCGCGAGACGCTCTGCTGCACGAAGCGCGCGTCGATGCCATGCGCGGCGAACGTTTCCACGCAGACGGTGCGGGCAAAGAAGCCGCGCTCGTCCTGCAGCGGTTCCGGATCGACGAGCCAGGCGCCGGCGATGCGGGCCGGTGTGAAGATCACGGCAGCACCACCGTTTCAGGGATTGCCACCACGAAGCGGCCACCCCAGGCGCGGATGCCAGCCATCTGCGTCATGACCTCGTCCTTGATGTTCCAGGGCAGGATCACGAGATAGTCGGGCTTGCGTTCGTCGACGACTTCAGGCGCCAGCACGGGGATGCGCGAACCGGGCAGCAGCTTGTCCTGCTTGGCCGGGTTGCGGTCCACCACGTATTCGATCAGGTCACTGTCGATGCCGCAGTAGTTCAGCAGCGTGTTGCCCTTGGCGGCGGCGCCATAGGCGGCCACGCGCTTGCCCTTGCGGCGCGCATCGATCAGGAAGGCGAGGAAATCCACGCGTGCGCGGCGCACGCCTTCGGCAAAGGCCGCGTAGCGTTCGGTTGATGCCAGGCCGCCGCGTGCTTCCTCGTCCAGGCATGCCTGCACGGCAGCGGTGGCAACGTGGCTGGCTTTCTGGTGGCACGCATACATGCGCAGGCTGCCGCCGTGCGTGGGCAGGTGTTCGATATCGAACACGCGCAGCCCTGCACGCGCCAGGATCGGCACTAGCGCGGTCAGCGACAGGTACGAGTAATGTTCGTGATACAGCGTGTCGAACTGGTTCTGCTCCAGCAGGCGCAGCAGGTGCGGGAATTCCAGCGTGATGACGCCTTCGGGCTTCAGCACGATGGGCATGCCGCCCACGAAGTCGTTGATGTCCGGCACGTGCGCCAGCACGTTGTTGCCAAGCAGCAGATCCACCTGCCAGCCTTCCACGCACAACGCGCGGGCGGTGCGTTCGCCGAAGAACAGTTCGCGGCTGTCGATGCCCTTGGCGCGTGCTGCCTCGCCCGTGTTCGACGAAGGTTCCACGCCCAGGCACGGCACGCCGTTCTGGTGGAAGTACTGCAGCAGATAGCCGTCGTTGCTGGCGATTTCCATCACGCGGCTCTGCTTGCCGAGTCCGAAGCGCGCGGTCATCGACTCCACGTAGCGGCGCGCATGTTCGAGCCACGAGGTGGAGAACGACGAGAAGTACACGTAGTCGTCGTGGAAGTGTGTCTCGGCCGGCGTGGCGTCGCGCAGTTGCACGAGCCAGCAGGCATCGCACACCATCGCGTGCAGCGGATAGAACATCTCGCCTTGCGCGATGTGCTCGGGCCGGATGAAGGCGTTGGACACCGGCGACAGGCCGAGATCGACCATCGACTGGTGCATCGGCGTGCCGCAGGCGCGGCAGTTCGCGCGGGGTGCAGAGTCGATGGGTGCTGCGTGTTTGACAGGAGCGTTCATGCGCAGAATTGCTCGATTTGTTGTTCGGTGATGGCGCGTGCCTGGGTGGGCGACAGTTGCACGGTGCGATACCACTGCGCCGTGGCGGCCAGCGCCTCGTCAAGCGTCCAGCGCGGGGCCCAGCCCAGCAGCATGTGCGCACGCGCGGCGTCCAGATACAGGTTGCGCGCCTCGTGCGGTGCGGCACCCGGCGGCGGGCAATGCTTCCATTCCAGTTCCGGCCAGTGCGCGCGCAGGCCGCGCAGCACGTTGCCCACGGATACGTTGTCGCGCGGTTCCGGCCCGAAGTTGAACGCATCGGCCAGTGCAGCGTCGCCATCGAGCAGACGGTTGCCCAGTCGCAGATAACCGTGCAGCGCTTCCAGTACGTGTTGCCACGGCCGCGTGGCGTGCGGGCTGCGGATTTCCAGCGTCTGGCCGGCCGCAGCGGCGCGCGCGGCGTCGGGAATCAGCCGGTCTTCGGACCAGTCGCCACCGCCAATCACGTTGCCGGCGCGTGCGGTAGCCAGCAGCACGCCGCGCTCGGCCAGGAACGATGTGCGATAGCTGGCGGCCACCAGTTCGGTGCCGGCCTTGCTGGCGCTGTAGGGGTCATGGCCGCCGAGCGGATCGGTCTCGCGATAGCCCCACAACCATTCCTTGTTGTCGTAGCACTTGTCCGTGGTGATCACGATCACGGCGCGCACGGACGGGCAGGCGCGCACGGCATCGAGCACGTTGACGGTGCCCATCACGTTCGTGGACCACGTCTGCGCCGGATCGCGATAGCTCGCGCGCACCAGCGGCTGGGCGGCCAAGTGGAACACGATCTCGGGCTGCGCGATGTCCATCGCGCGCGCCAGCGTAGAGGCATCGCGTACATCGCCGATGGTGTGTGCAGCGAGCGACGACGCCACGCAGGCCGCATCGAACAGGCTCGGCGTCGTGTTCGGTGTCAGCGCGTAACCGCTCACGCGCGCACCGGCGCGGGCAAGCAGCAGCGCCAGCCACGCGCCCTTGAAGCCGGTATGGCCGGTGATGAAGACGCGCCGTCCGCGATAGGCTGCGAAAACGTGAGCCGCGTCGGCGGCGTTGCTTACCAGATCTTCCACGGTGCCTTGCCTGATTGCCAGAGGTCTTCCAGCATGTTTTTTTCGCGCAGCGTATCCATCGGCTGCCAGAAGCCCGTGTGTTCGAAGGCCGCCATCTGGCCGTTCTTTGCCAGCGCGCGCATTGGAGCTTCTTCCCACGACGTGGCGTCGTCTTCGATCAGGTCGAGAACCTCGGGTTGCAGCACGAAAAAGCCGCCGTTGATCCACGCGCCATCGCCGCGCGGCTTCTCGGTGAAGCCACTGACCTTGTCGTCATCGCGTTCCAGCGCGCCGTAGCGTCCCGGCGGCTGCACGGCAGCTACCGTGGCGCGGCGGCCATGCGAGTGGTGGAAGGCGATTTCGCGGGTGATGTCGATGTCGGAGACGCCGTCGCCATAGGTGAAGCAGAATGCTTCGCCCGGTGTCAGGTACTCGCGCACGCGGCGCAGGCGGCCGCCGGTCATCGAATCCTCGCCGGTATCCACCAGCGTCACGCTCCACGGCTCGGCCTTGCGTTGATGCACGGCCATGCGGTTCTCGCGCATGTCGAACGTCACGTCGGACATGTGCAGGAAGTAGTTGGCGAAGTACTCCTTGATGACATAGCCCTTGTAGCCCAGGCAGATCACGAACTCGTTCACGCCGTGCGCCGAGTACATCTTCATGATGTGCCAGAGAATCGGCTTGCCGCCGATCTCGATCATCGGCTTGGGACGCAGGTGCGATTCCTCGGAGATACGGGTGCCCAGCCCACCGGCCAGGATGACGGCTTTCATGCGTTGACCTCTTCGGTGACCTGTTCTTGGTTAGGGTTGCGGGTGGCGCCCGGCATTTCCAGGCCGAGCATCTCGAAGGCGTTGGGCAGCGGCATGGCTTCCAGCGCGTCGAGCGTCAGGCCGAACTGTTCTTCGAGCAGCGATGCCAGTGCGGAGCGATCCAGGTTCTGCTCGGCCAGCCACACGGCGAGCTTGCGATACAGACCCAGCGCGTAAGGACGCATGCCGATGGCTTCTACCAGCAGTTCGATCGCGGTGTCGGGGGCTTCGTTGTGGTAGTGGTACTCGGCCAGGCCATACGCCACGGCCCAGTGGCGATACCACGTGGAAGTCAGGTTCTCCAGAACGTTATGCACGGCGCGCCATTCGCTCAGATGCATGTGCGCGGCCACGGACATCAGCAGGTCTTCGGCGGCGTAGTACTGGCCGCCGAAGTAGATGCCCTGCTGGCGCGGTGCAGTGCGCGGAGCGATGGGCTTGGTATCCGCGCAGATTTCCGTGAGCTGGTCTTCGAACCAACCGGCAAAGCGCGGCGCGTCGAACATCTCGCTCTGCTCGGCACGCGGACGGATCGACTGGCGGATGTTGTCGAGCTGCTGCACGTCGGCGGCCAGCGCGCAGGCCACATCGACGTAGCGCTCCTCGGTGTCGCAGATCAGATCGTCCAGGCCGGCGGCATGCAGGAACGGTGCGGATACGCGCTGGTGGAACGTATCGCCGGCGAATGTCACCACGGGCACACCCATCCAGATGGCGTCGCAGGTGGTGGTGCCGCCCGTGACCGGCGCGGTGTCCAGCGCGATGTCGATGCGGTGATACGTGACGTATTGATTGGCGCCGTCACGATTGATCAGTTCCACGCGGCTGGTGTCGATACCGTGCGCGGCCATGCGCTCGAACAGCATCTCGCGCACCTTCTCCTGGTCGCAGCCGGCGGCTTCCACCAGCATGCGGGAGTTGGGGCATCGCGCCAGCACGGCACTCCACAGCCGCATGGTCTTGGGACCGAGCTTGGCGATGGTGTTGCACGATCCGAACGTGATGTAGCCATTCGTCAGCGCGGGCGTGGGCTTCACGCGGTAGCGCTCCTCGTAGATGGCCAGCGGGTTGGTCACGCTCGGGTGGAACGCGCTGAACACGGGCGCGCGCAGCAGCTTTTCGGTGTAGTTGTGGTCGAAGCCTTCGGGGTCAGCCGTCCAGTCCGTGACGCGGTAGTCGATCTGCGGCATGCCGGTGGTGCCGGGGTAGCCCAGCCACGTGAGTTGCTTCGGGGCCAGGCGCTGCACCATGTAGGTCAGCGGGGAGGCACCGGTGTAGCCGCCGAGGTCGATCATCACGTCGCAGCGCTGCGCACGCACGGCGCGTACGACATCGGCCTCGGACATCTTGTACAGATCGTGGAAGCCTTCGGCGTAGACGCGGATCTTGCGGGTGATGTTGTCGTTGACGTTCGACAGCGAGAACAGGTGCACCTCGAATCGCGCGCGATCCAGGTTCGCGATCAGCGGAATCAGGAAGTAGGCGCACGCATGGCGGCGCAAGTCGTTCGAGAGGATGCCGATGCGGATGCGCTCGCCTTCGCTGGGCTGCAGCGCGGGGGCGTCGATGGTGGTGCGTGCCAGCGTCGAGGCCCAGTCCATGGCCTCGCGGCGCAGCTCGTCGGCGCCGATGTTCTCGTCATACAGCAGCGAGAACAGCAGGTTGGAGCGGTTCACGCGCTGCGTGGGGTCCAGCGCGCAGGCGCGCCGGAAAATGGGAATGGCCTCGATCGTGCTGCCCGATTCGCGCAGCGCCGAAGCGTAGTTGCCCACGGCGATCGCGTCGTTCGGCAGCAGCGCGGCGGCTTTCTCGCCCGCCAGCTGTGCGCCGAAGTAGTCGCCGGTGTAGAACATGGCGGTGCCGAGCACGCCCCAGAGGTGGGCGGAGCCGGGCTGCAGCGCCAGGCTGCGCTGCAGCAGCGGGATGCCCTCGGCGTAGTTCTCCAGGGCGATCTCCAGCGCGCCGATCAGCCCGAGAAAGCCCGCATGGTTCGGGAAGCGCTTCATGCCGGCTTCGGCCAGCCGCTTGGCTTCCTCGTGGTGGTTCATGCCGGACAGCGACAGCGCTTCCAGGTAGTAGGCGTCCGGAAGCGAGCCCGCGATGCGCTTGACCGCACGGGACTGCTTCAGGGAATCCGCATACTTGTTGGCGTTGTAGGCATTCCATGCCTGTTGGATCATCCGCTGTGCGGGACCCATCGAAACGTTCTTGTTCATGGCGGTGTGCTTTGCAAAGGCGCGATGTCTGTCCGCCCGGCGCGGACGGGCGGATCGATGCCTTGCACAGTAACAAGAGACATTCCAGGCCAGCGGCCCGAACACAAGCCGAAATTGGCGCTAATTCAGGCGAGGCGGGCCGCAGGTGATGCCTGCGGCGCCCGGATCAGACCCGTGCGGGGACGCCGGGGGTTGCGTCAGCGGGTGCTTCCATCTGGTGGAGCCAGGCCAGCAGTTCGGCCACGGCCACGTAAAGCTGGGGCGGGATCTGGCTGTCCAGGTTCACCTGCATCAGCAGGTTCACCAGCGCGGGCGAGCCGTGAACATAGACCCCGGCTTCGCGGGCCCGCGCGATGATGGCCTCGGCAGACATGCCGTAGCCCTTGGCCACCACGCGGGGGGCCTTGTCGTCGGACTGATAGGAGAGCGCGACGGCCGCGCCGCGATCGGGCTGGTTCATGCTGGCAGGGGGATGGCGGGGTTGGCGTCGGGCGCCGGCGCATCCTCGATCGATACGTTCATGTTCAGCAGCGAAATGCCCCGGGCTTCGAGCTGGCTGCGGAAATCCCCGCGACCTGCGTTCAGCTTTGCAGCGGTGTGGCTGCTGGCGGCCACGAGGCGGGCTTCGATGCCGTGCGCGCCGAGCGTCAGCACGGCATCGACACTGCCCAGTTGCGGCAGGTTCAGGCGCAGGCGTGTGCTCCAGCTCATCGCTTCGGCGTCGCCACCGGCTTGCTCGCGCGGCTGCTCGCGGGTGATCTCCCAGTCCATCGGCATGCCGGGCCAGGCATCGACCGTGGCACGGAACTGCTGCGTGGCCAGCAGTTCCAGCTGCTGGCGCACGGCGGTTTCGCTCGACGGATGGATAGCCGGGCCGGTGTCCTGCGCCGGCTGGGGCAATACGTTTTCAGGCGCGTTCCAGGTGGCGATGATCGCCGCGCGCTGGGCCTGCGCCATGTGGTGGCCTTCATGCGACACTTCGGCCGTGACCTGGTAGGCGTGCGCGGCGGCGCTGGCGTGCAGGGCACGGCGCTGCTCGGCGGCCGGGGTCAATGGCACGCCCGGTTGCGCTGCCGCATTGCTGGCGGCGTGGTGCTGGGCATTGCCCGGTTGCTGCGGCTGGGCGGCCGTCTTCGCGGCCACGTCAGCGGGAACGCCCGTGGACAGCGGATAGATGGCCGGCCGCGTCAGTTCTGCCAGCAACGTGGCGCTGGGCGGGGCCGTCGTGGGCGGTGCAGCCGGGCCGGCATAGGGCAGCAGCGCAGCCGGCGCACCTGCCGTCGAACCTTGCTGCGGCACTGGTTGGCCCTGCGGCTGGGCGGACGGCTGCGCCGGATTGCGCAGCGCGGCCTGTGGTTCCTGCAGCAGCGAGGAAAGCGGACGTTGGCCGCCCACCCACTGCGCGAGGTGCGATTCGTAGAACATCCCGCTCTGGTCCACCAGCTTTGCGAGCGCGGTCGAGAGCGTGGCCGTGCCTTCGGCGTCCGCGGGCGGCCCGGCCATCAGCGGCGCACCGGCGCGCAGCGGCTGCGGCTCGGCATCGTCGAACAGCTCCAAGATGGCACGGGCGGCAAAGCTCAGCGTCTCCCGCGTGGAAAGGTTGCGTCCCTGCAGGCGCGGATCGACCATGCCCGCCAGCAGCGTGCCGGGCTGGCGAGCCTGGACGGTCTCGCCGGTGGACGACTGCACGTCGCCCTGCGACACGTCCTGTACCGGCATCAGCGCGGCGAGCTTGTCCACGGCCAGTGCGGGCCTGGACAGTTGCGGGTCCGGAGACGAATGCGGGATCAGCGAGGTTGGGATCTGGATGCCGGTCATGGGCGCGGGGTGGCGAGGGCGGCGATGGTCGGCGGGCGCGTGATGTTACGAGGCGATCCGCTGCGGGGCTAGCCGTTCCGATGATCCCTCCCGCACGAGGCAGGAGGGCAGGGGGTGCGGCAGCTTGATGCTCAGGCGCCGTACGCTGCGGACAGTTCGAGCTTGCGGCGCGAGTTGCTCATCAGCGCGCCCAGTTCGGCCAGGCGCGGGTGGGTCAGGTCGCGGATGCGGGCATCGTACGCCAGGATGCGTTCCAGCAACTGGAAGCGGCGCAGGCGCTCTGCGTCCGTGAACGGTGCATTGTGGTCCAGCTGGCGAAGGCGTTCCACCTCGGCCATATAGACGGCCTGCAGATCGGTCAGTGCATCCCAGTTCGATGCGCGGGCTGCCTCGAACATCTGCTCGGACAGCACCAGAAGCTCTTCGTAGCTTCTGACGATGGGGGACATGGAAAACATCATCATGAGTCCTGCAGGGCGGGTTGTGCGTCCCCCGCCGGCGACGCCTGCTCGGCGTCGGCGGGAGCAGCCGGATCGATCGCGGCCCACGCCGTGGAGAGGTTCTCCAGCAGCGTGTCCACTTCGTTCAGCTTTTCCACGTCGCTGTGCAGGTTGGCCAGCATCAGGCGACGCGTCATGTAGTCATAAAGCGAGTCGAGGTTGGCGGAAATTTCTCCGCCCGCCTCGTGGTCCAGCACCGCACGCAGCCCGTTGTCGATGATGTTGATGGCCTTCGAGATGGCGTTGCCACGCGCTTCCAGCTCGTTGTTCTCCAGATGGAACTTGGCCTTGGCAATCGCCGAGCGCGCGCCGTCGTACAGCATGACGATCAACTTGTGCGGGCTGGCACTCATGACCCCGGTCTGTACGCCGACCTGGGCATAGGCGTTGATTCCTTGGCGCGCGAACATGGCAACTTCTCCGTGACGTACTGCGTTTTACTTGTTGCTGGTGTTGTTCATTGCCGCGAACTGCTGCGTCAGGTACGTCTTGGTCTGGTTCATCTGCGACACCAGCACGTCCAGCGCCGTGAACTGCTTGCGGTAGCGCTCCATCACCACGTCGATGCGGTCCGAGGTGTCGGTGTACTTGTCTTCCAGGCCCTTCAGGGTGTCCGTGAGACCGGTGGTGACTGCATCCAGCGCACCGCCCGTGGCGTTCAGGCCGTCCACGTAGTTGGTGATGGTCTTGCCCATGCCGGTGACGCCTTCGCTGCCCGTGAAGAACGAGGTCAGGTCCTTGAAGTTGTTGGCCAGGACCTTCTTCAGCTTGTCATCGTCGACTTCCAGCTTGCCGGCGTTGTCGGTGCCGACATTGAACTCGATGCCGAGGTCCGACAGCGTGTTGGAGCCGCCGGCGCCGTTCGGGACCGACGTGTTCAGCATCGAACGCATGCTGGCCAGGATGTTGCGCAGCGTGTTGTCGCCGTTCAGCGCCGCCTTGGTGCCCGCTTCGGTGTCGAAGGCGGTCAGCGTCTTGGCGGCCGACAGCACGTTGTTGTAGGCGGTGACGAAGCCGTTCACGGCGGCGGTGATCGCGGTGTCGTCGCGGGTCACGGACATGTTCGTGGTGCCCGTGGACTTGATGGTCAGCGTCAGGCCCTGTGCGGCTTCCTCCACGGTGTTGCTCTGGCTGACGATGTCCAGGCCGTTGAGGTTCAGCTTGGCGTCGGCGGCCTTGACCGCTTCCTTCACGCCGTTGGGCTGCGTGGCCTGCGTCGGATCGAAGTTGACGATGTCGCCCACGGCGGCATCGCTCGCGGTGATCCTCATCTGCGACTTCGTACCGGTCTTCTCGGACGTCAGCACGATGTGGTAAGGCGTGCCGCTGCCATCGTTGACGATGCTGGCGGTGACGCCCGCATCGGCTTTGTTGATCGCGTCGCGGATGCCTTCCAGCGACGTGTCCGAACCCAGCGTCACGGTCTTGGTGGACGACGCTGCGCCGCCCGTGGCCATGTCGGCACCAAGATCGATCGTGATGGTGCCGCCGCCGATGGCGGCCTTCTGGTCCGCAACACCCTTCGACACCAGGCTCTGCGAGGCAGCCACCGAGGTGACGTTGACGGTGTAGGTGCCGGCCACGGCGGTGGAGTTGGCGGCGGCGGTCAGCACGCTTTCGCTGGTCACATAGGGCTTGACCGCAGCAAAGGTGGAAGCGGTGGCCAGCGTCTTGGCAGCGGCCGAGTACGCATCGAGCACGCTCTTGATCGTGCCGTAACCCGACAGCTTGGCCTGGAAGCTCTTGGCCTGGTTGTCGATGGCGGTGAGCTGGGTTTTTTCGTTGGCCTCGATCTTGTCGAGCAGATCGCCAAGTTCGAGGTTGGAGCCGACGCCGATGGAGGAGATTGCCATGTTCTTTTACCTGTTGTTATGACTTCAACTGATTTGGGCTTGAGACTTGCAAGCGGGGTTCGTCAGGCTTTCTGGCTGACGAACAGCCCCTGGAGCTTGTCGATGACATGCGCGAAGCGCAGCACCTCCTCGCTCGGCAACTGGCGGATCAGCTCGCCGGTTTCCTTGTCCACCACCTTGGTGATCACGCGGTTGGTGTCCTGGTCGATCTCGAACCGCACGCCGATCGACGTGGTCTTGAGCACGTCCATCAACTCGCCTACCGCCGCCGCCATGTCAGGGGACGTGCCGGCGGGCAATTCCACACCCGTGTCCACGGAGGCCGCAGCCGCATAGGGCGCGGGGACGACCGAAGACGCCGCGGCAGGCATGGCCTGGGCGGCGCCGGGGAGCGCGAGGTCGGCGGTGACGCGTGCCGCCGTCAGGGAAACGGTTGAGGAGTACGCCATGTTCAGCTCCGTGCGGTGATGCAGGATCAGTGATGCGGTTGAAATGCTTTGCAGGCGGCGGTCCGCCTGCGAAACACTCCAGCAAAAAAGCCGGGCCTTGCGGCCCGGCCTTCTTGCGGCGCTACGATTAACGCAGCAGCGACATCACGTTTTGCGTGGTCGAGTTTGCCTGGGCCAGCACCGAGGTACCAGCTTGTTGCAGGATCTGCGCGCGGGTCATGTTCGACACTTCCGTTGCGTAGTCAGCGTCTTCGATGCGCGAACGCGAAGCCGACAGGTTGTTGATCGTCGTGCTCAGGTTGTTGATCGTCGACTCGAAGCGGTTTTGCACAGCACCGAGGCTCGAACGCAGGTTGTCAACCGATGCCAGGGCCGTGTCCAGCGTCTTCAGCGGGTCGGTCGTAGCAGCTTGCTGGAAGTCCGAAGCTTGCAGCGTAGAACCCTTCAGCGTGAAGCCAACCGTCGAACCCGACACCGAACCGTCGGTCGGCTTGACGGCGATGAACATCGTCGTGGACGTGGCGGTACCGTTGCCGGCGAAACCCTTCGAAGCCAGGGCGTCGTTGTCGGCGGCGGTCAGGCCGGTCATCGACACTTGCACGAACCAGTTGCCCTTCGAATCAGCAACAACGCTTTGCGAGTTGATGGCTGCCGAAGTGTTCAGGCCCAGAGCGCGCTGGATGTCAGCGGCGACCACGCCGGTTGCCGAAGCAGCCGTCACCGGGGTGGAGGAACCCAGAGCCGTTTGAGCAGCTGCCGAACCGATCGAAGCCGTTGCGCCTTGCGGGCCGGCAACGCTGAAGCCAGCAACGCCCAGGGTCTTCGAGGTGATTTCCTTCAGCGCGATGCTGATGGTTTCGCTGTCGTTGGCGCCAACCTGGATCGACATGTTTTGGTCCTTGGCCAGGACCTTCACGCCGTTGAACTGGGTTTGTGCCGACACGCGGTCGATTTCCGACAGACGTTGCTTGATTTCGTCCTGGATCGACTTCAGGTCCGAACCCGAGTTCGTGCCCGTGGCAGCTTGCACGCCCAGTTCACGGATACGTTGCAGGTTGTTGTTGACTTCGCTCAGCGCGCCTTCGGTCGTTTGAGCGATCGAGATGCCGTCGTTGGCGTTACGCGATGCTTGCGTCAGGCCCTTGATGTTTGCCGTGAAACGGTTGGCAATGGCTTGGCCAGCTGCATCGTCCTTGGCGCTGTTGATGCGCAGACCCGACGACAGGCGTTGAATCGCGCTGTTCAGCGACGATTGCGACGTGTTCAGGTTGCTCTGCGTTTGCAGCGACAGAATGTTGGTATTGATGACTTGCGCCATGGTACGACTCCTATTTGCAATGTTGTAGGCATTCCGGCAGTTGCCGTAACGTTGGCTGCCTGCGTTGCAGGGCGTAGAGTGCCTCCGTTGCAAAGGTTATCGACCGAGGGGGGGAAGACTTTAGAGTGACTTGTGAGGGAGTTGCGGGCGCAGCCGGTTGTGCTATGGCTGGCGTCTTGTGGAGGCGCGTCCGTGCGGACGGCGTGCCTATATATATAGGTGCAGCGGCGGGCGCCTGGCCCGCACCCTGCTGCGTCAGCGGGGTTGGCCGGATCAGCGGCGCTTGCGGGTGCGTGGGATGTACAGGCGCACGAAATCCGGCGAGGCTTCGGCATCCAGCACGTCCGTGGCCAGTTCGGGCGCGTGCGACGGCGTGACCACCGTGATGGCGCGCTTGTAGATGAGCGTGGGCGAGGCATCGCGCTCGTCGCGTCCCAGCAGGATCATGTAGTTGTCCGAGGCCAGCACGACGCCATTCAGCCGCGTGCCATTCGACAGGTGGACGATGACTGCGAGGCGGCTGGCACTGTGCGCGGCAAACTGCAGTTGCTGCAACTTGCGGCTGGGACGGGGAGCCTTGATTTCCTTCTTCACAACTTCTCCGGAAGAGCCCGCGAGGGATCTGTCGGCTGACAACGGTCCGGTGATCGGTTGTTCTGGTGGATGTCGCACTAAAAGTGACGGATATGACAGCCCGATCGCGGCGAGAATTGAAACATTCGCTCTCGGAACCGGGGCGGAGGCGGATCCGCATCGGCGGGGAGGACAGTCTCTTCAGGATAGTGGAGAACGCTGCCCAGCCCGCGTGCCATGCCGCCGCTGCCAGGAGAGAAGGGGAATACTTCAGGCCGGAGAGTAACAAAGTTTTACAACCATTGACGAATCGATGATGGCAGCCCGCATAGAGGAATAGTTCTACTTTAAGCGTTGCCAACGATTTGTGGTTGATGTAGCACTTTTGTTTGTCATGGGCTAGGCACACCATGCGCAGTCCGTGAAACCCGCGCCAGCTAAAGGTTTCCGGCAATCGTCCGTTATCTGCCGACAAGGCCAAAAGTAACCTTCGCCGTCACTTTTGGCAAAGATTTGCATCGCTCGTTACACCCGCCACAGGGGTAAACCCTGATAGAAACAGGATTTACACCTCATGTAAGCGGGTTTATATTCCGGGTTCGGGCCGGGTACAGCCGGCTCCTTTTTGCAAAGCAGTCCTGAAAGCCTACGAGCACCCCGCGCGTGGGCTTCTTTTTTTTGAGCCCGCGTCCTTGGCCGCGATTCCTGCCGGCGCCCGCCGGTTTCGGCGGATCGGGATGCACGGGACAGATTAGACGCCACCGGCTGCGTCCCCAATCAGGGGAAGAGCAGCGACTTTTCCCCTCAATTCGTTTTTTCGCTCAAGACCGTCAAAACGCCCGCCGATACCCGGCTGTGCGACACCCGGACACGGGTGGATACCGCTCGACCGAACAAAAAACCGGACAAAGGGTACGAAGTGATGGGCTTGCGAAAAATGGGGATTGGCGCGCGGATGTCGCTGGCGTTCTGCGTGGTTGTGCTGCTGCTGGCCGCCGTGGCTGCGGTAGGTGTCAGGTCGCTCGGCGCCATGAACGACGTGCTGCACACCGCTGTGGAGCAGCGTCTGGTGCGCGTGCTGGATCTGAAGCTGGCCAAGGAGCGCGCGCTGATGATCGGCGTGATGCTGCGTGACGCATCGCTGACCGAAGACAGCGCCATGGCTGCGCAGAATGCCGAGAAGATCGTCAAGCTGCGCGAGCAGATCGGCGCCACGCTCGATAGCCTGGGCAAAGCCATGCGCGCCTCCGGTAGCGCGCAATCGACCGCTGCATTCGATGCCTTGACGCAGGCGCGCGGCGCCTATAACGAACAGCTCGACCAATTGCTGGCCCAACTGCGCGCGGGCGATTTCCCGGCTGCGCGTACGGCGCTGGTGTTGACGCTGCCCCTGGCCCAAGGCGCCTATTTCGAAAAACTCGACGCCTTCGCCGACCTGGGCCGCAAGCTGGCGGCTGACGCCGTGGAGGACGCCACGAACCAGTACGAATTCACGCGCAACCTGCTGGTCGGCCTGTCCGTGGCTGCGGCCATCATCGCTACGCTGCTCGGCGTGGCGCTGGCACGCTCGGTAACGCGCCCCGCCGCACAGGCGCTGGACGCTGCCGAAGCACTGGAGCAAGGCCAGCTCGGCCACATCATCGAAATCCGCACTCACGACGAGATGGGCCGCATGCTGGGCGCCCTGGAACGCGCCTTCGGACAATTGGGCGCGCTCGTGCGCGGCATCCAGCAGGCCGCCGGCTCGATCGATACGGCGGCGCGCGAGATTGCCACCGGCAACACCGATCTGTCGCAACGCACGGAAGAGCAGGCCGCATCGCTCGAACAGACCGCCGCCTCGATGGAGCAACTGACCTCGACGGTGCGCCAGAACGCCGAGAACGCACGGCAGGCCAACCAGCTGGCGGTCAACGCGTCGGACGTGGCCACGGAAGGCGGCCGCGTGGTGCGCGGCGTGGTGGATACGATGGAAGGCATCTCGAAGTCGTCAGCGCGCGTGGCGGAAATCATCGGCGTGATCGAAGGCATCGCCTTCCAGACCAACATCCTGGCGCTGAACGCGGCGGTGGAAGCTGCCCGCGCCGGTGAGCAGGGCCGGGGGTTCAGCGTGGTGGCAGCCGAAGTGCGCAGCCTGGCGCAGCGCTCGTCGTCGGCAGCCAAGGAAATCGGCGAACTGATCAACGGTTCCGTGCGTCAGGTGCAGGACGGCGCGAAGCAGGTGGAAGTGGCGGGCAAGACGATGGACGACATCGTGGGCGCGGTGCGTCGCGTGACGGACATCATGGGCGAAATCTCGGCGGCCAGCGAAGAGCAGACCGCCGGCATCGAACAGGTCAGTTTGGCTATCACGCAGATGGAAAGCGTGACGCAGCAGAACGCCGCGCTGGTGGAGGAAGCCAGCGCCGCCGCCGAAAGCCTGCTGCAGCAGGCGGGTGGTCTGGTCAGCGAAGCCGCGCGCTTCGAACTGGGCCAGCCGGGGCAGGGCGCGCGTCATGCCGCACACCACGTAGAGCAATATGTCGCACCGGTGAAATCGCTGCCGCCGGCCAAGACCGCACGAGCGCTGCCCGCCCCGCGCAAAACGGTAGCAAAACCGGCCCCCGTCGCACGGACCGCACCGGCTGCGCCCGCGGCAACGAAACTGCGTCCGGCCCAGAAGCCTGCCGCACCTCAACGCGCGGCGGCCGTGCCGGCTGCGGTCCGCCCGCCGGTCCAGCGCAAGGCCGACGCCGCGCCGGTGCTGGCCCGCCAGCCCGCCAAGCCCGCTGCGTCCCGCGCGCCGGTCGTGCATCAACGCAAGGAACCGATCCTGGCCACCGCGCGCCGTCCGGCCGCAGCGCCCAAGCCGGCCATGGCCGATGCGGGTGACTGGGAAACGTTCTGATCTTCTGACCGACTCGCGGGCGGGTAGCCAAAAAGCGGCGCAGGCAAATCCTGCGCTGTTATTTTTGGGGGTTGCCCCCCACTGAAAGCAAACAGTCAGGCGCGGTTTTCAGCGGTCGCATAAAATGTCGGCTCTCTCCATCCGACACAAGAGCAGCGATCCCGCGCCGTGGGGTCATCTGCCTGTCAGGCCAATCCATGTCCGCTGCATCCAAGCTCGCCCCCGACCCGTCGTCGAACCATGCGCCGGCCAACGTCCCCGTCATGCAGGTCATCTTCGGCCTGATGCTCGCCATTCTTCTCGGCGCGCTGGAGCAGTCGATCGTGGCGGTGGTGCTGCCCGATATCGCGCTGCAACTGAACGGGTTCGAGGACATGGCCTGGGTGATCTCCGCCTACCTGGTGGCGTCCACCGTGGTGACGCCGATCTACGGCAAGCTCTCCGACGTGCTGGGCCGCCGCGCGGTGCTGACGTTCGCCATCGTGTTGTTTTTGCTGGCGTCGGTGGCCTGTGCCATGGCCACGACCATGCCGATGCTGATTGCCGCGCGCATCCTGCAGGGGCTGGGCGGCGGCGGGCTGATTTCGGTTTCGCAGGCGACGATTGGCGACGTGGTGCCGCTGCGCGAGCGCGGACGCTACCAAGGCTACGTCAGTGGCGTGTGGGCCGTGGCCAGCATGGCCGGCCCCGTGCTGGGTGGCTATCTGGCGCACTTCCTGTCGTGGCGCTGGATCTTCTGGATCAACATTCCGTTGGCGCTGCTGGCGCTGGTGGTGGTGCGCCGCGCACTGCGCCATCTGCCGGTGAGCGGGCGCAAGCACCGGATCGACTATCTCGGCGCGTTGCTGTTCGGTGGCGGGCTGTCGGGCGTGCTGGTGTTCCTGACGCGGCTGGGGCAGGGCCATGCGCCGCTGGAGCCGCAGACCATCGGCCTGCTGGCGGCGGGGCTCGTCGGCATGGCGCTGTTCGTCTGGCAGGAGCGCCGCGCGGTGGACCCCGTGATTCCGCTGAACCTGCTGGCCGTGCCCACGGTGGCCATCTGCTGCCTGACGCTGTTCCTCTGTTTCTTCCAGTTGATTGCGATGTCGGTGCTGCTGCCGCTGCGCTTTCAGGTGGTGGGCGGCGCCCATGCCGATACTGCGGCGCTGCGACTCGTGCCGCTGACGCTGGCCATTCCGTTCGGCGCGTATATCTCCGGCCGGCTCATGACGTGGAGCGGGCGCTACAAGCCCATGCAGATGACTGGTTCGCTGGTGGCGCCCGTGGCCATCGTGGCATTGGCCTTCACGCCGCCCGATGCGGTGCTGCTGGCCGCCCTCGTGATGATCGTGCTTGGGTTGTCGATCGGGCTGCAACTTCCTGCGGGCCTGGTGGCCACGCAGAACTCGGTTCCGCATCACCAGATGGGGATCGCCACGGCACTCACGGCCTTCGCCCGTCTGCTGGGCGGCGCGGTGGGCGTGGCTGTGCTGACCACGGTGCTGATCGCGCTGCTGCGCCATAGCGGCGTGGCGGTGTCCGACCTGAAGGGCGGCGAGGATGTACTGATGAGCATGTTCCGCCGCGTGATGGGCGGAGGCGACCAGGCGGATGCGGCAGCGGTGCGCATGGCGGCGGAGCGCGCGTTTCGCCTGCTGTTCCTGATGAGTGCGGGGGTCTCGCTGATCGCGCCGTTCTTCGTGGCACGCCTGCGCGAAACCACGCTGCGGGGCAGTGCCGTGCCGGCGCCGGCAGCGGCGGACTGAATCTAGCGCGGCTCGCGCGTCATCATACGGCAGACCGCCGCCAGGGCCAGCAGGTTGGGGTCGCGCTCGCGGCGGCGCAGGAAGCTCAGGCCGATGGTCTGCTTCATGCCGTAGTCGGCGGTCAGCGGCACAAAGGCCACGTTGCGGGCCACCACGTCGCGCACGCGGCCCGGCAACAGCGTGTAGCCGATGCCGCCGCCCACGAGGTTCATCAACGAGAAGATGTCGCCCACCTTCATCACCACGTTCGGTGTGAAGTCGGCAATGCGGAACGCCTCGGCAAATCCGCTCGACGTCACGAATCCATCCCCCAGCGACACAAACGGCTCGTCACGGCACTGGCGCAGATCCACGGCATCCATGCGCGCGTAATCCGAATTGGCGGGGGCGGCAAAGAAGATGTCGTCCTCGAACATCGGGATCGATTCGATCTCCGGGCTTGGATCGGGCATGCCCATCAGCGTGGCGTCGATGGTGCCCTGACGCAGCTTGTCGAGCAGGTCCGCGTTGGAGCCGAGCACCAGTTCCGTCTGCAGTTCGGGCCGGCGCATCTTGATGCCGATCACCACCTGCGGCACGGTGCGTACCGTCAATGAATAGAGCGATCCGATCTTGAGCTGGTCTGCCGAGTAGCCGGCGGCCTCGCGCGTGATGCGCACGCCGTCGGCCATGGTCTTGAGCACGTCGCGCGCCACATCGGCCAGCACATGGGCCGCTTCGGTGGGCAGCAGGTTGCGTCCCTCGTGGCGGAACAGCGTGCAGCGCAATCCTTCCTCCAGCGAATGCAGGGCCCGGTGGATGCTGACCGTGCTGACCTCGAGCGCCTCGGCGGCCTTGGCCAGGTTGCCGGTTTCCATGAAGGCGAGCAGTGCCTCCAGCTTGCGGAAGGTGATGTCTTCGCTGATGCGTTCGGGCATGGGGGGCGCCTTGGGGAAGGCGGAAATGCGAACAGGCCACGATGATCGCACACCGTGGCCTGTCATGTCATAGCGAGGGGGCTGGCCTCATCGTCTTCATGCCTGCTGCAGGTCTCCTTGCATCGTGTCTTCGGTCGCTCCCTTCGTCTCCTCCACAGCTGTGCTGCGTTGCTGCTTTGCGGCGAGGCGCAGTGCCTCGGTCGTTGTGCCCTGGCCGTCCGGTGCCCAGCCCGGAGGCATCGTCAGGTAGCCCAGTGCGTGCCACGGCTTGCGGGAGTTGGCCATGTCGCGGAACAGGCTGACCCAATGTTCGAACTGGTTGACGATCGGGTTGGCGGTAGTGGTCGGGTGAACCAGGCCGTAGCGCACCGGCTCTTCAGCGCGTTCTTCCACATAGGTGCCGAACAGGCGGTCGAAGATGATCAGCACACCGCCGTAGTTGGCGTCGAGGTAATCCAGGTTCGAGGCATGGTGCACGCGGTGGGCCGACGGGGTGTTGAACACGTATTCGAACCAGCCAAGCTTCGGAATCCAGTCGTTATGGAGCCAGAACTGATAGAGCAGGTTGGCGGACAGCGTAGCCAGCACAACTTCGGGACGCACACCCAGCAGTACCAGCGGTGCAAAGAAGACGGCGCTGCCGGTGATCTTGCCGGTCCAGCCCAGACGATAGGCAGAGGCCAGGCTCATCTGGTTCGGCGAGTGGTGCACGGCATGCGTGGCCCAGAAGAAACGGATGCGGTGCGAGGCGCGGTGATACCAGTAGTAGCAGAACTCTTGTCCGATGAAGAGCAGGAACACCATCAGCGCGCTGTTCAGCGTCACGGTGAACAGGCGGTGTTCCCAGGCCAGATGAAAGACCGGCGTGGCCAGCGACAGCGGCAGCAGCACGGAGAGCTTGCGGCCTGCGAGGTCGGCCAGCGACAGCCAGACTTCCTTCCACGAGTACGGGTTGTCGGTGCCCTGGCGGCGGCGCCAGAGGATGGCGGCTTCGACGAGCGATACGGTGACGATGAACGCTGTCACGGCGGTGGCGATGGTTCCGCTAGTCAACATGATTTTCCTCACGGTGTGTCTGCTTCTGTCTGGGGTGACGCGGTGTTGCTGCGTCGGTGAGGCAAATGTAGTGGGGCGACCGTCGGGCATCCAGTCATCAATTATGTCGTTCCATGTCACCGATTTTTCGTGACATATCCCGACATGATTTGCGGGGCGACAGCCGCCGATCCACGTCCTAGAGTTCAGCCCGTCGACGCGATACGCAGCGTCCCGAAGCAAACCGAACTCGAAGGACATCATCATGGCAAACCGAATCCTGATCGCCGCCGCCGGCTCCCTGCTCCTGCTGGTCAACGCTTCCGCGTTTGCCTGGAGCGGTGGCCACTTCAATGCCTATACCCCGCGAGGCACCTACAGTGGCGGCCACGCCATGTCGTGCGGCGGCGGAAGCTGCGGCCATGCCGGCGGCGTGGTCGGCCCCTACGGTGGACTGGCGACCAACACCGGCACCGTCACCCGCAATGCGCCGGGACAGTTTTCGAATAGCGGCACCGCGGTCGGCCCGAACGGCCGCTCGGTGCAGCACGATGGCAGCACCAGCTGCGCAGGCGGCACTTGCAACCACACTGGCGACATGACCGGATCGAATGGCCACTCGGCCACGACCGATGGCAGTGTCACCCGTAACGGCGCCGGGCAGTACAGCTCGTCGGGCACCGTGACGGCGGGCAACGGCAACAGCTACAACCACTCGGCATCCACGTCCTGTGCCTGGGGCACTTGTGATCGCTCCGGCACCGTCAACGGCAGCTATGGCGGCACCGTCACGCATTCGGGCAGTGCTACCCGTGTGTCGAGCGGTGTGGTGACCACCGGTGGCGGTACAACGGTCGTGCATGGCGCGACGGTGAGCACCGGCTCGACTGTCGTGGTGGGCGTGCCGCCGGTCTATGTTCCGCCGCCCGCTCCGATTGCCGTGGTAGCCCCGGTGCCTGCCGTCATGCCGCCGCCCCCGCCGCCGGTTGTGGTTGTGCCCGCGCCGGTGCCGGTGGCCCCCGTGGTGATCGCACCGCCGCCGCCCGTACGCGTGGCCCCGCTGCCGATGGTGGTGGTCACCGCGCCGCGCCCGGTGTATGTCGCACCGCGTCCCGCCTACGTAGTCCCCGGCCACTGGGTGGGCCGCGTCTGGGTGCCGACGCACTACGCCTGACCGATCCTTTCCTGTTTCCCTTTTTTCCTTTTTATCAACCGGCCGGCCCAACGTCGGCCAACCCACGGAGTTTCATCATGAAGAAGATGATGGCTGTACTTATCTTGTGTATTGTTTCTGCAGGCGCCAGCGCCCAGGGGATGCCGATGGCAGGCGGGGGCGACAAGTCGGTGCGCGCCGAGCAGGTGCTGACGCAATTGCAGGAACGCTTTGCCGCCGCCAACACCACGCGCGATGGCAAGCTGACCCGGGCGCAGGCACAGGCCGGCATGCCGATGGTGGCGCGTCATTTCGACGAGATCGATGCACAACGCGTTGGCTACATCACGCTGCCGCAGATCGAAGTCTTCATGGCCCAGCACATGAAGCAGCGTTGATGCGTCAAGCCCGCAACCGTGGAGGAACGGATGGAGCAGGCGAACCGGATTATCGTGCTCGACGACGAAGCGGAACTGCGCAACATGCTGCAGCGCTTCCTGACCGGCCATGGCTTCCAGGTACGCGCCGTGGCCGACGGCAAGCAGCTATCCCGCTACATGCAGCGCGAGCCGTATGACCTGCTCGTGCTGGATCTGATGATGGAACCCGAGGATGGCCTGACCATTTGCCGAAAGCTGCGCGCAGAAGGCCAGACCATCCCCATCCTGATGCTGACCGCCAAGGGCGATCCAGCCGATCGCGTGGTCGGCCTCGATACCGGGGCCGATGACTACCTGGCCAAGCCCTTCCTGCCCGATGAGCTCGTGGCACGCATCCGCGCCTTGCTGCGGCGCCAGAAAATCGCCGCAGGCGATCCCACCGTTTCCTCGCAGACCCTGAGTTTCGGGGCATTCCGCTTCGATGTGGGCAAACAGACGCTCACGCGCGATGGCGAGACCATCGAGGTGCACTCCGCCCAGATGCTGCTGCTCCATGCGCTGGGATCGTCGCCGAACCGCGCGGTGAGCCGCGAGAACCTGCTGGCACGCGCACGGGGCCGTGATCACGATGCGCTCGACCGCAGCATCGACGTGCAGATCCTGCGCTTGCGCCAGATCGTCGAGGAAGACCCGTCGAAGCCACGCTTCATCAAGACCGTGTGGGGCGTGGGCTACATGCTCGTGGCGGGTGTGGAGGGATGAGTCGCACCTTGCTGCCGCGCTCGCTGCTGGCGCGCAATATCGCGCTGCTCGTGATCCTCGTGTTCGTCACGCAGGCGTGCTCGCTGTTCGTGCTGCTGCATTTCGTGCAGCGTCCGCGCGTGGAACGGGCAGCTAGCGTGTTCTCGCATTACGTCACGTTGATGGATAGCGCATTGACCGGGCTGCCACCGGAAGAGGGGCGCGCTGCATTGGCCCGCATCGGCGGACAATTCACGCCACCGCCTGACGAACCGACAGGTGCCGATGTGGCGCATCCGTTCCGCACCTGGCAACGCGATACCTTCATGCAGGCGCTGCGGCGCGACCTCTCGCGCGATACCGATGTGCGATGGCAGGGCAGTGCCGATCAGGAAAAGCTCTGGATCGGCATACACGTAGCCGGTGCGCCGGCATGGATTGCCTTGCCGATGACTGCGGACTCGCAGGCCAGCGGGGTGACAGCCGCCATCGCGTTATCGGCGGGACTGGGTTTGCTTGCCGCGCTGGCGGGTTACCTGCTGCAGCGCCACATCAATCGCCCCTTGCGCGAACTGGAGCGCGCCACGCGTGACATCCACGCCGGCGATATCCCGGAGCCATTGCCCGTGGATGGGCCCACCGAAATCGCAGCGGTCAGCGTGGCGTTCAACGAGATGACCGAAGCACTCCAGCAGGCCGAGAAAACACGCGCGCTGATGCTCGCGGGCGTCTCGCACGACATCCGCACGCCGCTCACCAAGTTGCGGCTCGCGATGGCGATGGCCTTGCCGCGTGGCGCGGACGACGCGTTCGTGGCGTCCGTCGAAGGCTATCTCGATCACATCGACACCATCCTCCAGCAGTTCATGGACTACGCGGGCAGTGGCGAGCGGGAGACGCCGGAGCCGGGAGACCTCAACGCGTTGGTCGAACAACTGGCGGCGGATTTCGCGGGGCTTGGCCATGGCTTCGAACTTGACCTGCAGCCGCTGCGGCCCGTGCCGTATCGCCCGACCAGCATGTTGCGCATGTTGATGAACCTGATGCAGAACGCCATCCACTACGGCAAGACGGGACTGCTGGTGCGCACGTGGCAGGATGCGGCCAACGCGCACGTGGCGATCTGCGACCGTGGCAGCGGCATCAGCCTGGCCGAACTGGAGCAACTGCGCGCGCCGTTCAGCCGGGGCAGCAACACGCGTGGATCGAGCGGCACAGGGTTGGGTCTCGCCATCGTCGAGCGCATTGCAAGGCTGCACGGCGGGCAGCTCACGTTCCGCGCCAGGGAGGGCGGTGGCCTCGAAGTCGTGGTCTCGCTGCCTGCATGAGCGCGTGAAACAAGCACGTGAAGGGCCGTGACATTTCCCGACATAGTTGATGCCTGGCGTGTTGCACGCCCGTATCCAATACTGGGTCCTGCCCGGCACCGATGTCCGGTGCCAACGAAACTCACCAAGGACCCATCATGCAAGCCACCCTCAAGACCATTGCCCGCCAAACCAAGCTGACCGTCATCGCCGCACTCGCTGCGTCGTCGATGATGATGAGCGGCTGCGCCTCTGCCACGACGATGATTTCCGAGCCGCTCGCACCGGTCTCGGCCAGCGCCATCCACCCCGACATCGTCTATGTGCGCAACTTCGACACCACCGCTGCCAACGTGAAGACGGACACCACCGGTGTGGTCAAGCGCATCACCGCCATGGCCGAAGGCAGCAGCGCGGTCAATAGCGAAGACAAGGACACCACTGCAGCCCGCAACGCCACGGCTGACGAAATCGTGAAGCAGTTGCAGGCCAAGGGCCTGCACGCGGTGCGCATCGACGGCCCGGTGCCGACGGACGCCAATGCGCTCGTGGTGGAAGGCCGCTTCGAGAAGATCGACGAAGGCACGCAGCGCCGCCGCCTGCTGATCGGCCTGGGTGCCGGCAAGAGCGACGTGACCGCATCGGTGCAAGTGTCGTATCAACCCGCCCACGGCCAGCCAGTGCCGCTCGCCCTGTTCGAAACCCATGCCGATAGCGGCCATATGCCCGGCATGGCGGAAACGGCTGGCGTGGGCGCTCTGGCCGGTCACGCTGCTATCTCCGCAGGCGCGGATGTCGGCGTGCATGGCGCAACCGGCAGCCGCGACAGCGTCGGCGGCGAAGCCCGCCGTGTCGGCGACGCCGTGGCCAGGCAGGTCATGGCTGTGATCGACGGCCAGGGCGCCGTCAGCGCCCGCAGCTAAGCGCGACGCACTGTGGCGGGGTCCATGGCCTATGCAGTTTCGGATGGATCAGATACATTGACGCGATCCGATCTTCCGATCTGCTGGAAATGCCGTGAAACACTACACACGCGAAAACTTCCAACCGACGCACAGTGTGGGGTTCCATCTGAACCGGGCCCGTAACACCCTGTTGATGGAAATGGATGCGGCGCTGCGTCCGCTGGACATCACCGGGCAACAGATGGGCATCCTGCTGGCGCTGATGCGTGGCGCCGCCAGTACGCCACTGGAGATCAGCCGCGCACTGGGCATCGACACCGGCCTGATGACGCGAATGCTCGACAAGCTGGAGAACAAGGGCCTGCTGCAGCGTCAGCGCAGCGAAGAAGACCGGCGCGTGGTGCATCTGCTGCTGACCGACAAGGGCCGGTCCGTTGCGGGCACCATTCCCGAGATCGCGCCGCAGGTGCTGAATCACCGCCTGCGGCATTTCTCGCCCGAGGAGTTCCGCGAATTCCTGCGGCTGCTTCAGAAGTTTACGGACGGCGCGGCTGGCTGACTGGTTTGCGCGCCACGAAGTCCGCCGCAAACGCCACCGCCATCGCCACTGCCCCACAGGTAAAGATCAACGCGTAGTTTTCGTGGGTATGCGAAAACAGATACGCATATCCGTAACCGCCGATGGCCTGAAAGAGCGCGAACGATGCCGTGGCCCGGCTCCATGCGGCACGCTGCGCGACGGGATCGTGCGGCATCATGTCCTGCAGCTTTCCCAACACCATCGGCACGATGCCCGGTGTGAACGCGCCGAGCAGGATCGTTGCGATCCACAGCGCTACGGTGTGATGTGACACCGCCAGCAGCCCCACGGCAAAACCCTGCAGCACCATGGCGATGCGATAGCCATTGCGGTAACCCACCCGGCCCCCCAGCCAACTGCTGACCAGCGGCCCGGCGATGGCGGCCACGCCATACAGCACCCAATAGCCCGATCCCACGGAAGCACCTTGCCCGAGGCCACGCGCCACGTAGTCCACCAGCAGCACCATCGCGGGCACCAGTCCGAGCGCATTGGCGGCGTACTGGACGTAGATCACACGCAGCGCCTGCTTGTGCGACGCCAGCGCCTGATCGGCGGCGTGATGCCCTGCGGCCGTTGCCGCCGGCATGCCTGGAGGCGTGTCGCTGGCGGGCCAGCCGAGCCAGCTGATGGCGGTGAGCACCAGCGACACGGCACCGAGGCCGATCCACGTCGCGCGCAGTCCGAGCCTGAGCAACTCCGGCACCAGCGTGCCCGACGCGGCGATGCCGAGTCCCAGACCAAGGAAGATCAGGCCGCTCACAAAGGCGCGGCGTGGCGGCGCGATATGCGGCAGGATCGCCGTGGCCACCAGCACCATGATCGCGCCACCCGCCAGTCCGGACAGGAAGCGCCAGAAGAAGAACCAGCTTACCGAGAGCGGCATGGCGCAGGCAAAGAAGGCAGCCGTGGCAGCCACCATGAGCCAGCGCAACGCGTGCCGGTTCGACATTCGCGCAGCCAGCGGCCGACCCAGCAGGGCGCCGGCCAGGTATCCCGCAAAGTTGGCCGCGCCGAGCGTGACTGCATCGGAGGCGCTGAACCAATGCGCCTGGATCAGCGCCGGAATCAGCGGCGTGTACGCAAAGCGGGCCAGGCCAATGGCAACCAGACTGGCGCAGAGACCGGCCAGCGCGGCATGCAGCGCACTGCGGTCGAGGGCATCGTCAGCGGCAACCTTCCGTACGCTGGGTGGCGCGGCAGCGGCATCTTGTGACATGGGGGCGTTCCTTGTTGTCGATGTCCTGCTTTGGCAGGACGAGCGATACCGCCGCGCTGCGAGTGGCGCGTGTCGGATATCGGGAATTCGGGGGTATCGACGGCGGCGTGGCCGCTATCGGTCAGTGTGGCCCGTGCAGTGTGGCGCGCAAACCGAGCAGGCCCAGCGCCGGTCGCACCGAGGCTTCGAACAATGCGCGCTCGGGCATCACACGCGCCAGCACGCGCATGCCCACCTGAATCGATAACAGCATCGCGGCGATGTCATCCGCATCATGGTGCGCAGCAATGCTGCCGTTCGCTTGCGCCGCCCGCACCAGCCGGCTGAAGAAGTCACGCAGCAACGTCAGCTCCAGCGTCACGGCGGCTTGCATCTCGGGGTCTTCAGGCGAAGCTTCCAGCGCCGTATTGATCAGCATGCAGCCCCGATGCGGCAACTCGTTCGCACCACGCTCGATGCTTTCCGCAAAGAACTGCTCCAGCGCCTGCGCCGGGGCATAGCCGGATTCGATCCGCGCAATGCGCTCGCGCAGGGAACGGTTCAGGTAATCGTCCAGCGCCTGCATGAACAACTGGCGCTTGTCGCCAAACGCGTTGTAGAGGCTTGGCTGCGTCAGGCCCATGGCCTGCGTCAACTCGCGCGTGGACGTGGCCTGATAACCCTTGGCCCAGAACGTCTCCTGGGCCGCGGCCAAAGCGGTGTGGGCATCAAACTGCCGGGGGCGAGCCATGACGATCCTCGTTTTGTATCGATCGGTATGAAACCATGGGCGGAATTATAGATCGATCGCTACAAAACGCAATGTCCCTGTTGGGAGAGGGGGTCATGCGCGCGCAATTTCATGCCGCGCAGGGGGTGGAAATAGCCGTTCTTTTAAATGTGGCGTGACGTATTTGAAACCTGCGACAAAGGTAGTACCGTGCCACGCGCAATGAGAGTTCGCCGCCACGCAATGGGCGTGGCCGCGCTGTTAGCCACGTGATGCATGGGAGCCGGAGATGGTTGCAAGCAAGAACGGAGGGAAGCAGATTGTCAGGCGTTATGGAATTCGAAGAGGCGACCGTACCACTGCGGGTGGCGTGGTCGAAGGGGGCACCGCTGGCGCAGAGCTCGGTGGCAGGTTGCAGGCATTCGAGCACGATCCGGTCTGGTGTCCTCGTTGCAAGTCGATGGGACGAATCGTCTGCACCGGACCACGCATTCCGGCGAAAGGACCCGATGGCCGGGAAGCGGCGCTGAGTGAGGACTGGTGCGTTTGCGGCTGCGAACGGACCCCGCTTCTGGTGGCCTCGCAGTTCGACGCTTACGTCGAAGTCTGAGCCGGTGGCCACTTAGGCGGGCCACCGGTTCCTTGATTACCCCAATCCAAACACGAGCTGGCGCTCCGCCACGGCATTGCCCAAGGCACGATCATGCGTCACCAGCATCAACGCGCAGCCGCGCTCGGTGGTGACATCCACAATCAGGTCGATGACCTCTTTCTGCGTGACCGGATCGAGGCGCGAGGTGGGTTCGTCCGCGAACAGGAAGACGGGGTCGAGCAGCAGGGCGCGTAGCAGTGCGAAGCGCTGCAATTCTCCACCCGACACCGCGCCCGGCAGCCGCGTCAGCAAGACGGGCCGCAGCCGCAGGCGCTGCATCAGCGGTGCGATGCGGGCCGGGTCCACGCGGTGGCGTCGGCACAGGTCGTCGAGCGCGTGTCCCAGTGTGCGGCGTGGGGCGAAGGCGGCGGTGGGGTCCTGGTACAGCTTCTGATAGCGCACGCGCGCCACGTTCCCGGGTTGGTTCACGTGGCCCGCATCGGCCTGGATGAGTCCCAGCAGGATGTTCCCGAGCGTGGACTTGCCGCTGCCGCTTGGGCCGGTCACGGCCACACGCTCGCCAGCGTGCAGCGAGAGATCCAACTGGCGAAACAGGTTCTGCGCGCCGAACCGCTTGGCCAGCCCCGTGGCGCGAATCACCTCGTCGCCAGTGGCTGCCGCAGGCTTGCGCGGCCAGTTCAGGGGATCTGCGGCGATCAGCGTGCGCGTGTAGTCGTGCTGGGGTTGCGCCAGCAATGTATCGGCGCTGGCCTGCTCCACGATGGTGCCGTCCCGCATGACGGCCACCTCGCCGCCCAGCGCGCGAGCCACGGCGATATCGTGCGTGATGGTGAGCACGGCGCAGCCCTGGCGCATGGCGTCCTGCAACTGGGTGACGATGGCGTCGCGCCAGTGGGGATCGAGTCCCTTGGTCGGTTCATCCACGATCAGCACCGGCGCGCTGCCTGCGCGCGTGATGGCCAGTGCCACGCGCTGCGCCATGCCGCCAGAGAGCGTCGATGGCCACGCGTTGGCGGCGTGGGAGAGGCCCAGCGCGCCAAGATCCTTCAGGGTGTATTGCCAAGCCTCGGTGCGTGGCTTGCCGCCGACGAGCGCATGCGTCTCGGACAGTTGATGGCCGACACGCATCGTGGGATCGAGCGCCAGCGAGGGCTCCTGCGGCAGCAGGGCCAGCGCGCGGCCCCAGTGTTGCCGGCGCGCGCGGACATCGCCAGCATCGGAGGATTCGCGCCCCACCACGATGCGTCCGGCGGCACGCAGTCCGCGTGGCAGCGTGCCGAGGATGGCTTGTGCAAGCAGGCTCTTTCCCGCGCCGCTCTCGCCGAGCAGGGTCAGTGCGCGGCCGGGCAACAGCGAAAACGAGACGGGGCCGACCAGGCGACCGTCGACGCTGGAGATGTCGAGCTGGTCGACACGGAGAAGGGGCAGGGTGTCGGGCATCATGCGTGGCGCCTTTGCATGGCATCGCTCAATAGCACCAGTGCCAGCGTCGCGAGGGTCAGGACGACGATCGGGCTGGCGATGATCCACGGGGCTTCGGCGGCATAGGGCAGCAGTTCGGTCATCATCAATCCCAGTTCGGCCGCGGGCGGCTGTGCGCCTAGCCCAACGAAACCCATCGCCGCCAGGGCGAGCACTGCCGCGCTGGCGCCGAAGCTCATCAGCGTGGCCAGCAGCGGAAGCAATTCGGGCAATACGTGGCGCCAGAGCACATAGCCGGGGCCGAAGCCAAGCAATCGCGCCGCCTCCACATGACCGCTCGCGAACACGACGCTGGCCGTGGCCTGCGTGACGCGGAAATACTCGACCCACAGCACCAGCGACAGGCCAACATAGAGCGGCCAGAATGCGCCGGGCGCAAAGGCGCTGAGCAACAGCACCAGCAGCAGGCCGGGCAGCGCGAGCACCGAATCGGCCACCGTGCCGATCAGCCGTGCGGTCCAGCCGCCGCGCCATGCGGCGAGCAGGCCGAGCAGCGTGCCCGGAATCGCGGCGGTCAGTACGCTGATCAAGGCAAGGCCGAGCGACAACCGCGTGGCATCGGCCAGCCGTGCCAGCATGCTGCGGCCCAGGTGATCGGTGCCGAGGGGTTCGTGCAGCCCCGGCGCCTGCAGCACGCCGTACAGATCCTGTTCGAACGGGGCGCGCCCGGCCATCCACGGGCCCGCGAGTGCAAACAGCGCGATCAGCAGGAGCAGCGCGAGTCCCAGACCCTGGCGATCGAACTGAAAAAATCGACGATTCATCGACGTCCCCTTGCCAGCCGCACGCGCGGATCGATCCACGCGCAGGCGAGGTCCACCAGCGTGTTCAGTGCCACGAACATCAATCCCATGACCAGTGCGGTGCCCTGGATCATCGGTACGTCGCGTCCGAAGATCGCGTGTACCAGTGCGTGGCCGATGCCGGGCCACGCGAATAGCGTTTCAATCACGACTACACCTTCGACGAGATAGACGAGCTGGACGCCGAGATACGCCACCAGCGGAATGGCCGCGTTGCGCACGCCGTGCCGCAGCAGCGCTTGTCCATCTGTCAGACCCTTGACCCGCGCAAACGCAAAGTAGGGCGCTTCCGCCACCGACGCCATGGCGTTGCGTGCCACGCGCATTGACGTGGCGGCCAACCCAAGGCCCAGCGTCAGCGCTGGCATCAGCAGCGCGCCGTGTACATGGTGCCCCCCGGCCGGCATCAGGTTCCATTCGATGGCGAGCACCGTCACCAGCACGATGCCGAGCACGAACGGCGGCATGGCGCGTAGCAGGACCGACGCCACCAGCGTGCCGCGATCGAGTGCACCGCCGGCCCGCAGCCCTGCGGCGAAACCCAGCGGCACGGCAATCGCGCATGACACGGCAAGCGCCGCCACGGCGAGCCGCAGCGTGTGGCCGAGTTGATGGACGATCTCGTCGATGACGGGCGCACCCGTGACGGACGACAGGCCGAGGTCGAACTGCAGCAGGTGGTGCCACCAACGTAGCAATGCATCGGTCCACGGCAGGGCAAGGCCGAGTTCGGCGCGAACGGCTTCCGCGGCAGCGGCGCTGACCATGTCGAAGCCATAGCGCGCGGCGGCCACGCGAAACGCGGTATCGCCGGGCAGCATCCGCATCATCAGGAAGCTCAGCGTGCCAACCAGCGCCGCCACGACCAGCGCCTGCAGGCCGCGTTGCAGCAGGATGCGGCCCACGAGGCTGGTCGTGCGCCAGCGCAGCGGCGTGTGCTGGACGGGAGATGCCACCAGCGGCAAGGATGGTTCGTTCATGGATTCGCTCATGAATGCCAGTGCATTTGTGTCAGCCGGTAGCTGCGTTCGAACGGATCGATCGAGACGCCACCGAGCCTGGGCGAGGCCGCCAGGGTTTGGCGATACCAGACCACGGGGATCAGCGGCAGGTCGCGCTGCAGCGTGGCGGCGATCTGGCGACGCAGCCGGCCGCGCAGTTGGCCACCGTCCGCGTCAGCGGGAGTGGATGGCAGTGCGGCCAGCGCGCGGGTCACAGCCGGATCGGCCCAGCCCATCGCGCCCCAGTCACCTCCCTTGTTCCCGTTCGGCGGAAAGTCTTGCGAAACGGTGCCGAATGCATCGGGCACCACGCCGTAGTTGCGCGACATCAGGCCGATGTCGAGCGAGCCGTCGCGATGCGCGAACGGGATATCGCCCGAGTTGCCAACGGCCACGCGCATCGCGATACCCACCTGCCGGAACTGCTCCTGAAGTGCCGTGGCGATGACGGGCAACTCGGGTCGATCCGGGAAGGTGCGCAGCGTGATCGCGAAGCGTGCATCGCCGCGACGCAGGATGCCATCGGCGCCCGGTTGCCAGCCCGACTGGGCGAGCAGGGCGCGCGCGGTGGCGCGGTCGAAGTGCAGCGGCGGCAGTGCATCGTCATGCCAGCCTGTCAGCGACGGCGGAAACAGTTGCGTGGCCGCCAGCGCCGGATCACGGAGGATGGCCGTGGCAATGCCGCGCCGGTCGATGGCGAGCGACAACGCGCGGCGCACTGCGACATCGGCAAGAAACGGATGGCCGGCGTTGACCTTGAGCGCCGTCGTGCGCGGAATGGTCACTGCGTGCAGGCGCACGTTGGGACTCGTCGCCAGCCGCGCGATGCTGCCGGGGTCAAGCCCGTAGGCAAGTTCCGCCTGTCCGCCCTCGGCCATCAGCGCGCGCATCTCGGCGCGGCCCACGGACAGGTACGAGGCGCGCCGTATTGCCGGGGCCATGCCGCGCCAGCCATCGAACGCGGCAATCGAAAAACGCTGTGGCGGCTCGAGATCGACGATGCGATAGGGACCGGAGCCGATGATCGCGCGTACATTGCCATCGGGAGCGAACGAGGCGGGCGCCAGCACCTGCGCGCTGCTGTGCGAGAGCAGGGCGAGCAGCGGTGTGAAGGGGCGCGTCAGTACGATGCGGATGCCGTCGGGCTCCGCACCGATGTCTGCGATCGGCGCCACGCGCAGCATCCCCGCCGCATGGCGAGCGCGTTCGAGTGCCGCCACCACATGCGCGGGACGCACCGGTGTGCCATCGTGAAAGCGCGCGCCGGGCTGCAGCGTGAAGCGCCATGTCAGTTGATCGGCCGATAGCTGCCATCGCGCGGCGAGGGCGGGCGTTGGCAGTCCATCCGCATCGAAATCGACAAGTGTCTCCGTAACCTGCATGCGCGAGAACAGGTAACCGTTGCGCAACGGATCGAGCGAGGACAATTCCCATGGGCCGATCACGCGCACGGCGCGCTCGCCGGTTTCCGTCGATGCGGGTGCGGAAGTGTGTGCCATCAGCGGCAGCGCAGGCGCTGCAGCGGCTGCCCCGGCAGCCAGCAGCAACCGGCGCCGTTGTGAAGAGAGAACCTTTGCCACGGTCAATAGCTCAGTTGCAGGCCGAGCCGCACCGTGCGTCCGGCGCCCGGCATGATCCAGACATTGCTGGCGGCGCTGGCGTAGTAGGTGCGGTCGAACAGGTTGTCGACGTTGAGCGCCACGCGCACGGTCTTGCTGTATTGCCAGTAGGCAAAGGCGTCCGCCAGCGTGTAGGCGGGCAGCGAGAAGCTGTCCTGCGCGTCGCCGCCGCGCGTGCCCACGTAGCGCACCCCGGCGCCCAGGCCATAGCGCTGGCCGATGGGCGCCTGGTCCTCGAAGATCGCCATCAGGCTGCCGCTGGTGCGCGGTACGTTGGCCAGCGGCGTGCCGGCGGCCAGCCGGGTGTCCTGTGTGACTTCGGCATCGGTGTAAGCGAAGTTGCCGGTCACGCGCCAGTGGGTGCCGATGCGGCCAGCCACGTCGAGTTCCACGCCCCGGCTGCGCGCTTCGCCGGCTGCGCGCAGGAACGAGGGGTTCGACGGATCGGTGGTCAGCACATTGCGCTTGCGGATCTCGAACACGGCCAGCGTGGCAGTGGTGCGATGGTCCGGGCTTTCGTACTTGGCACCGGCTTCCACGGCGCGGCCATGCTCGGGCGAGAACGCATTGGCATTGGCATCGCTGCCCGGGTTCGGACGGAACGACTTGCCTGCGTTGGCGAACAACGAAACCGTCGGCGTGGCGAGGTAGGTCACACCCAGCCGTGGCGAGACGGCAGTCTGGTGCTGGCTGGTGCTGGCGCCGGAGAGTCGATTGTCGAGCGACTGGTTGTAGATGTCGAAGCGCGCGCCGGCCAGCACGCGCCAGCGCTCGCCCAGCCGCAACTGGTCTTGCGCATAGAGGCCGACGTTGGTCTGGCGCTCGTAGGTATTGGTGTTGGGCAGCAGCGTGGGCGGGGTCTGTCCGTAGACCGGATCGTAGATGTCGATGGCGTACGGCGCAGCGGCGGTGGGGTTGCGGCGCAGCATGACTTGCGACACGCCGAAGCGGTAGGTATCCACGCCCAGCAGCACCTCGTGGCCGATGGCGCCCGTGTTGAACTTGCCCGCGATATCGGCCTGCAGGGAGACATCGTCGGACTGGAAGTCGCGATAGCGCCGCTGGCGGGTCAGCGTGCGGCCATCGGCCTGCAGCGCGGTCGCTTCAGTGGAGTAGCCTTCGAGCGAACCGCCGCGATAGGCCACGGCGACGCGGCCCTTCCACGTATCGGAGAAATCATGCTCGACGGAGAGTTGGTGCGACTGGCTGTCGAGGCGGATGTCGCCATCGTTCGGCTCGCCCAGGAAGCGCGAGCGCGGCACGGCGCCGAGCCGGCCGTTCACGGCCACCACGCCCCGGTCCAGCGGCACGGTATAGCGCTGGATCTCGCCCGCATACTGGATCACCGTATTGGCGCCGAGCGCCCAGGTGAACGAGGGCGCCAGCAGGAAGCGGCGACTGTTCACGAAATCGCGCGTGCTGCCTTCGTGGTCGGCCACGGCAACCAGGCGGCCCGCCACGTTGTCGGAGAGGGCGCCCGTGACATCTGCCGAGACCCGGTACTTGTCGCGCGTGCCAACCTCGAAGCCATACGTTTGTGACGGCTTGAATTGCGGTTGCTTGGTGACGACATTGATCACGCCACCGGGGTCGCCGCTGCCGTAGACCGACGAGGCTGGCCCTTTGAGCACTTCCACGCGCTCGATGGTGGCGGTGTCGCGCGGCGCGGTAAAACCGCGATTGGCCGCGAAGCCGTTGACCAGGTATCCCGCGCCGGTGTTCTCGTTGCCGGTGAAACCACGGATCGAGAAGTTGTCCCAGAGTCCGCCGTAGTTACCTTGACGCGCCACGCCGCTCACGTAGTCAAAGGTGTCATCGAGTCGCGTGGCCGCGATGTCGTCGATCAGTGCGCGCGATACGACCTGTACCGAGAGCGGCACTTCGCGCAATGGCGTCTCGGTGCGCGTGGCGCCCGTGGCATAGGGGGCTGGCGCATGGCCGCGCACGGAAACTTCAGGGAGGGTCTGGTCGTCGGCGGCGTTGGCAAAAGCGGTGGCGGCAAACAGGAAAGCAGGCGTGAAACGGCGTCCGGACATGAATGGGGGCGAGCGGAAATAGGGCGGGCTTATTGCAACAGGGTTGCATTATAGCGAGCCTTCCGCGCCACACCATTACATTTTTGCGACAAGCTGTCCGCGCCCTGCCGCACTACCCCATCAACGCCGACAAATCCTTCGCCGCAGCCTTTACCTCTTTCTCGGCCCGCTCGCGCAGCGCGCCATCGGCTTCGAACCGTTGCTGCGGCCCCGCCACGCTGATCGCGGCGATGATGTTGCCTTGTGCGTCACGCACTGGCGCCGCGCAGGAGTCGATGCCCGGCTCGAAGGCCGAGAAACTCCACGCGCAGCCGCGTTCGTGGTCGGCGGCCAGGATTTCGGCAAGGCGCCGATGGGTGCCCGCGCTCTGCCCCGTGACGGTGGGCAGGGGATCGGGACCAAGGCGCTCGCGCAGTTCTTCCGGCGACAGATGGGCGATCAGCATGCGCCCCGGCGTGGTCAGATGGGCTGGCACGCGGCTGCCTACCTGGATATTGCTGACGAGCCCGGTGTTGGGCATCTCGCGCAGTAGATAAAGAACGTGGCCGCCATCGGGTACGGCGAGGTAGGCCGATAGCTGCAGCGATTCGCTTAGTCGCGCGAGGATGCGCCGTGCAAACGACGTGAGGTCGTTGGCCGCCAGCGCGCGTGACGCGAGCTTCAGGAAAGAAAAACCCACGGTATGCCCGCCCTGCGGCAGCCGCTCGACCATGCCCTCGTGTTCGAGCGTGGCGAGCAGCCGCATCACCGTGACGCGGTTCACGTCGATGCGCCGGCCCACTTCGCTGAGGTTGGCCGTGGAGCCGCCCTCGGCGATAAAGCGCAGCAGGCGCATGCCCCGGATGACGGGGGATACCAACTGCGGGTTTGCGCCATCGTCGGCGTCCGGATCGGCAACGTCAGGTTCGGGCAGCGGCTTGGGCTTCGGCATTCGCAAACGGGCAGTCAGGGGAGTTCACTCAGGAGGGACCTGGACGCTTACTGAAGCGGCGCGGTCCAGGCGTTGTAATCGTACACCCAGTCGGCATTGCCGCCGGCCTTGAGCCACTCGTTGCCGCGCGAGCCAATCTGGATGCGGCTGGTGCGTTCGTGGCGCGCGGCCTGATAGCGGGCCAGTGCGGCAGGTACGGTGTCCGTGGTGGCTTCGGCCAGGCAGCGCGCCAGCACCACGCCATCCTCGATGGCCATGCCCGCGCCCTGTGCCATGAACGGCATCATCGGGTGGCAGGCGTCGCCCATCAGCGCGATATGGCCGGACGACCACGACGGCAGCGGATCGCGCACGTACAGCGCGGAGATCAGCACGTCGTCGCAGGCATCGAGCAAGGCGCGTGCATCGGGATGAAATCCGGCATAGGCGGCGCGCAGGTCTTCGACGCGGCCCGGCGTGGTCCACGACTCGTTGCGCCAGCTATCTTGTGCCACGGTGGCGAAGACGAAGATCTCACGGCCTCGGTTCAGCGGAAAGGTCACGATCTGGCTGGTGGATTCCGGCCCCCACCACTTCGTGAACGCGCCGATGTTCGGCACGCCGGCCAGCTTCTCGGCGGGCACCACGGCGCGGTAGGCCACTACGCCAGTGAAGATGGGATGCTCGTCGCCGAGCAGCGCGCGGCGCACCACCGAGTGGATGCCATCGGCCCCGATCAGCACGTCAACGTCCTGCTGGCTGCCATCGGCAAACGTGAGCGTGGCGCCTTGATCTCGTGCCGTGATCGCGGTGGCCTTGTGGCCGAGCTTCACGTTGGCCGCTGGCACGGCAGCTTCCAGCGCAGACATCAGGTCACCCCGGTGCATGGTCAGTTGCGGTGCGCCGTAGCGGCGCTCGGCCTCGTCGGACATCGGCAGGCGCGAGGTTTCCTCGCCGGAATCCCAGGTGCGGCTGATGCGATGCGTGGGCCTTGCAGCGGTGTCGCGGAGCGCCTCGCCAATGCCAAGCCCATCGAGGGCGCGCACGGCGTTGGGTGTCAGGTTGATGTCGGCGCCAACCCGCGCAAAGCGCGCCGCCTGCTCGAACACCACTACATCCATGCCGAGGCGGCGCATGGCGATGGCCGCAGCCAACCCGCCGATGCCGGCACCGTTGATACCAATCTTTCCTGAAAACATGGGGCGCTCCTCTTTCCGACTCGATTTATGTATGTTCAAAAATGAACGATAAGTTCATAAAAAGAATATCCATGGCGAGAGGCTTTCGTCAAGCGGAGGGGGCGCCGCATCGTCGTTTCCGGGCAGGGTTGCGAGAGGCCATGTGCGTCCAAATGCTGTTGTGGGAATTGTCTTACGGATGTTTCAGCAGCGGTCTTCTGCTTCGGGCGGGCGGCAAAACATACATTGCAGTTACAGCACGGCCACGCAGCATGACCCCTCCAGGAAAGCGATGCGTGGCCCAGAACATCCACTCTGAAAAAGGAGCACGACATGATTGCAAAGACGTTTGCCAAGAAGTGGCTGACCGCCGCGGTGTGTTCGATGATGGTGGCCGCACCGGCCGGCTTTGCCTACGCCCAGGCCGGGTCAAAGGCTGATTACGACGCAGCGGTCAAGCAGGCCGACGCCGACTACAAGGCTGCGGGTTCGCGCTGCGATGCCCAGTCCGGCAATGCCAAGGACATCTGCAAGGCCGAAGCCAAGCGCGACCGCGACGTAGCCAAGGCCAATGCCGAGGCCAAGCGAGACGGCACGGACAAGGCCCACGCCAAGGCGATGAAGACCAAGGCCGATCGTGACTACGACGTGTCCAAGGAAATGTGCGACGACAAGAAGGGCAACGACAAGGACGTTTGCGTGAAGGAAGCCAAGGCTTCGCACGAACGCGCCCTGGGCGCGGCCAAGGTCGAGAAGGCCGCCGCGACGGGTACGAGCACTGACGTGGCGGAAACGCGCGCCGATGCCCGCAAGGACACCGTTGATGCCGCCTACAAGGCCGACAAGGAAAAGTGCGATGCCATGTCCGGCGATGCCAAGGACAAGTGCCAGGCCAACGTGAAGGCCAAGTACGCCAAGTAATCCGCTTCATCGGTCGACATACGTCGACTCCCGAGCAACCTGCGGCCGCCCGGAGCGGCCGCGCTACTCAAACAAGGAGCCGCATATGAACTGGGATCAGATCGAGGGCAAGTGGGACCAGGCCAAGGGCAAGGTCAAGGAAAAGTGGGGCAAGCTGACCGACGACGACATCACCGTCATCAACGGCAAGCGTGACCAACTGGCTGGGCGTATCCAGGAGCGTTACGGATACACCAAGGAGCAGGTCGAGGATGAAATGAAGGCGTGGGAGCGCGATACGCGCTGGTAACCTGCACCGGTGGTAAACCCGATCACGCCAGCGTGACTGGCGTGTGAACCCCGCGCAAAAAAAGCGGCAAGGCTTCGGCTTTGCCGCTTTCTTTGTCTGCCCGCATTCACGCCGGACATCTTGCCCAAGTCTTTTTGTGGAAACCTGATTTCTACGTCAACGCAGGAATATTTCAGTACGTTACGGAATATTACGAGCCGGACCTGCACCCCACGAACTCAAAAACCGACAGGCTGGCCGCCCGCCCTGCGCATGTCCGCAGCGGCGTCAAAGGACATCAGGGTTGAAGCTGCGCGCACGGCACCGCAACGTACGGACCGGCGCGCCAGAAGGGGAGCGTTGTCGTGGAAGGACCTGTTTCGCGTGTGCAGGGGCTGTTCAAGGCCCAGGCGGAGAATCACCTGTTTGCGTCGCCGGGCCGGTATTTGCGGTATCTCGGCACCATGTTGGCCGTATCGGCCGCGTGTTATCCGGCAGGCAGCCGGAAGTGGATGTCGCGCCGGCTGAAGTGGCTGGCGATGTCGGCCATGCGCTCGAGTGCCGCGCAGCCGTGGCTGCGTGCCGTGGCTTCGTGCGCGCTGCTGCAGCGCGTGGTGGCGGCTCGCCCGTTGCTGCTCGAAAAACCCTACCGTCCACTGGGCGCGCTGGGGTTGGGTTTCGGGGAGCGCGCGCGGCTGGTGCAGGAGCACTACGCTGTCATGCATGCCGCATTGCCCGTGGAGACTTGCGAGCGCATTTGTCTGCGGGGCGGTGTGGAGTGGCCGTTTGCGGATGGCCGCTACACGCTGCGGCTTGCCGATGCCGGCCCGAATCCGAAGGAAGGCGAGCTGGCCTTCTACTGGATCGACAACGAGACCGGCGCCAGCCTCACGCAACTGAGCTTCTTCCTGCGCTTCGGGGCGATGGGCCCCGACGTCTTCGTCGGCGGACTGCAGGGACCGAAGAGCGAAGCCAGCCGTGAGTGGATTCGTGCTTCCACCAAGGCTTGCGAGGGTTTGCGTCCCAAGGATGTGGTGATGGAGGGCCTGCTGGCGCTGGCCGGCCATATCGGCGCGCGGCGCATCGTGGCGGTCTCGCGGGCCAACCATGTTGGCCGCCAGCGCAACACGCCACGCGAGATCCAGTGCGACTATGAAGCATTCTGGAGCGAATACCACAGCGTACCGACCCATGACGGCAATCTTGAACTGCCCGTCAGCCAGCCCGTGCGCGATATCGCGGAGATTGCCTCGAAGAAGCGCTCGGCCTGGCGTCGCAAGCAGGCCGTTGCGGAATCAGTGCGCGGCGCCGTGGCGGCGGGTTTGTGTTGCGAGCCGACGGCTGCGCCTGCAGTGCCGGCGTCGGAGAGTCCCGCCTTCCCATCGGCACTGGCCATGGCCTGAAGCCAGAACATTGCGTAAACCCTAGTAGTCTAGTCACCTAGACTTTTAATACAGTCCGGTATCGACCTGCCGTGCGTGATGTCACACGCACGGCTTTTCCTTTCCCGATGCCGGACACCGCCGACCTTCTCTCACGCAGCCGCGAGCCTGTCTACTTGCAGCTCGCGACCATCTTCCGACGCCAGATCGAAAGCGGGGCCTGGCGCCCCGGCGAGCAGATTCCGTCGCTCGAAGCGCTGTGCCGCCAGTACGGCGTGGCGCGCATGACCATGCACCACGCGATTTCGCAGCTCGATGCCGAAGGGCTCGTGGCGCGCTCGCGTGGCCGGGGCACGTTCGTGAAGACTGCCGGGCGCGCGCGCCGCCAGATGGCACTGCCCGTCAGTTGGGACCAGGCCGTGGCCGTGGGCGACCAGCTCTCTACCGAGGCCATGGTCGAATCCACTGCCGATGTGGCGCTGCCCGACGATCTCGGCATGCCCTGCGATGGCCGGCGCGCCGATGCCTATCACTTCCTGAAGCGCGCACATCGGCTCGATGGCCGCCCGTTTGCCGTGGGCGAGGTCTACATCGCGGCGGACGTCTTTGCGCGCGAGCCGGAAGCGTTCCGGCAGGGTGCCTCGGTGCCGGTGCTCGATCGCTTTCCCGAACTCCAGGTCAACGCGGCCCGGCAGCGCATGTCGATCGTGCCGGCCGGTGCAGCGTCGGCCGCCGCGCTGGAACTGGCCGTGGGTGCGCCCGTGGCCGAGTTGCGCCGCTTTGCGTGCGTGGACGATGTGATCGTCTACTACGCACGCATCGAATTTCCTACCGAGTATGTCTGTCTGGATTTCGACTTGCTCGCCCCCCATTCCTGACAACCGCAACCTGAACGGAACCCGAGATGGAGACACAAGAATCGATGAATGGCGCGGAAAGCCTGGTCAAGACGCTGCTCGCCAGCGGCGTGGATACCTGCTTCGCCAACCCCGGCACCAGCGAAATGCACTTCGTGGCGGCACTCGACCGCATTCCCGGCATGCGCTGCGTGCTCGGCCTGTTCGAAGGTGTGGTGACCGGTGCGGCCGATGGTTATGCGCGCATGGCCGAGAAGCCCGCAGCCACGCTGCTGCACTGCGGACCCGGCCTGGCCAACGGCCTGGCCAACCTGCATAACGCGCGCCGTGCGCAGACGCCCATCGTCAACATCATTGGCGATCAGGCTACGTATCACCGTCCGTTCGATGCGCCGCTCACTGCCGATACCGAAGGCTGGGCCCGTCCGGTCTCGGTCTGGACGCGCACTGCCACGCACGCCGCGTCGGTGGGCGCCGATGCCGCCGTGGCCGTGCAGGCCGCGATGGGCGCGCCGGGTGGCGTGGCCAGTTTGATCCTGCCATCGGACGTGTGCTGGGATGAAGGTGGAAAGGTGGCCGCGCCGCTGCCCGCGCTGCCGGTGCCGAAGGTATCGCCCGATGCCGTGCAGAACGCCGCGCGCATTTTGCGTAGCGGTCAGCCCGCGCTGATCGTGCTGGCTGGCAGTGCATTGCGCGAAGGCGTGCTGGCCGATGCGCATCGCATTGCCGCTGCCACCGATGCACGTCTCATCACGCCGATGTCGAACTCGCGCGTCACGCGCGGGCAGGGTCGTCTGGCGATCGATCGCATTCCGTACTCGGGCGATGCGGCGCGCCAGAAACTCGCTGGTATCCGCAACGTGATCCTGGTGGGCGCCACCACGCCGGTGACGTTCTTCGCCTATCCGGGCAAGTCGCCGCGTCCGTTCCCGGAAGATGCAAACATCCATGTGCTGGCGCGTCCCGAGGAGGATCTCGGCGAGGCCGTGGCGCGGCTGGCCGATGAACTGGGCGCACGCAGCGCAACGCTGCCATCGGCCGCGCCTGCGGCTCGCGTGGAAGCGGCACGTGGCGCCATCACCTCGGAAGCCGTCGCGCAATCGCTGACCGCGCTGCTGCCCGAACAAGCCGTAGTCGTGGAAGAGAGCGTGAGCTTCGGCCGCGCGTTCTATCCGGGCACCGTACACGCCGCACCGCATGACTGGCTGCAACTGACGGGCGGGGCGATTGGCGCGGGCCTGCCGCTGGCGACGGGCGCAGCCATCGCGGCACCGGATCGTCGCGTGGTGGCGTTGCAGGCCGATGGTTCGGGCATGTACACGCTGCAGTCGCTGTGGACCATGGCGCGCGAGAAGCTCGACGTGACCATCGTGCTGCTGGCTAACCGCAAGTACGCGATCCTCTTGGGCGAACTGGCTGGCGTGGGTGCCAATCCCGGCAAGACCGCGCTCGATATGCTCGACATCGGCAATCCGGACCTGGACTGGGTCAAGATGGCCAACGGCATGGGCGTGGAAGCGGCGCGCGCCGATACCATGGATGCATTCAACGACCTGTTCGCTTCCGCCAACCAGCGCAAGGGTCCGTTCCTGATCGAACTGGTGATCTGATGCCGTGATCCACGGCGGGCGGCGCGATGGAACACGATGTTCCATTGTGCCGCGCCCGGCCCCGCCACAGCATGGTCCCGCGTGATAGTCACGCCAAGAGAGGGACCATCATGATCAAGATGTGGATCTGTATCCTGGGCGCTTCGCTGAGCCTGCCGGGTTGTACCCAGACGAAGCCGAAGCCACCAGGAGTTACCCAGGCCGCAGGCAGCTACGCCATCGTATGCCTGTACTCGCACCGGCTGCCGGACGACCCTATCGTCATGCCGGCCCGTCCCGGCGTCGCCATGCAGCATGACTTCTTCGGCAACACGACGACGAACGCCTACACCACGGCGGAGGTCCTGCAAAAAGTGCCGGGCACCACGTGCGAGAACGCGGCCGATGGCACGGCCTACTGGGCGCCTTCGCTGCGCTTGCCCGATGGCACGGTGGTTCCGCCGGTCTACCAGAAGACCTACTACACCAATCAGGCTGTGCCATCGCCGAATCATTTCCCGGTGCAACCGTATCCGCAAGGCATCAAGCTGATGGTGGGCGACCATCATGGCACCACGCCGAATTCGCGCATCTCGTTCCTCTGCACCGGGGGCAACTACACGAACTCGATTCCCACCAACTGCAAGCCCGACCCCACCAACGGTACGCAACTCAATATCGGCATGCACTTCCCGACATGCTGGGATGGCAAGACCCTGTCACCCACGATGGGCACCTACGACAATGCGGTGGCACCCGACAGTGCGGGGAATTGTCCGGCTGGATATCCGGTGCGTCTGCCCGATGCGAACATGAACATCGCCTACAACCTCGGGCAGATCACGGACCTGACCAATGTGCAGTTGTCGCTTGATCCTCAACTCGATTCGGCGGGCAATGTCGTGAAGCAGTTGTGGGGATCGCTCTACACCGCGCACGGAGATTTCTTCATGGGATGGCGTCCGGATGCGGCGAGTTTCATGGCGGAGTTCTGCCTGAACAAGGGCATCAGTTGCAACCATCTGATGGCGTACTCGTATCTCAAGATTGCCGAGGATGCCACCGTGCGCGCCGCCGATACGACCAACTATGGGACCAATGCGGCCCTGTACGCGCAGCAGACGTCGGGAAGCACGCCGGAATCGCGCAGCTATCTCAAGGTCGGTATTCCGAAAGGCGCGCAAACGCTGCCGCCTGATTTCAAACCGGCCTACATGCTGATGATGTTTGGAGGAAACATGACCGATACCACCACGCAGACGTTCACCGTCTATCGCGTGGCAACGGACTGGAGCGAGACCACGATCAATGGCGCCAACGCGCCAACCTGCAGCGGCACCAGTGTCACCAGCAACCTGAACAATACACAGGCATACCGTGCGTTCGACGTGAGCAAGCTGGTCAACGAGGCGCTTTCGCAGGGCGCGGAACACATCGCGTTCTGCATTCGCGGCCCCGCTGGCCAGCAGCAGATCAAGTTCAGCAGCAAGGAGGGCGGCAACGGTGGCGTGTTGTTCATCAATGCCGTCAACAAGCTGCCCTACTGAAAAGATGGTTCGCGCCTAGCGTTCGACTTCGGCCCAGGCGGTCATGGCCTGCCCGCCGGCATCGTCGCCAGTCCATAGCTGCACACGACCGGCGGTTTCGGGATCATCCCGGCCGCCGACTGTCACGGTGTCCTGATGGAACAGTGGCGCCAGGCCACGGAAGCCGAAACGCTTCACCTGTGCCTCGGGACGCTCCGCACGCAGCAGTTCAAGCGTCAGCATGGCCTGCAACGGGCCATGCACGATCAGGCCCGGATAGCCTTCCACGTCGCGCACATAGTCGAGGTCATAGTGGATGCGATGGGCGTTGAATGTCAGCGCCGAGAAGCGGAACAGCATCACCGGATCGGCCTGCAGTGCGCGGCCAAATTGCGCATCCTGCGCCAGACGCGGACGCGGCGGTTGCGGCTGGCCGACCTCGGGCATCGCACGATAGACGATGTCATGGCGCTCCTTCAATGCCACGTCGCCATCCACGCTCAGTACATGATCCACGGTGACGAACCACAACTCGCCCGTGCGCCCGGACTTGTGCTGGACATCGGTGATCGTCGAGGTCTTGGTCACCGTGTCGCCCACGCGCAGGCCGCGATGGAACGACAGTTCGCCACCGGCCCACATGCGGCGCGGCAGCGGCACGGGCGGCATGAAACCGCCCAGCGTGGGATGTCCGTCGCTGCCCAGCGTGTGCTGCGGGGCGCGCGGCAGGAAATAGAGCCAGTGCCAGAGCGGCGGCAGCGGCTGGCTGGCGATGGCATCGCCATCGAGATCGAACGTGGCGGCCAGCGCCAGCACGGGCTCCAGCGCCAGTGTTTCGGTGCGCGATTCCGAACGGCCGATCCATTCGCGCAAGTGTTCGAGCGTGGTCACGGGCAAGTCCTCAGCGTGCGGCAGGCAGCCAGTTGTTGACGTTCGGCGCGCGGTCCAGATCCCAGACGCGCGCGATGATCGTGCGCATCTCGGCCTCGGTGGCGCCGTGGCGGAATGCGCCAAGCTGGATGGCCTTGGCTTCGAGTTCCGGGCGCGACAGCGTGTTGTCGGGGTCTCCCTTCGGCACATCGACACGTGCGCCCAGCGTGCGGCCATCGGTGGTGCGCACCGTGACGCGCCCAATCCACTGGCGCGGATATGCAGCGTTGATTTCGTCGTCGAGTTCCATCGTCACTTTCTCGCGGAAGGCGGCGATGCGTGCATCGTGCAGCGCATGGTCCTCGAATTCTCCGAGCCCGGCATGCGCATGGACGGCCACGAGGCCAAGCACCGTACCCATCGAGAACTTGGCCTGATGGATGGTCGATGGATTGACCACGGGGCCCAGCACGTCGATGGCGCCCTGGTGAACGTGCGTGGTCACCGCTTCGATCTGTTCGGCGCGCAGGTTCTCGCGCAGCATCAGTGCCTTGAGCGCATCGGCAGCGGGGTGCGTGTGGCGGCACGATGCGAAGAACTTGAACGAGGTTTCTGCGGTGGCCCAGCGCGTACCGAGTCCATCGGTCAGTGCAGCAGGGTTGGCATCGCTCGACATGCCAGCGGCCATGCCCTGCGGACCTTCGAGAATCTGCTTCGCGCCTGTGAAACCAGCACGTGCGAGCCAGGCCGACTGCAGGCCATCGGCAGCGGCCTTGGCCGTGTGCAGTTGCTTGGAGTCGGCGGCATCGCGCAGGAATTCCCACAGGCCGGAAGCCTGCGTGCCGGCCGAGCCGAGCGCCTGGTTGATGCCTTCGGCGTCGAGTCCGAACAGTTTGGCCACGGCGGCGGCGGCGGCCAGCGTGCCGACCGTGCCGGTGGTGTGGAAGATGCGATAGTGCGAGCGTCCCATGAACTCGCCGATGCGGATGCCCGCCTCATAGCCGGCGATGGATGCGAGCAGAACGTCCGCACCAGTCTTGCCTTCGGCTTGCGCGGCGGCCATCACCGCCGGGAATACCACGGCGGCGGGATGCAGCACCGAGCCGTTGTGCACGTCGTCCTGTTCCACCACGTGCGACGATGCCCCGTTGATCAACGCGGCGAAGTAGGGCGAGGTGCGGCGGCGGTCCACCAGCACTTCGGCGTCACCGGTGCCGGGGCCCATGGCTGCGGCGAATTCCTGAATGCGGCGCACGGCGGGTGCGTCCTTGCCAGCGATGGCCGATGCCATCCAGTCGAGGAACAGGTCCTTGGTGCGTTCCACTACCGGCGCGGGCACATCGGCGAGTTTCAGGTCCGCGAGGAACGCGCAGAGTTGCCGGGTGGGATACGTGTTGTCGTTGGGCATGAGCGAGTGTGCGTAGGTGCGAATGTCTCGGGTCAGAACGAACGCGGCAGTTCGAGCACGTGCTCGGCCACATAAGACAGGATCAGGTTGGTGGAGATCGGTGCCACTTGATACAGGCGCGTCTCCCGGAACTTGCGCTCGATGTCGTATTCGGAGGCGAAGCCGAAGCCGCCATGCGTCTGCAGGCAGACGTTCGCGGCTTCCCACGAGGCATCGGCGGCCAGCAGCTTGGCCATATTGGCTTCCTTGCCGCAGGCTTTGCCGGCGTCGAACAGTTGCGCAGCCTTGTAGCGCATCAGGCTGGCGGCTTCCACGTTGACGAACGAACGTGCGATCGGGAACTGCACGCCCTGGTTCTGGCCAATGGGACGATCGAACACGATACGTTCGCGTGCATAGCCGCTGGCACGTTCCACGAACCAGTAGCCATCGCCAATGCATTCGGCGGCAATCAGGATGCGCTCGGCGTTCAGGCCGTCGAGGATGTACTTGAGCCCCTTGCCTTCCTCGCCGATCAAGTTCGCGGCGGGAATTTCGAGGTTGTCGAAGAACAGTTCGTTGGTCTCGTGATTGACCATGTTGCGGATCGGCTGGACCGTGAGGCCGTTGCCGATGGCTTCGCGCAGATCCACCACGAACACCGATAGCCCTTCCGATTTCTTCTTCACCTGGTCAAGCGGCGTGGTGCGCGCCAGCAACAACATCAGGTCCGAGTGCTGCACGCGCGAGATCCACACCTTCTGGCCGTTGATCACGTACTTGTCGCCTTTGCGCACGGCGGTGGTCTTGAGCTTGGTGGTGTCGGTGCCGGTGGTCGGCTCGGTCACGGCCATCGACTGCATGCGCAGTTCGCCGGAAGCGATGCCGGGCAGCCAGCGTTGTTTCTGCACGTCGGAGCCATGGCGCAGCAGGCAGCCCATGACGTACATCTGGCCGTGGCAGGCGCCGGAGTTGCCGCCGTTACGGTTGATCTCTTCCATGATCACCGAGGCCGCGGTCAGCGGCAGCCCGGAACCTCCGAATTCCTCGGGAATCAGCGCGGAGAGCCAGCCGGCGTGCGTCAGCGCCTGCACGAATTCTTCGGGGAAGTCGCTCTTTTCCTCGATGCGCTGCCAGTAGGCGGAGTCGAATCCCTGGCAGAGATCGCGAACGGCTTCGCGGATTTCCGGGTAAATCTGGTCTTGGTCCTGTGCAGCATGCATGGCAATGTCCGTGTCGGGGCTGATCGATGAGGGCCATTATTCCCGAGGCCATCGCGCCGAAACATTCGCATTTGCCGAAGCACGGCTTTTGTCGGGGCTTAGGTTGGCGAGTAGCGGCACCTCTGCGGGCTAGGGTTATCCCGTGGCTTTTCTGCCGCCGTGTCCAGCCTTCTGCAAATCCGAATTGTGGGGCGGGACGAATGGCCGCAGGCTGCACATCGACCGATGCCCGCATCGAGACCACACAACATAAACAGATTCGACAGGAGACTACCGATGAACCCATTGCCGCAGCAGGCGCGCTTGCTTGCCCTGTTCGCCGTGACTGCATTCGCGTCCGCCCACGCGCTGGCTGCGGACCCATACCCGTCGCGCCCGATCGCGATGGTGGTGCCCTTTGCCGCAGGCGGTCCCACCGATGTCGTCGCGCGTTCGGTGGCGGCGGCGATGTCGAAATCGCTCGGGCAGAGCGTGGTGGTGGAGAACCGGCTGGGCGCAGGCGGCACCATCTCGGCGGCGTTCGTCGCCAAGGCCGCACCGGATGGGTACACCATCCTGATTCACCACAACGGCATGGCCACGGCACCGGCGCTGTACTCGAAGCTGTCCTACAAGCCGCTGACCGACTTCACGTTCGTGGGGCAGGTGGCCGATGTGCCGATGACCCTGCTGGGTCGCCACGATCTGCCAGCCAACACGCTGCCGGAGCTCGTCAGCTACATCCAGAAGAACCAGAACAAGGTGAACCTGGCGAATGCGGGCCTTGGTGCGGTGTCGCAACTGTGCGGCATGTTGTTCCAGAAAGCCATCGGCGTGGAACTGCAGACGATTCCGTATCAAGGCACCGCGCCTGCGATGACCGCGCTGCTCGGCGGACAGGTGGACGTGCTGTGCGACCAGACCACGCAGACGCTGCCGCATATCAAGAGCGAGAAGGTGAAGCTCTATGGCGTGACCACGGCGGAACGGATTCCGGCGCTGCCCAACACGCCCACGCTGCGCGAAGGCGGCCTGAAAGGCTTCGAGGTGAAAGTGTGGCACGGCATTTACGCGCCCAAGGGCACGCCGCCCGCCGTGATCGAGAAGCTGAACGGCGCACTGCGTGCCGCGCTAAAGGACCCCAACGTGACCGCGCGGATGAAGGACCTCGGTGCGGTCATCGTGCCGGAAGACAAGCAGACGCCGGAAGGGTTGCGCACGTGGCTGGCTTCGGAGATCGACAAGTGGTCGCCGATCATCAAGGAGGCCGGCGTCAAGGCGGACTAAGTCCGAGGTTACACAGGTTCGGTTGCAGCAGCGGCGAGGTACTTGATCAGTGCCTCCGCAAATTGTGGCAGTTCTCGACCGGGGCGGCGCACAAGCCGTATTTCGCGCCGCGCCCAGTCGTCTTCCAGCTTGATGAAGCGCAGCACCTTGCGGCTTGCGTAACGGCGCGCGCAGCTATTCGGCACGATGGCGATGCCTGCGCCAGCTTCCACCATGCGGCACACCGCATCGAAGCTGCCTACCTGGATGCGCAGGCTGATGCGCTTGCCCATACCACTGGCAATGCGGTCCAGGAACGACTGGATCGCCGATGACTGGTTCAGCCCGACAAAGCGGCAGGTATCGAGCAGATCGGCAAAGTGCAGCGCCTTGAACGCGGGCAACGGGTGGTTGACCGGGGCGATGACGATCAACTCGTCGCTGCAAAGCTGCATGGTGTCGAGGTCTGCCGTGGCCACTTCTCCGGCCACGATCCCCAGGTCTGCCGCACCGGCGCCGATGGCCGAGACGATATCGGCGGACAGGTGCTCTTCCAGTTCGACATCGACATCCGGGTTCTCGGAGAGAAAACGCGACAGCGCGTTGGCCAGGAAGGAGTTCGTTGCCGTGGTATTGGCCAGCAGCCGCACGCGGCCCTTCACACCCTTGGCGTAGGGGCGCAGGTCGGAGTGCAGGCATTCCAGCTGGCGGAACACCTCGCGTGCATGGCGCAGCAGTTCGTCTCCAGCCGGTGTCAGCCGCACACCCTTGACCTGGCGGATCAGCAGCTGGGTCTGGAACGCCTCTTCCAGTTGCTTGATGCGCGAACTGGCAGCGGGCAGCGACAGGAAGCTGCGTTCTGCAGCGCGGGTCAGGTTCTCGGTCTCCCCCACATTGAGGAAGAGGCGCAAATCGGTCAGGTCGTAGTGCATGGGTTCAGCGGGCACGAAGCCCGCTTTTGTCATTTGTGAATTCCGGAAACGTCGCCGCCAATTTATCGTATCCCGTTAGGCAATAACACGGGTACGCTCCCGCACCCGGAAAAACTGGCAGCCAAGGAGGCAGCGATGAGTGGAATGATGGAAGGCAAGGTAGTGGTCGTGACGGGCGCTGGCGGCGGCATCGGCCGTGGCATTGCGCTGGGCATGGCAGCCGCCGGCGCGCGCGTGGTGGCCAATGACCTGGGTGTCTCGATGACCGGCGAGGGCGGCGATGCGGGTCCGGCCCAGCGCGTGGTCGACGAGATCCGCGCCGCGGGTGGTGAGGCGGTGGCCAGCACGGACAGCGTGTCCACGTGGGCAGGCGCCAACGCCATCGTGCAGTGCGCGCTGGACAGCTTCGGGCGCATCGATGCGGTGGTCAACAACGCCGGCAACCTGCGCGACCGCATGTTCTTCAAGATGAACGAGGAAGAATGGCGCTCGGTGATCGACGTTCACTTGCACGGCACGTTCTTTGTCAGCCGCGCGGCAGCGAACTATTTCAAGGATCAGGAAAGCGGCGCTTACGTGCATATGACGTCCACGTCGGGGCTGATCGGCAACCTGGGGCAGGCCAATTACTCGGCGGCCAAGCTCGGCATCGCGGCGTTGTCCAAATCCATTGCACTCGACATGGCGCGCTTCAATGTGCGCTCCAACTGCATCGCCCCGTTCGCATGGAGCCGCATGACGAGTTCGATCCCGGCCGAAACGCCCGAGGAAAAAGCCCGTGTGCAGCGTCTGCAGAAGATGGAAGCCGGCAAGATTGCCCCGGTTGCCGTGTTCCTGGCCAGCGATGCGGCCAGCGAAGTCAACGGCCAGATCTTTGCCGTGCGTGCCAACGAGATCATGCTGATGAGCCAGCCGCGCCCCGTGCGCTCCGTGCATACAAGCGAAGGCTGGACGCCGGAGACCGTGGCGGAGATCGCCATGCCGGCCATGCGCAGCAGCTTCTTTGCGCTGGACCGTTCGCCCGACGTCATCAACTGGGACCCGATCTGAACGGGTGACTGGCAGCGCGTGGGACGCCGCGCGCTGCATTGCAGCAATCTTCGCGTGGCACGCATTCTGCTCATTGCGCAGAGATCGCACCTGCACGCACGCGGCGCACCGGGAGGGTGCGCCGTCGCAGCGGAAAAAACGCAAGGAATCGCAAAAGCGGTGCATGCCGTTTCGGACGCCCGTTCTACTGCGCATCGATGATGGCATTGGCGATGGAATCACGCTGATCCATTCCTTATCGAAATGTCCCTACAGAATCAGTCATTCGATATGAGAATGCCGCTGCGGCTCATGCGTTTGCACGATACCGGCCGCAGCATCCTTCGCGCACGATGAATGGCAGACGGAGTGCCTGTAGGACCGTGCCGGACAAGGGTTGTCAGATGTATCGGGAATTGCCCGATCGTTACACAACACGCTGTGCATGAAGCGCGTGAAAGGTGTAATGTGTGTCACAAGGCATGGTCAATGGCCCGTCACGGTGGTGCGAGATAGCGGGTGTTCTTTCCACTGCGATGCACGTCACAAGCGCGCGTTGCAAATGGCAGGCAACCCGATTGGGATGTACGCAGTCACGACGTTGCGAACGTAGTGAAACACTCGCAACAAGCGTCAACTCAAGACTCACATCCGCCGTTATTTGACTATGATGAAGTAAAGACTTCGCAACTTGGCAACTCCACCAAGCCGGGGTGGCGGAACGCAAGATTGCCGCGAAGTCTTAGGGGAGTAGAACTACCTTCGCCTCGGACGTGGGACTCTGACGGGAGTGAGGTATGGACATTTTTGGCCACTACGCCACGCGCTTCGAAGCACGCAAGGAAGAGGAATACAGCATCCAGGAGTATCTGGAGATCTGCAAGAAGGATCCTACTGCCTACGCGACTGCCGCCGAACGCATGCTCGCCGCAATCGGACAGCCTGAACTGGTGGATACCCACCACGATCCTCGCCTGTCTCGACTGTTCTTCAACAAGGTCATCCGGGTCTATCCCGCGTTCCGTGACTTCTACGGGATGGAGGACACGATCGAACAGATCGTCTCGTTCTTCAAGCACGCGGCGCAGGGCCTGGAAGAGCGCAAGCAGATCCTGTATCTGCTCGGGCCTCCGGGCGGCGGCAAGTCGTCGCTGGCGGAGAAGCTCAAGGTGCTGATGGAAGAGATTCCCATCTACGCACTGAAGGGATCGCCCATTCACGAATCGCCGCTGGGCCTGTTCTCCGCCGAGGAGGATGGCAAGATCCTGGAGGAGGACTACGGCATTCCGGTGCGCTACCTGAATACCATTCCTTCACCATGGGCCGTCAAGCGGCTGCACGAGTTCAACGGCGACATCACCAAGTTCCGCGTGGTGAAGCTGCGCCCCTCGGTGCTCGCGCAGATCGCCATCTCCAAGACGGAGCCGGGCGACGAGAACAACCAGGATATTTCCTCGCTGGTAGGCAAGGTGGATATCCGCAAGCTTGAAGATTTCCCGCAGGACGATCCGGATGCCTACTCGTACTCCGGTGGACTCTGCCTGGCCAACCGCGGCCTGCTGGAGTTCGTGGAAATGTTCAAGGCGCCGATCAAGGTCCTGCACCCGCTGCTGACCGCCACGCAGGAAGGCAACTACAAGGGCACGGAAGGCTTCGGCGCAATTCCGTTCGATGGCGTGATCCTCGCGCACTCGAACGAGGCCGAATGGCAGACCTTCAAGTCCGACAAGAACAACGAGGCATTCCTCGACCGGATCTATATCGTGAAGGTGCCGTACTGCCTGCGCGTATCTGACGAGGTCAAGATCTACGACAAGCTGCTGCGCAGCAGTTCGCTGTCGGCGGCGCCGAACTCCCCGAACACGCTGAAGATGATGGCGCAGTTCGCGGTGCTCACGCGGATCAAGGAACCCGAGAACTCGAATGTCTTTTCGAAGATGCGCGTCTACGACGGCGAAAGCCTCAAGGACGTGGACCCGAAAGCGAAGTCGTATCAGGAGTATCGCGACTACGCCGGTATCGACGAAGGCATGAATGGCTTGTCCACGCGCTTCGCGTTCAAGGTATTGTCGAAGGTCTTCAACTTCGACAATACCGAGGTGGCCGCCAATCCGGTGCACCTGCTCTATGTGCTCGAACAGCAGATCGAGCGCGAGCAGTTCCCGCCGGAGCAGGAAGCCAAGCTGATGTCGTATATCAAGGAGTACCTGACCACGCCGTATGTGGAGTTCATCGGCAAGGAAATCCAGACGGCTTACCTGGAGTCGTATTCCGAGTACGGGCAAAACATCTTCGACCGCTACGTGGTGTTTGCCGACCTGTGGATCCAGGACCAGGAGTATCGCGATCCGAACACTGGCGAAATCCTGGACCGCAACGCGCTGAACGATGAACTGGAGAAGGTGGAGAAGCCGGCGGGTATCTCGAACCCGAAGGACTTCCGCAACGAGATCGTCAACTTCGTGCTGCGGGCACGGGCCAACAATGGTGGCAAGAACCCGGTCTGGACCAGCTACGAGAAGCTGCGGATGGTGATCGAGAAGCGCATGTTCTCCACCACGGAGGACTTGCTCCCGGTCATCTCGTTCAACGCCAAATCGTCGCGCGAGGATCAGGACAAGCACGAAAACTTTGTCAACCGCATGGTCGAGAAGGGGTACACGCCCAAGCAGGTTCGGCTTTTGGTGGAGTGGTATCTGCGCGTCAGGAAGTCGTCGTAAGTCATACGGACGCGGTGTCCTTCATCCACGGCGCTCTCATGGCTGTTTTCATGGGAGCGCCCCAACAAGGCGGGCGAACGGCTTATGGGCACGGTCATCGATCGGCGCGAGAACGGCGGCAACAAGAGCGCCGTCAATCAACAGCGCTTCATCAAACGCTACCGGCAGCAGATCCGGCAGGCGGTGGCGAAAGCGGTGTCCGGCCGGAAGATCATGGACATCGAGCAAAGCGGTCAGGTGTCCATTCCGGTCAAGGACATCTCGGAACCGATTTTTCATCACGGGCAGGGGGGCAAGCGGGAGTGGATTCATCCCGGCAACAAGAAGTTTGTCAGAGGTGACAGCTTTGACCGTCAGCAGCAGGGCAGCGGCGGCACGGGGTCGCGCGCCAGTGACAGCGGCGAGGGCGAGGATGATTTCGTCTTCACGCTATCGAGAGAAGACTTCCTGAATTTCTTCTTCGAAGACATGGCGCTGCCGGATCTTGCCAAGCGCCACCTCGCCAAGATTGCCGAAGTGCGCAAGGTGCGCGCCGGCTTCTCCATCGACGGCACGCCATCGAACCTCTCGATCCTGCGCACCATGCGCAGCTCGCTTGGGCGACGCATCGCGTTGTCGAGCCCCTATTTGAAACGCCTGCACGCCCTCGAGGCGGAGTACAACGAGGTGCTGGAGAAGGAAGGGGAAGGCCCCTATTCCGAGCAGGCAGAAGCGCTGATGGAGAAGATGCGCCACCTGCGCGCGCAGGTGGACCGTGTTCCATTCATCGAGAAGCTCGACCTGCGGTACAACAACCGCGTCATGAAGAAGCGGCCCCAGGCGCAGGCGGTGATGTTCTGCCTGATGGACGTTTCCGGCTCGATGGACGAAAGCCGGAAGGACCTGGCCAAGCGGTTCTTCATGCTGCTTTACCTGTTCCTTAAGCGGAATTACGAGCGCATCGACGTGGTGTTCATCCGCCATCACACGGTGGCGAAAGAGGTGGAGGAGGAAGACTTCTTCCATTCGCGGGAGTCCGGTGGTACGGTGGTGTCGAGCGCGCTCAAGCTGATGGTGGAAGTGATTCACGACCGCTATCCGCCGAGCCAGTGGAATATCTACTGCGCCCAGGCATCGGACGGCGACAACTGGGCGGGGGATTCGGAGTTGTGCGGCAGGCTGCTGCGTGAATCGATCCTGCCACTGGTGCAGTACTACGCGTATGTGGAAGTGGCTTCGGAAGAGCCGCAGAATCTCTGGGAGGAATACCTCACGGTGAAGAGCCAGTTCGAGCACTTTGCGATGCAGCGCATCATCGGTGCCGACGAGATCTACCCCGTGTTGCACGATCTCTTCCAGAAGCGGGCCGCGTGGCCCGGCAGGTAGCAAGGGCAGCAGGCCGGTACGCTGCACCCGGCGTGTACCGGCACGTCACTGGGGATGTCTATGGCCTATCTATCGACGGGCTCGGAGTGGACCTTCGAGCTGATCCAGCGCTATGACCGCGAAATTGCCCGCATCGCCGGCGATTTTGGTCTGGACACCTATTCCAACCAGATCGAGATCATCACCGCCGAGCAGATGCTCGACGCCTACGCGTCGGCCGGCCTGCCGGTGGGATACAACCACTGGTCCTACGGCAAGCACTTCCTGTCCTCGGAGCGCAGCTACCAGCGCGGCTACATGGGGCTGGCCTACGAGATCGTGATCAACTCGAATCCCTGCATCGCGTACCTGATGGAGGAGAACACGATGCCGATGCAGGCGCTGACCATTGCGCATGCCTGCTACGGCCATAACTCGTTCTTCAAGGGCAACTACCTGTTCCGCACCTGGACCAACGCGGACGCCATCATCGACTACCTGTTGTTCGCCAAGAACTACGTGGCCGAGTGCGAGCAACGCTACGGCGAGCAGGAGGTGGAGCTGCTGCTCGACTCCTGCCACGCGCTGCAGAACTACGGCGTGGACCGCTACAAGCGGCCCAAGAAACTGTCCATCGTCGAAGAACAGGCGCGTCAGCAGGAGCGCGAGAACTACCTGCAGATGCAGGTCAACGATCTCTGGCGCACCTTGCCGCGCCATCGTCCGCATGCACTGCGCGAGGAAGAGGAAGCAGCAGAGTACGAAGCTACGTTCCCGCCCGAGCCGCAGGAGAACCTGCTGTATTTCATCGAAAAGAACGCGCCCAAGCTGCAGCCGTGGCAACGCGAGATCGTACGGATCGTGCGCAAGATCGCGCAGTACTTCTATCCGCAGCGGCAGACCAAGGTCATGAACGAAGGCTGGGCCACGTTCTGGCACTACACGATCCTGCACCAGCTCTACGAGGAGAAACTCGTCAACGACGCCTTCATGCTTGAATTGCTGCAGGCACATACCAACGTGATCTACCAGCCGCCGTACCACAGCCCGTATTACAGCGGCCTGAATCCGTACACGCTGGGCTTCCTGATCTTCCAGGACTTGCGCCGCATGTGCGAGAACCCGGACGACGAGGATCGGCGCTGGGCGCCCGAGATCGCGGGCAGCGACTGGCGCCAGACGCTGGACTTCGCCATGCGCAACTTCAAGGACGAAAGCTTCCTGCTGCAGTTCCTGTCACCGCGCGTGATCCGCGAGCTGAAGCTGTTCTCGGTGCTGGACGATGACCGCGAGGGCAAGCTGCGTGTGACGGCGATCCACGACGATGAAGGCTATCGCCAGATCCGCCAGTTGCTGGCCAACCAGTACGACCTCTCGAACATGGAGCCCAACATCCAGGTGACCAACGTGGATGTGGGCGGTGATCGCTCGCTGACGCTGCGGCACCTGCAGAACGAGCGTCGGCCGCTGGCGACGAATTTCGACGAAGTGATCCGCCACGTGACGCGGCTGTGGGGATTCACCGTGCGACTGGAAGTGGCCTACGAGGACGGCCGCCGTGAAATGAAATACGAATGCAAGCCGGAGCGCAGGCACCAGCAGCAGAGGAAGGCGGCCTAGCGTAGCCCGCCGGTCCGCTTCAAAAAAAGAAAGGCTCCCGCTGTGGGAGCCTTTCCTCTTGATCAATGCCCGGTTAATCCTTGCGCGCGTGCCCCGTGCGCGGACGGGCCGCCGAACACGCCCCGGCGCGTTCCAGGTCCACGCCCGGCAGCAGATGCAGCAGGCGCACCAGCTCCGACTGGCGGTGCGTGCCGGTCTTGCGCAGCGTGTCGCGGATATGGACCCGCACCGTGTGGGGCGACAGGAATTCGCGCTCCGCGATCTCGTTCAGTGTCTCGCCGGCGGCCAGTCGGATCGCGATGATGCTTTCCTTCTTCGACAGGCCGAACAGCGACGTCAGCACCGCGGCGTCCAGCACCGAACGCGATTCCGAGTTGCCGAGCAGCATCATGGCCATCGGCAGTTGCCAGGGGCCTTCCACCGGCTGGCGCGAGACCAGCGGCATCACGATGATCGGCACGGGCTGTCCGCCCGAGGTGATGTGCATCCACGAGCCCGCCGCGGCGCCGCCATGGCGGCCACCGTGCGCGGCGTTGTCGAGCATCCTGGCCAGCACCGATTGCAGTGAATCGGGCTGGGCGCAGAGCACGCCGTTATCCAGCGCCAGGTGCGTGTCGGCCTGCACAAGCGCTTCGGCCCAACTGTTGGCGTAACGCACGCGCATGTCGGCCTGCAGGATCATCACGCCGAAGTCGAGGGTGTCGAGGCTGGCCAGCCCCAGCGAGGCCAGGCCGCTCAACTCGAAATTGCGGTGCTGCATGCGCGCAGCGCGTGCCCAGTGAGGCATGACATGGGCCACACGCCGATTGCAGTCGTGCTCGGTGCAGCGATCGCAACCCGGAGTGGCGCTCATCCAGACGCACACGTCGTGCGTGTCGAACAGGCGGATGCCGCCAGACAGTCCGCTGTAGTCGATATGCGCGTCAACGTGTCCGACATCGCCGATGTCGCCGGCGGTGGCCAGTGCCACGCTCGCGCGCGAGGGCAGGGCGCGCATGCTCTCGGGCATGCTGCTGGCATTGGTGAAGCAACCGTGCGGTGTCACCCCAAGGCGCGCCTGTCCCGCGAGCTTGTCCCATATCAGGTAGCTCGGGCTTTCCGAGCAGGTATAGCGGGAGAACAGGTCCAGTGCGGCCGGCATGGCCGCCACGTCCATGGCCGATTCATAGATGCGGTCGACGAGGCGATGGAATACGTCGTCGCCAGGCAAGTGTTCGCCCATTTCATTTTTCCCCGGTGGCAAACGCCTTCTTTCCTCAGGCCGCTGCAGCTTGGCGCGACCTTCTTTTGTGTTGATTCCACTGCGGGCAACCGGCACTCATCGAGCGATGGGTGCGTCTTGCCGTGTATCGGATCATCGTGCAAAAACCGGATGCGGGAACATCCCGCCGTGGGAGGGGGCGCTTGCTCAAAACCTGCGCCGCGCCTGCCTTTCCGGTTGATTGGGGACAGTGCACCGGTCTACGTCGGGCGCTGTCGAAGTTGGCGAGATAGTAATGCGGCGACGGACCTATTTCAAACTAATAGACAAGAATGTCCGGATTTTTCTTGGCGTAAATGAGACAGCCGGCAGCGGGCGAGACCCGCCCTCCACATCCCGGCCGAAATCATGTCGTAGACGGCGCTTTGGACGTGACGATTTCGGCGCCTGCGCCAGCCGCGGCAGCGATGGCATTTTCGGCACTTCCGCCATCCACCTGAACGGTCACGTAGGGTGCTGCCATCCGGATGCCCTCCGCATCGAAGTTGCGTTTGAGCCGGATATTGAAGGCGCGCGAGATGTCGGACTGCATCAGGGGGCGGGTCTTGAACTGGGCCAGCACCACCTGTCCGTTCGGATCGAACCGGTCGAGGCCAAGGATGTCGAGTCCCGATAGCAGGTTGCGGCTATAGCGATAGTCCGAAGACACCTCGGCGCCGGTCTCGCGAATGATTTCCAGCGCGCGGTCGAAATCGCTCTGGTAGGAAATCGAGATATTGAAGACCGCGAACGCGTAGCCGCGTGACAGATTTTTGACAGCCTTGATCTGGCTGTAGGGCAGCGTGTGCAGCGCGCCCTTGCCGTCGCGCAGCCGCACCGTGCGGATCGTCATGCCCTCCACCACGCCCGAGTGGTCCGGCAGTTCGATCGAATCCCCGATCGCAATGGAATCCTCGATCACGATGAACAGGCCGGTGATCAGGTCCTGCACCAGGCTTTGCGCACCGAAGCCGATGGCCAGCCCGACCACGCCCGCGCCCGCGAGCAGCGGCGTGACGTTGACGCCCAGGTTGGCCAGCACTGCAATCATCGCCACCACCAGCAGGGCCACGAATGAGGCATTGCGCACCAGCGGCAGGATCGTCCGGGCGCGCAGGCTTGGCTGCGGCGCGCGGGTGTTACCGGGAGTGAGCGACTGCGTGATGGCGGTGTCGATCAGTAGCCAGACCAGCCAGGCCAGCAGCACCACGCCGATCACGCTCAGGATCGATTGGGTGATATGACGGCCCAGGACGGTGGCCTCGGCCAGTCGCATCAACGAGGTGTTCCAGATGCGCGCATTGAGTTCGAGGAAGGCCACCCAGATGGCCACGCGCACGATGGCCACGCCAAAACGCCCGAACCGCTGGATATACGCCGAACGCCGGCGGTCGCGTAGCCGGGGCGCGCGCTTGGTGGCCTTGGGCGAGCGGCCTACGACAAGCGTCAGCAACGTGGCGCTGACGAACAGCGCCACGGTCAACACCGCGCGTCGCAGGAATTCATCGGCATGACCCGTGGCCATGATCGTGCCGATGACCGACGCCACCACCACGGCGAGCATCGGCAGGTACCACGCCTCGCCCGTCATGCGCAGCAAGTCCATCAGCGCGGGATGTTCCTGGCGGAACGCAAACGGGCGGCAGGCGATGAGCTGGCCAATGGCGCGGCGGAAACGTACCGCGAAGACGCCAATCAGGATGGCCGCCAGGATATTGGCCAGCGTGCTGATCAGCGCCGACAGATTGACGCCCAACGAAGCAATCACACGCGGGTCGGTGTTGGCTTCGCCCAGCGCTGCCAGTGCCCCGGTCACGAACAACAGCAGCGGTGAATGCCCGAGCAGGTCGCGCACCGCGGCCCGCCGGTGGCCCGACTGGAACAGCGCAAAGATGACCTGGCAGACCGCCGACATGATGGCGCCCGCCACGATGGCATAGGCCACGAGCACCGCGCCCATGCTGGCTGGCGTGCGTCCGAAGACCTGGTAGGCCAGCAGCAGCGTCAGCCCGAACGCGATGATCCATGGTCCGATGCGCCGCAGGAAATAGATGCCCACGTCGATCCACGAGGGCACCGTGGGCAGCGGTGTGGGACGCGGGCCGCGCACCCGGCTGCGGTGCAGGCGTCGCGACAGTTCGAAGAAGACCCAGCCCGTGGCCGCCCAGCCCAACAGCACGACGCCGAACTCGCGCCACGATTCCAGGCTGCTGCGTGTGCGTCCAACGGTCAGCGCCTCATGCCACTCCTCGCCCGCGAAGTCGATACGCCAGCGCCAGTACTGCCACGGACCGCGGTCCTTGTGCGGCGCGCGGTCGATGTCCTGCAGCGCCTGGGCCACCGCGCCAATCAGGCCCGGTGATGCGTCGCTGGCGGATGCGGCAGCCGAAGAGGCACCGGCCGCTGACGCATCCAACCCGCGTCGCAGCGTCTGTAGTTGCGTGACAAGTGCCTGGCGGTCCTTGTCGTTCTGCAACGTGTGGATGACCTCGTCGAGCGATTGGGCCAGCGGGGCACTGGCGGCAGGCGCCGAGGCTGGCGGGGCTTCGGCCTTCTGAACGGCGGCGAGGATGGGCGATCCGGCGGCCATAGCCGGATTGCCACCCGCCAGCACGAGCAGCAGGGCAGCCGTCCAGAGAGACAGCAGGCAGAACAGGGAGCGGGGGCGCAAACGATGCATGGAAGGGCGCAAGCGGTGGTCGATCACCGTCGGTGAGCCAGCATGCGCGTCACTGTAGCGCATTGCGGCGCGGCATCGCGCAGGCAAGTCGCCTGCCGGGCGCATGCGTCGCCCAACCTCGATTCAAAAAAATTGAATGACTCGTCCTTAACATGGCGATTTTACGATGAGGGCGGAAGCCTATAGTTCTGTTCATGGACGGCGCGCAACAAAGCGGGCAGCGAAGAAAGTAGCCAGGCCGAACCGCGCCGGACCATACAAACCAACCTACAAATTTTTGATCGTTTTTTACCGGAGAGCATCATGACCAAGACCAACGCCCTGAATATCGCTTCTGCCCTCGTCCTGTCGCTGGCTGCGCTGGGCACCGCCCAAGCCGGCACCGTCCCGGCCGACCAGTATGGTTACCAGTTCCGCACGACGGTTTCCGCAGACAAGTATGGTTATGAATTCCGCACACACGACGCCTTCACCGACGGCGCCCGTGCCGGCAAGGTGGATACGTTCACGGACGGCGCCCGCACGGTTGCCGGCCTCGACAAGGTGGGCGTCTCGGCTGCCCCGGCTCGCACAGCTGATCCGTATCTGGACGGTGCCCGCAACGCCGACCCCTATAACGACGGCGCGCGCTTCATCGCCGGACGTGACCAGATCGGTGTCTCGGCTGCCCCCGGCCGCACGTTCGACCCGTACCTGGACGGCGCTCGCGCATGAGGACCATGTCACGCGGCACAAGCAAGGCGTTACGTAACCCGTAACGCCTTTTTTGTTTCCGGCAGCGTGTTTGGCGAGTGCCGGAGCGGCATTCTTCCGCCCGACTGAAGTGGGGTGGGGCAGTCTGAAACGACCGCCTGGCGCGGCCTGGCGCCGCATCGCTTCAAACAGCGGTATGGGTTGGCCTGATCGGTGCCGATATTGGCATGTCGCTTGCAGACTGTATCCGGTGAACAAGATCGCCAGCCATAAGACTTGCCGACCGGGAGACCACCATGTTCCAGACCTTCGCCACCCGCACCCATTCCACCTTTGCACACGACGCCGTGATCGCCCGCGCCATCGACGCTGCCATGCTGCGCCGTCGTGATGATTACAACGGCCAGCCCATGGCCTGGAAGATTTTCTGCGAGGCTTCGCACGTAGCGACACTGGCCGATCCGGCGCGCACGGCCTTTATCGAACGTGTGGCCAACGAGCGCGGCGCGGATGCCGCCCTGCGCCTGAAGGTCAAGTCAGAGGCAATCCGTGCCGAGGCCATCGCCCGCCTCATGTAAGGCCGGGAATGCCGGAAATGCCCGCTAGGCGAAGGTAATCGCGCTGCGCCGTTCGGCGCGTTCGAGGTGCGGCACGTTGTTAAAGCTCAGCAGACGCTGCGTGCCCCGGCCGACGATCAGTTCGCAGAAGCCGGTATTGCGGAATTGCAGGTTCAGTTCGATGGCGGTTTGCGTAGGTGCGCCGAGCAGGTCGGCCACGGCGCGGCCAATTGCACCGCCCGAACTGACCACGAGTAGTGAATCCTCGCGCGCGGCCCCTTCCACGGCATTCGACAGGGCAGTCTGCATGCGCGCGCCAAAATCGATCCAGGTTTCCGGCATGCCGTTCAGTTCGCCCTGCGTCCACGCTGCGAAGGCCGCCCGGAACGTGCGCCAGTAGTCCTGGTAATCGCTATTCTGATGAGCCCGATGGTCGGCACCATCGGTAAAGCTGCGATAGAGCGATTCCCCATCGTATTCATTGAGTCCCGCATGAGACTCCACGGCCAGCCCGTCCACGCCCATGCCGCTCAGGATCTCGGATGCCGTGTCCTGCTGACGCACCAGTGTGCCGGCCACCACACGCCGAAACTGCACCCCGCGATCCTTGAAGTATTCGCCTAGCCATCGCGCCTGCTGCCGTCCCACGTCGGACAGGCAGTCATAGTTGGCGGCACCGAAAGAGGCTTGTCCGTGACGGACCAGAAATAGCGTGGCCATGGGGAGGGAAATCGGGAAATTGCGATGTCGCGATTCTAGATGCGCGACGCCGGCGGACCTAGCGAGGCCCGCCGGAATTCATGCCGGCCATCGGTGCCATGCATTCGGAGGATGAACGCATGGCCGCAGCAACATCCATCCAGCCTCAGTCCAGCGTGACGCCGGTATCGGCCGTCAGCTTGAGGATCACGGGCAGATACGCCTTGTAGGCGCGCTCGGCCTCGGCGGGCGTGTTGCCGATAGGCTCGGCGCCCATCTCGTCGATCTTGGCCTGCATCTCCGGCGTCTTCACCAGCGCGGAGGTTTCGCGCCCCAGCCGTTCGATGATGGCTTCCGGCGTCTTGGCCGGCGCCACCAGCGTGATGGGGCCGATGATCTTGTATGCGGCATCGCTGTAACCGGCCTCGGTGAAGGTCGGCACGTCGGGCAGCGCCTTGGCGCGCGTGGTGCCTGCCACGGCAATCGGCCGCAACTTGCCTGCGGCCATGTGCTGGCGCAGCGTGGTCACCGAACCCACCGTCATGTTCACCTGTCCGGCCAGCAGGTCCGACACCATCGGGCCTTCGCCACGATACGGTACGTGCAGGATGTCGATGCTGTAGGTCTTGTCCATGTACGCCTGGAACGTATGCGGCTGGGTGCCCGGCCCCCACGATCCCATGCGCAGCTTGCCCGGCTCCTTCTTGGCGTAGGCAATCAGCTCGTTGACGGTTTTCACCGGCACCGTGCTGTTGACGGTCAGCACCGTGCGCGCGTTGGCGATGTCGGAAATCGGCCGCAGTTCGGTGCGCGGATCGTAGGGCAGCTTCTTGTAGAGCGCGATGTTGGCCGTCAGCGGGCCGGGGATGGTCATCAGCAACGTGTAGCCGTCCGCCGCCGACTTGGCGACGAAATCGGTGCCGATGATGCCGCCGGCACCGCTCTTGTTTTCGACGACCACGGGCTGCCCCAGCCGCTTCGACAACCCGTCCGCCACCTGGCGGGCCAGCGAGTCGGTCAGGCCGCCGGCCGGGTAGGGCACTACCAGGCGCACCGGCTTGTTGGGATAGTCGCCCTGTGCGGATGCCGCCAGGGGCAGCAAGGCGGCAAGCGCCGCGCAGGCCAGGCTCGAAAGCTTCATGGTGTGTCTCCTCGTTATAGGCCCGGTCCGAGCGGGGACGTGCCGCTATGGTTGCGGCTGATGCGGGCGGTTGGTGGGTGAAGCGAGGGAAAACAGGGGGCTTCGGTCGTTCAGGCGTCGTCGAGCTGCAGGTAGCTGGCGACCATCCGCGACATTTCCTGCGGCAGCCGGTCGTCGTCGAGCGGGAACGGGCCGGGATTGTTCAGGATGGCGTTGACCAGCGTGCCGAATGCCATCTGCATGGCAAAGCGCAGCCGCAGTTCCGCTTCCTCGGGGGGGCCGGGCAGGCGCGGCACCACGACTGTCACCAGCCGTTCGATGATTTCCTGGCCATTGCGCTGATGCGGCAGCCATTCCTCGGGACGCGCCGTGGCGTGTTTGAGGGACGCACGAATCACGCCGCGATTGTTGCGGCAGCCATTGACCATGAAGTGCAGCGTCTTCTCGATGACCTGGCGCGGCGGCACGTCCTGCCAGCGATGCTCGGCCATGTAGCGGGCCACAGAACTGTCCGACTCCTCCATCACCGACGCACGCAGCGCCTCGAAGAATGCCATCTTGTCCCGGAAGCGGCCGTAGAAGGCGCCCACCGACACCTGGCAGGCCGACGCGATCTGGGCCACCGAGACCGCAGTGAAATCGCGCTCGGCCAGCAACTCACGGCCGGCGGCCAGCAGCGCCTGCTCGGTTTCGCGCGCACGGCGTTGGCGCGGCGGCTGGAGGACGGAGGTGGTATCGACGCGCGGGAAGGCGGCGTGGCTCGATTCCATGTTGGGTGACAGGGCAGGCATAAGAATTTTCCGTATTCGAATTCGGATTCGGTTTTGAACGTTACGGATGGCCGCAAGGGCCGTCAAGTCGGGGTTTACGATCTGTATTTCCAATATATGGAAATTCGTTCCGCTTTTTGACACACAATGATCGGGCCGACCACACTGGGAAACAGGAGACGACATGCCGATGAACAAGCCCGTCGAACAATTCATTGCCGAGCGCCGCCTCGAGGACCCCTCGTTTGGCGGACTGCTGGCCAAGGGCTTCGCGCTGCTGCGCTGCTTTATCGACGACCCACGACCGCTCGGCAACGGCGAACTGTCGCAGCGGCTGCAACTGCCCCGCGCCACGGTATCGCGTATCTGCCGCACATTGTTCGAGTTGGGCTATCTCGACTGGGACCCCAAGCTCGACAAGTATTTTGTCGGCGCGCAAGTGCTGGCGCTGGGCTATCCCTACCTGGCCGGGCTGCAGGTACGGCATCTGGCCCGGCCCCTGATGCAGGCGCTGGCCAACGAGGTGGAGGGCGCCGTGTCGATGGGCGTGGCACACCGGCTCGACGTGACGTATCTGGAATCCTGCACGCATCACGAAGGCACCTCGGCCCGGCCGGCCGTGGGCGCGGTGCGCAGCGTGATGACCACGGCGATGGGGCGCGCGTTCCTCTGCACGCAATCGAAACGTGAATTCGAAACGCTGATGGAAGCCGCCCGCGTGGAGCGGCCGGATGAATACGCGGCCTGCTACGACACCGTGTGCCACAACGTGGCGCACTACCCAAAACGCGGCTTCGCGCTGAACGAGGGCGATGCCGGCGAGGGTATCCACGGCGTGGGCGTGTATTCGCGCATCGTCTATCTGAACCGGCCGCTGCTGTTCAACTGCGCCATGCCGGGGCTGCGCGTCCGTCGAGGTTCGATGGAGAAGCGCGTGGCGCCACTGCTGCGCGAGATGGTGCGGTCGATCGAGATCATGGCTGGCGTGGGACGCTAGCCGCCGGGCGCGGGACCGGAATTCCCGCACGAACGAATGCTGGCGGCATGTACCGCAGGCATCGAGGATGGAGACAACATGCAGGATTTGCAGCCGTTGCTGTGCCCACGGTCGATCGCGATCGTCGGTGCTTCGACCTCTCCCGATAAAGTTGGCGGTGTCCCCGTGCGACTGCTCGCCGAACTCGGCTACGCGGGCCGTGTCTTCCCCGTGAATCCCGGTGCCGACTCCGTGCAGGGCCTGCGGGCCTATCCGGATATTGCCTCCATCGGCGAGCCCGTGGACTTGGCCATCGTCGCCGTGCCGGCCTCCGGAGCGCCCGAGGTGATGGCGCAACTGGGTGGCGCCGGTACGCGTGCCGCCATCGTCTTCACTTCCGGGTTTGCCGAAGTGGAGGGCGGCGATGCCCTCCAGCACGCGCTGGCCTCGCAGGCACAGGCCCACGGCGTGCAACTGCTCGGCCCCAACTGCCTCGGCGCGATGAATCTGCGCGAGCGCATGTTCGGCACGTTCTCGCCCATTCCGCTGACTGGCGTGCCGCCCGTGGGTGAGGTGGGACTGGTCAGCCAGAGCGGCGCCTTCGGTGCGTATGCGTTTGCGCTGGCGCGCGAGGCCAAGCTTGGCTTGAGCCACTGGGTGACCACGGGCAACGAGGCCGGCCTGCAAGTGGCCGATGTCATCGAATGGCTCGCGCACGATCCGCAGACACGCGTGATTTTGGCCTATATGGAAGGGGCGCGCGATGGCGTGCGGCTGCGTCGCGCACTGGCTGCCGCACGCGACGCGGGCAAGCCTGTGGTCATCGCCAAGGTCGGCACCACGGCGGCCGGTGCCAGCGCCGCGCAATCGCATACCGCCAGCCTGGCCGGCGAGGATGCCGTCTACCAGGCGGTGTTCGACGAGTACGGCGTGCATCGGGCGCATACGCTCGAAGCGTTTTTCCGGCTCGGGTACACGCTCGCGCGCGGCAGCCGGCCTCGCCAGTGGGCCTCCCGCTCGGGCCTGCCCGCCGATGCCGTGGCGCCGGTCGCCATTGTCACGGTGTCGGGCGGCGTGGGCATCATGATGGCCGACAGCGCCGAAACACAGGGCCTGCCGCTCCCGGCCATGCCCGCCGCCGCTGCGCAGGCATTGCGCAAGGCAATTCCATTCGCAAGCACCACCAACCCCATCGACGTCACGGGTCAGGTGGTGGCGCAGCCGCAAGTGTTCGTCGACGCGCTCGCCAACGTGGCGCGCTGCGGCGAATACGGTAGCGTGGCCGCATTCCTGGCCGGCGGTGCCAACGCGCCGCGCCTGTGGACGGCGCTGCAGGACACCATCACCGGACTGGCCGCCGACCCCAGCGCCGCGCCGCTGCTGATCTCTGGCGTGATGGACGACGAGAAACGCGAATGGCTGGAGGCACGCGGTTGCCTGGTCTTCCGCGAACCCGCACACACGATGGAAGCCGTGGCGGCGCTGGCCCGCGCGGCTGCCATGGAAGCGACGGCATCGGACGCTGGCAGGACGGCGCAGTCCACCACATCGAAGCTGTCCATGCCGGTTCCCGATGGCGTGGCCGCACTCTCCGAAGCCGAGGCCATGACATGGCTGGCCGAGGCTGGCGTGCCCGTGGCGCCGCACGGTCTGGCACACGATCCCGACGAAGCGGTGCGCGTCGCGCAATCGATCGGCTTCCCGGTGGCGGTCAAGCTCTGCTCGCGCCATGTGCTGCACAAGAGCGATATCGGCGGCGTGGTACTGGGCTTGCAGGATGCCGATGCGGTACGCGCGGCGTTTGCGCGCGTGCGGGATGCGGCAGGGACCGTACAGGGCGCCGATGGCAAGCCGGTGCCGTTCGAAGGTGCCATCGTGGCGCGCATGGTGCGCGGCTGGGGCGAGATCATGGTGGGCGTGCGGCGCGATCCGGTCTTCGGACTCGTGGCGCTCGCGGGTATTGGCGGCACGGCCGTGGAGATTTTTCGGCAGATGGCGTTCGGCCTCGCACCGCTGTCGCGGCAACGTGCACGGGCCATGCTCGAACAGAGCCGCGCGGCAGCGTTGTGTACCGGGCATCGCGGTCATCCATCGCTCGATCTGGATGCGGTGGCCGATGTGCTCGTCAACGTATCGCGCGTGGCGGATGCGATTGGCGAGCGGCTCGACACACTCGAAATCAATCCGTTCATCGTCAGCCGCGACGGCCTTGTCGCTGCCGATGCAGTCATCACGCTGCGCTGAGCGTCATTACAAGAGGAGACATCACCCATGCGACACACCATTCGCAGGACGCTGCGCGGGCTGGCCTTCATGACGATTGCGGCACTGGCGACGGGCTTCATGTCAGGACCCGCCACGGCGGCCGACAACTATCCGGACAAACCGATCCGGCTCGTGGTGCCATTCCCGGCAGGCGGGGGTACGGATGTGGTGGGGCGACTGCTGGCCGCACGACTGTCGACGTACCTCAAGGCCACGGTTATCGTCGAAAACGTGGCCGGCGCTACGGGCACCATCGGCAGCGCACAGGTGGCACGCGCGGCGCCGGACGGCTATACGCTGCTGCTCGGCATCTCGGGCACGCACGCCATCGCCCCGTCGATCTATCCAAAGCTGCCGTACGAACCGCTGCGCGACTTCGTGGCGATTGGACGCATCGCGTACGGCGGCAACGTGCTCGTCGCGAATCCAGCCTACCCGGCGCGCGATATCAAGGCGCTGGTCGCGCTGGCGAAGCAGCCCGGTGCTGACGTGACCTACGGCTCGTGGGGACCGGGTTCGGGCGGCCATCTGGCTGGCGAGAGCCTGAACGTGGCGGCCGGCATCCACCTTCGCCATGTGCCGTACAAGGGTGTGGCGCCGATGTTGAACGACCTGATGGGCGGCACGCTGCAGATCGCCATGGCAGACCTGACCGCCGCGCTGCCGCAGATTCGCGCCGGCAAGATCCGCGCGCTGGCCGTCTCCGGCGCCGAGCGGTCGGAGGCGCTGCCCGATGTGCCCACGTTCGCCGAATCGGGCATTCCGTTCAAGCTCGATAGCTGGTTCGCGCTGTTCGCCCCGGCGCGCACGCCGACACCCATCGTCGACAAGCTGGATCAGGCGATGCAGCACTCCATGCAGGACCCCGCGCTGCAGGCGCAGATCGCCAGCTTCGGCATGCGCTACGCGCCGATCAGCCGCACGCAGTTCACGACGCAGATCCGCGAGGACACCCGCACCTGGGCCACGCTCGTGAAATCCAGCGGCGCCGCACTCGAATAACGCATCGAACAGAAAACAGGAGACACAGACATGAACCATCCCGCATCGCCCGAGGCGCTTGCCTCCCGCGCGATTTCCGCACCGGTCTACGCCAGCCCGCAAGAGGCGTTCGTGGCCGCCGCCGCATTGCCGCTGGTGATCTACGGCTATCCGCTGATCGAGACGCTGCGTACCTGCCAGTTGCAGACGTCGGTGGATGCTCCCACGGGTTATGGCCGCGCGCCGATGAACATGCTCTCGGCCAGCACGCGGCAGTGGACGCACGAAGACCGCGATATCGTCACGCCGGCCAACGACCTGCTGTACTTCTGCGGCTGGCTCAACCTGGCCGATGGCCCGGTGACGCTGCGCGTGCCCGCTCTGCCCGATGCCGACCGCTTCTACGTGGTGGAACTGCTCGACGCGCATACCAACAACTTCGCCAATCTCGGCGCGCGCAACGTGCCCGCCGAAGGCGCAGATGTGGAGATCGTCGGTCCCGGTTGGCAGGCCAGTTCGGCCAATGCCGTGGCTTCGCCTACTTCGTTGGTCTGGGTGCTGGGGCGCGTGCTGGTCACGGGCGCCGAGGATCTGCCGCGCGCCTACGCCTTCGAACAGGGCTTTCAGGTTGTGCAAAGCGCCGGCCCGGCGCGTCCGCTCAGCGTCACGCAGTGGCAGGACACCGGCGATGCCGCCATGGACTTTTTCCAGAACCTGTTCCGCGCGCAGCGAGATTTTCCGCCCACTGCCGAAGAGCAGGGCGTCTTCACGCTGCTGCGCAAGGTAGGCATCCGGATCGAGGACGAGCCAGAGATTGCGTCGATGCGCGCATCGGTTGTCGCGGGCCTGCGCAGTGCTTACGCGCAGGGTATGGCGTTGATCGAGGCCCATACGCGCAGCCAGGGCCAGAAGGCGTGGGGCTACAGCCTGAAGCTCGGTATATACGGCGATGACTGGCTGCTGCGCGCCTGTACGGCGATGAAGGGACTGGGAGCGTTGCGCGCCGACGAGGCCGTCTACGCGATGTCGGATTTCGATGCCAACGGCGAGCGACTGCATGGATCGCACAGCTACGCGCTGCGTTTCGATGCCGGCCGGCTGCCGCCCGCCGAGGCGTTCTGGTCAGTCTCGCTCTATGGCGAGGATCGCTACTTCACCGCCAATGAAGCCGGCCGCTATGCCGTGGGCGACCGCACGCCGGGCCTGCGTTGGGAAGCCGATGGCTCGCTGGTCATCGACATCTCGCACAAGCGTCCCGCCGACGATGCGAACTGGCTGCCCGCGCCCGCAGGCAGCTTCTACCTGATCCTGCGCCTGTATCACCCGACTACGGGATTCATGACGGGGCAGTACGCGATTCCCGCCGTGCAGCGGGTCGCCTGAGCGGCGGCATCCTATCCATACAAGAACAGATCGGAGACAACCTTCATGCCGCAGAGCTACACCGAATTGCAGCAACTGGCGCGCGATGCCGTGATCCACACGCTGCCCCTGTACGAAATGGCGCGCATGCGCGCGGCAACCTGCCCGCGCCGTGACCGCGCAGGGCACTTTGCCGGCGATGGTCCGGATTCCACGCTGCGCTGGGTGAACCACCTGATCCATACGCGTGAACTGCTCGGCCCGCAGCATCGCCAAGTGGTCACACCAAACAACGACACGCTATACACCAACGCGTGGCTCGACCTCTCGCGCGAGCCCGTGGTGATCGACGTCCCCGACTTCAATGGCCGCTACTACGTGCTCGGCCTGCTCGACGCCTACACCAATCCGTTCGGCTATATCGGCAGCCGCACCACAGGCACGCAAGCAGGCAAGTTCCTGCTGCATGGACCGGACTGGCATGGCGTAGTGCCGGAAGGCATGCATGCCGTGGCATGTGCGACCAATGCCGTGTGGATGATCGGACGGCTGCTCGTCGATGGCGAAGCCGACCTGCCGGCGGTCCACGCCTTGCAGGACGCCATCGCGCTGAACCGGATCGACGGTTCGCCTGCCGCGTTCCCGTTCGATGTCTCCATGCAGCCGCGCGAGCACCTTGGCGATGCGCGCCGGTTCGCGGAGATCGTCAACTGGATGCTGGCCGACAATGCGCCGTCGGTGGCCGAAGCCAGGCTGATGCGACGCTTTGCCGAGGTCGGCATCGGCGCAGGCTTGACGGCTACTGCAACACAGCTCGACATACTTGCTGGCGCGCTCACGGATGTGCTCAAGGATCTGGCCGAGCCGCAGGCATCGGACATGGGCGGCGGCTGGGCGATGTCGGTGGACGTGCGCGAATCGTACGGCACAAACTACCTGCAACGTGCGCTGGTGGCACGCAACTACATCGGCGCACTGGGCGTGCAGGAAGCGATGTACATCATCGCCGACCGCGATGGCGATAACGCCCCGCTCGATGGCCGCCATGCCTACCGGCTCGACTTCGCCCTCGACAATCTGCCCGAGGTCGGCGCCTTCTGGTCGCTGACCATGTACGACAAAGGTGACTGCATGCTCGTGCAGAACGAGATCGCGCGCTACTCGCTGGGCGACCGTTCGCCCTCGCTCGCACGTGGCCCGGACGGTAGCCTGACCCTGCATCTTTCCGCGCAGCCGCCGAGCGATGCGGCACAGCAAGGCAACTGGCTTCCCGCGCCGGCTGGCCCGTTCTACGTGGCACTGCGCCTTTACGTTCCGCAGCCTTCGCACCTCGACAGGACGTATCGATACCCGGCCATCGCGCGGGTCAGGGAGGCATCATGAATCCGACCAACCTCGTGCGCCGCCGACTGGTGGGCGCGATGATGCTGGCCGGCATCGTTCCCTCCGCATTCGCCAATACGTGGCCCACCAAGCCGGTGCGACTGGTCTCGCCCTATGGCCCAGGCGGGTCGAACGATACATCGGCACGCGTGCTGGCCGAGGCGTTGAGCCGCAAGTACGGCCAGCAGGTAGTGGTGGAAAACAAGCCGGGCGCCGGCACGCGTGTAGCGAGCGAATCCGTGGCGCACGCCGCGCCCGACGGCTACACGCTGCTCTGGGCCGCCGCGCCGTTCGCCATCAATACCGGGGCCGGACTGTCGCAGCGCTTCGACATCCACAAGGATTTCGTGGCTGTGGGCCCGCGTGTGCTCGGCCCGGTCTTCCTGATCGTCAACGCGAACTCGCCCATCAAGACCGTTGGCGATTTCGTGAAGATGGCGCAGCAGAAGCCCGAGGGCGTGACATTCGCCTCGCCGGGCATCGGCTCGGGGCCGCACCTGACGGCGGAGTTGTTCGCGTCGCAATCGAAGTTCAAGGCGCTCAATGTCCACTACCGGGGTGATGCCACTGCATATACGGAATTGCTGGCCGGACGTGTCGATGCGACGCTGACCGCGATCACCACGGCGCTGCCATTCATCCAGGCCGGCAAGCTGCGCGTGATCGCCGTCGCAGCCGATGCGCGCACACCGGTTTATCCGGACGCGCCGACTTTTGCAGAACAGGGCGTGCCTGGCGTGATCGGCTATGGATGGTTTGGCATCGTGGCCCCGGCGGGGACACCGCCCGCCATCGTCCAGCAGATCAACCGCGACGCGAGTCAGGCGCTTGAAGATGCGCAGATCCGTCAGAAACTGTTGTCGCTGGGATTGCAGCCCGCGCCGGGCAGCAGCGCGGAGTTGTCTGGTTTCATCGATGCCGAAGTGAAGAAATGGGGCGCGCTGGTGCGGGCGCGCGGCATCGTGCTGGAGTAGCGATGTCCGATCGGTGATCAGCCAGTGCTGGCCGGCTTACGCGCCAGCCTGGCGCATTGCCCAATCAGACTCTGGGTGCAGCAGGCATCGCCGCTCCACTCGCCCCGGCTGACGTGTCCGTCGGGGCCGGCGATGAGCTTGCGCTGGCACTGACCGAAGCGCTGCGGCGGCTCCAATCCGGCATCGCGCGGGCCATATCCGGGGGCATGTGCCAGGGGCACTTCATCGTTCCATATATAAGCGGTACCGCCGGAGACGTTCTGTACAGACTTCGGCGGCCCCCATTGGGCCTTGGCCTGATCGATGGGCGCGCCTTTCCAGGAATCGAAGATGCGCGACATGGTGCCGCCTTCGATATTGGCGCACGCGGCGGCCAGCGCGATCGCGGCCGGGGCGAGCAGGAGGCGACAGGCTGTATGGCGGGACAACGCAGGCATGGCGACTCCATCTTGGGCGGCAGACCCATTTGTCGGAGACTAGACGACTTCCTGCCGGGCTGACAGCGGCAGGTCGCAAGATTATGCGCGCTACCGCACCAATTCGTGGGCCTTACCCAAACAGGGACAAGGTATCCGCGGCTCGGTCCCTCAGCTGGCTCCGGGCAGTCAGGCGCGGCCGGCCCGCAGCATCCCGTCTGGTTGGCAGGGGCGTGGGAGCGGTCAGCATGAAGCCTCGCGCCGATACAAGCGGGACGGCCCGAGCCAACAGATCCGACAGATAGGGCAAGAGGATCTGGTAGGTATCGATATCGAAGCGGGCCGGCGGCTCGGTCAATTGCGCCGCTTCCTCCAGCGTGTTGGCCATGCCGAGGTAGCACCAGTCCTCGATGACATGCCAAGGCTGGTGATCCGCCTCGCGCCAGGCGACCGGGCCGTCAAACGGCCATCGCCGTAACGCCTGCGACTCGATGACGGCGAGCGTCCGCCTGCCATGCGCCGGCCCGGACTCTTCGCCGGTGCAGGCACCGTTGCAACGGTGCAGTTGCCGCGCAAAGCAAGGATTGCCCCGCCGCGCAGCCGGCTCCAACAGCAACGTCACCTGACAAAGGCGGTGCTCGTTTGCCAGGGCTCCCAGCCAGGCGCGCGCCGCAGTGCGGCTGGTGAACGCGCCATGGAGTGCCGCGTGACGGCTGAAATCGGTCAGGCGATTGGAGCGCAGGCGCGGCGCAGGCATGCCCTCCATCATCTCCCAGGCGAACAACTCGTCGTAGTGACGGAGTTGCTGGTTATATAGAGGGCGAAGCGACTTGACGAGGTGCGCCTCCAATAGCAGCGCACCGGCCTCGCACCCAGTCTCGCGCCAATCCACCCGGCGCACCTGACGAGACAACTGCATGTCCTTGCCGTTGGTGTGATCACCAGAGAAGTGCGCGCGAATGCGCTGGCGCAGATGAATGCTCTTGCCGACGTAGAGCGGCGCGTCATCGTCGCCATGAAACATATATACGCCGGGACGGTCGGGAACATCATCCAGCGATGTCTCGGTCAGGCCAGACGGCAGGCTCGCATGCTTTACCAATGATTTGACCGCCGCTTCGACAAGATCCACGGAATAAATACCATGGACCTTTTGCCAGAACTGCCAAAGCAGTTCCGCATCGGCCAGTGCACGGTGGCGCCCCTTCGGTGCCAGGTCAAACCGGGCGATCAGCGCATCGAGCCCGTGGCGCTCCACCGAGGGGAACAAGGAGCGGGACAGGCGCAGGGTGCACAGCACATCCGCCCGGAACGTCAGGCCGGCGCGCCGGAACTCGGTCTTCAGGAATCCGTAGTCGAACCGCGCGTTATGGGCAATGAACAGCTTTCCCTGCAGGCGCTCGATCAGTCCTTCTGCAATCGAGCCGAAGGTCGGCTGGCCACGCACCATCTCTTCTGTGATGCCAGTCATCCCCTGGATGAATGGCGGGATGCTGGCTTCGGGGTCCAGGAGGATGTCCCATTCCTGAATACCGTCCGGCCCCACTTCGACCACGCCGATTTCTGTAATCCGGTCACGCTGGGCATCGGCACCGGTCGTTTCCAGATCGACAAATACAATAGGACGCGCCAGCGCGGCAGCCAGTGCATGCGCATCGAGCGCCCCCGCCTGGCGAGTTTCCAGGCGTTCAGGCAGGTAGGTAAGATCCGACGTCATCCGGCGATTCTAGCGAATCGGAAAATTCTTTTACGTAACCCCTTGCGCAATCCTCTTGGCTGGCCTAATATTCGCCCCCTCGCAACACAAACCGCGCTGCAAACGCAGC
>NZ_JBDKXK010000048.1:0-52315 GCF_039710735.1 Cupriavidus sp. DL-D2 | reverse complement strand
GTAGGTCTGCCTGAAAAAGTGTCCAAGATTACTTGACCACTACACTCCCCTCTCCCGCAAGGCGGGAGAGGGGCTGGGGGTGAGGGCCAGCGCTTCAAGCTCGAACTACGTCTCGACAAAGCAGCGCCCCGCCCTCACCCCCGACCCCTCTCCCGCGCGCGGGAGAGGGGAGCGCATATCGACCGGCGCGGGTTTTCCGATACGCTTCGTTCGATCCCCTCCGTTCGCCACCCCACCGAACTCTTCGCCGAGGCGATATCGGGCGTAAAACAATCGACTTACCCTGTGGGCGATGCTTGCGCGCATTGCCGGAGGCGTGTCGTCCGGAAATACCAGAAAATGCGACAAATCGCAGACATGATCAGCATTTGTTAGCTATGCTCCACGGAGCGTACAGGTAGAGCCAGCCTGACTGGCCTCAACACATCGGGTTAGGACGGCGCCATGATCGTCATGGGCGCCGCGTGCGGCGCAGTCTCCTGAGGGCTCCTGATGCAGCGCAGCTGGTTCCTGGTGGTGACGATCGTGCTTGCCATGCTCGCCACACTATTCCCGGTGGGGATCGGCGTATTCATGGCTCAACTGGAAGCCAATCGCCGCGAATCCGAGCAGTTAAGCGTCTTTGCCGACGCCGCGGTCGGCCGTGCCGAAGCGGTCATGACCCAGGCGCAGAATGCACTGCTCGATCTCGAATCCCTGCGGGACGAACCGTGCTCGCCAGCGCAGCTCGTCGAGATGCGGCGCATCACCTATACCTATCGCCATATTCAGGACGCCGGCATCTATCGCGGCGGCAAGCGCCTGTGTTCCGCACTGCTGGGGCCGATCCAGGCCGATCAGTTGTCCCTTCCCCCGCCCGACTGGCGCACGCGCGACAATCTCGATTTCTGGTTCGACCAGCCCAACCCGTTCGCCGCGCCCCGCCGCACGCTGCTGATCGGACGCAACGGCAACTACGTGGCCATCGATCCGCAGAATTTTGTCGATGTAGTGGATCGCGAGGCACGCATGCTGGCCGTGGTGAATACCGATGCCGGCCGCATCTTCGCCGTTTCCCAGGGCGCGAGCCTGGCCCGATTGCAGCGCGCCTATGCAGACCACGCCTATGGGTCGGGTGGCGAAACCCAGCGCGATGACGACGCCTCGCTGGTACTGCGCCGCTCGCGCACCATGCCGCTGGCCGTGGTGGTGCTGGTGCCGCGCGCCGCGCTGCTCGCCAACTGGAAGGCGCTGCTCGCCGGCGGACTGCTGGTGGGATTGGCTGCGGGCGTGCCGCTCGGCATCCTGGTATGGCGCCGTGCCACGCGCCGCTTCAGCCTGGAAGGCGAACTGCGCGGCGCCGTGCGGCGGCACGAAATGGCCGTCCACTATCAGCCCATCGTATCGCTGGCAACCAATCATTGCGTTGGCGTGGAGGCACTCGTGCGATGGCGCCGACAGGGCCGGCTCGTGCGTCCCAACCTGTTTATCCCGATGGCGGAGAACGCCGGCTTGATCCAGCAGATCACCGATCAGGTGCTCGATATCGTGCTGGCCGAACTCGGCACATTGCTGCGCCGACACCCGTCGTTCTATGTGTCGATCAATGTCGGCGTGGAAGACCTCAAGAGCCGCCGCTTCCTGGGCGTGCTCGCCAACCGCTTGCGTGGTACCGGCATCGCACCGGACCAGATCCGTATCGAAGCCACGGAACGCGGATTCCTCGAACCCGACGTGGCGCGCGACACCATCCAGGCATTCCGCGATGCCGGCCACCCGGTCTATATCGACGATTTCGGCACGGGCTACTCCAGCCTGTCCTACCTGCAGAGCTTCAAGGTCGATGCACTGAAGATCGACAAGTCGTTCGTCGACACCATCGGACAGGAAGCCGCTTCCAGCACCGTGGCACCGCACATCATCGCCATGGCACAGTCACTGGGACTCCAGATCGTGGCCGAAGGCATCGAGGACAGCGCCCAGGCAGACTTCCTGCGCGAACAGGGCGTGGACTACGGCCAGGGCTGGCTGTTCGGACGACCGGTGCCTGCGGTAGAGCTGGCGCAGTTGCTGGCGCGGACGGCGCCCTTGGCGGCTTGAATGTTCGAGCGGTTGTGCTAGGACCAGCGCGATCGCTTCCAGAGTTTCGCGACCATCACGGCAACGCAGTACATCGTCGTAGGGAAACAAGCCGAGACCGCCGACGTTTCCACCAGATAGCCCCAACCGTACGGACACCAGATCGAACTCCCGACGAAGGCCAACACGAAGCCGAAAAGATAGGCCACGACGCATTGAAGAAAAAGCGGAACACTCCGAAATTTCTCACTGTGGAACAGGATGCCGGGGTACCCGACAAGCAATACGCTCTGGTACCACAGCAGTTCCACGCTGCATTCGATAAGCATGCTCTTCTCCCCTTCGATTGAAGTCGAAGAGGCTACTGCGCGGCCACTTTCTGTTGAATCACAAAACCATTAAAGTGATTCGTCCCGCAGCGCTAGAATCTCCCATCAAACAAAAAAAAACCGGAGACCCATCATGTCCCTGCCCGCCCTTTTTCTCACCGCCGCCGGCGTTGGCCTGGCCGTTGCCGCACCCGTTGGTCCGATGGGCATGCTCTGCATCCGCCGCACGCTGACTGACGGCCCACGCGCCGGGCTGTCGATTGGGCTGGGCATTGCCTGCGGGGATGCGGTGTACGGGTTGGTGGCGGCGCTGGGACTGGTGGGCGTGTCCCAGTTCATGCTGGCCTACGACAAGCCGCTCCATCTGGCGGCCGGGTTGTTCCTGCTCTACCTTGGCCTGCGCACGTTCTTTCAGAAGCCGACCGATCAGGTGGCGTCGTTGCGTGGCAATGGCACGGGGCTGCGCGCGTTTGCCAGTGCCTGCCTGCTGACGTTGACGAATCCACAGACCATCATCATGTTCGCGGCGCTGTTCGCCACGCTGGCGCCGCGCGGGCCGTTCTCCACCTCGATCGCGATGACCACCGTGCTCGGCGTGTTCTGTGGATCGGTGGCATGGTGGTGCGTGTTGGTGGCAATGGTTACCGGCGCGCGGCATGCGCTGGGCACGCGGCTGCGCCAGTGGATCGACCGTGTGGCCGGGCTGGCACTAGCCGCGTTCGGACTCGCGGAGATTCGCCGCGCGCTGTAGTTCGCGCGATCAGCCGCGCGGCGATTGGCGATGGTTACTCGGCCTTGGCGCCCGAGTCCTTGGCCACCTTGGTCCACTTCGTCGTTTCGGTCTTGATAAAGCCGGCGAGCTGCGGCGGTGTCATGTCGCCAGCGGTCACACCCTGCTCGTCGAACCGTTTCTGCACATCGGCCTGCTTCAGCACCTTGCCCAGTTCCGCGCTCATGCGCTGGCGCACCGCCTCGGGCGTGTTGCGCGGTGCCATCAGTGCGTACCACGTGGTGACCTCGTAGCCTGGCACACCGTTCTCGGCTACGGTCGGCACGCCCGGATAGGCCGCAGATCGTTTGGCCGTGGTCACGGCCAGTGCCTTGACCTTGCCGCTTTTCACGTGCGGATTGGCCGATGGGCTGGTCTCGATGGCCATCTGGATCTGGCCGGCGATCAGGTCGGTCATCATCGGCGCGCCGCCCTTGTACGGTACATGCGCGATATCGGTGCCGGTGGCCGCGCGGAACAGTTCACCCGACAAATGCTCGGTGCTGCCGATGCCGGCCGAACCATAGTTGACCTGACCGGGATGGGCCTTGATGTAGGCGATCAACTCAGGCACCGTCTTCGCAGGAATCGACGGATTCACGAGCAGCACGTTGGGCGTCAGCGCCACCATGCCGATAGGTTCGAGATCTTTCTGAAAATCGTACGGCAGCGTCTTGTAAATGCCCGGTGCCATGGTGTGCGCCACGGTGGCCAGCAGGAACGTATAGCCATCCGGCGCGGCCCGCGCGACAAGTGCACCGCCGATGGTGCCACCGGCGCCCGGACGGTTGTCCACCACTACGGGCTGGCCCAGCGCTTCACCCAGCCGCTGTCCTACCGCGCGGCCGATGATGTCCGTGGTGCCGCCCGAGGCGAACGGCACGACGAGCGTGATCGGCTTGGACGGCCAGGCATCGGCAGCCAGTGCCGGGACAGAAAAGGAAAAGGAAGCACCGGCCAGCGCCATGAGCGCTGTCAGCGCGCGGCGCCTCGATTGGCATGGGGTCATGCGAGTCTCCTGGGGATCATTGGAATAAGAATTCCCGGACTCTACGAAACCCGCGCCATGTGAACCAGTACCCTCCTGGCGGACGGTCTTCAGTTTTCGTGAAGACTAGCGCCCGGCCAGCGCCCTGCGGTCACCAGTTCGCGCGCCACCTGCCCCAGCACGCCGCGCGCCGCGAGGCCCGCTGGCGACAGCTCGTCGTCGGACGGACTCACCAGCAGGTTCGTGCGGCTCACGCCCACATCCTCGATTTCGATCATCGAAAGCGGATCGCCGATGTGGCGCGCCACAGCCGCACCCGGCTGTATCGTGGCGCCCAGTCCTGCGCGCACGGCATCCATCAGCACCGCCAGGCCATCGATCTCGGCAACCACATTGAGCGGCTCGGCGTTGCCTGCCGACGCGGCGTCGAGCACCGCGCGCAGGCCGTGTCCACGGCTGGGCAGAATCAGAGGGAGATTGCCGATGGCATCGAGCCGCATTGTCAGCGCCGCCGGCAACCCGGGCTGGTCCGGACGCGCGATGACAAACAGGCGTTCGTCGAGCAACGGCACCGCGCTCCAGCGCTGGCCGGGTTCGAGCCTGAACAACACCGCCAGGTCGAGCTGCCGCGCGCCGATCATCGATGCCAATCCGCCGGAGAGACTCTCGACGAGATGCAGCCGGATATCGGGATAGCGCTCGCGCATCGCCACCATGAACGAGGGCCCAAGCACTGCCAGCGTGGTGGGCGCCATGCCCACGCTGACATGACCCGACAACCGCGCGGTACGCGCTGCCTGCGCCGCATCGTCGGCATGGCGCAGCGCCAGTTGCGCCTGGCGCCAGAAGGCCAGGCCAGCATCGGTGGGCACTACGCCCGTGGAAGTCCGCTGCAGCAGCCGCGTGGACAACTCACTTTCCAGCCGGCTGATCTGCTGGCTCAGCGCGGATGTGACCACGCCCAGCCGCTGCGCCGCCTGCCCCATGCTGCCCAGTTCCACCACGTGCACGAAATAGCGAAGTTGCCGCAGTTCCATATGTCTTCCCCATCACCGATGGCCGATATTGTGCCTGCCGATGCTGCCACGCAGTGCGCATCGTGATTCGCGAAAAGCTGACCGGGTAATCTTCAGGTTGACCCGGGGTCCATCCTGGATGACGATGTGGAGGTCGTTCTCCGCCTCCGGGCCAGCGTGCTTCCCACGCCGCCTGATGGAAGTTCTTCCATGCGCCCGGTGAAGCATTTTTCGACGCGCGTACGCCCCCAAGCTTGCAGCCTTTCACTCACTGGTAGGTTCACCGGAGCTTCTCGCATGCCAAGCAATTCCACGCAATCTTTCCCGGCCTTCCCTGGCTGGCCGATGGCCCCGTTCGCGTTCCCTCAGTTTGCGCAGTTTCCGCAAGTGCCTCAGTTCACGGCACCGTTGGCCGCATCCCTCACGCCTTTCAACCCCTTCGTTCCCTTCGACAACACGGTGCTCAATAGCTGGTACAAGTTCGTGGGGCTCAATACCGACTTTGCCAAATCCATGAGCGAGGAAGCGCAGTTCGACTGGGCATCGCTCTTTGTGCCGCAAGACCCCGAAGACCTTTATGCCCGGCAATTGACCAACCAGATTCCGTTCCTGTCGATTCCGCTGCACTACGCCACATCGATGATGGAACTCGGCGCGGCCACGCAACGTGCCTGGGTGGATGCCTGGGGTCACTTGCTGAATCTTCCGGTCTTGACGGCAACTACCGAGTCGCCTGAAAACGGCGTAAAGGACGTGCCAGCGGCTCAGGTCCGCGAGACGCCCAGGTCACGCAAAGAACGGCCGCATTGAGCCAGCGGGCGGGCGCGACAGGGACTATCCTTAATGGATACTGCAAAGACAGCCGTCAAGGCTTGCCTCAAGCCGCTCGCCCGACAAAGCAATGTGGGCGCAGTCGGGCGGCTTCCTGAATCGCGCCCCATCTGGCGAGGCTTTCATGAGCAAGACCATCCTATCCAGCCTGATTGTTGCAGCGGCGGCCGTGGCACTGGCCCCCGTGGCCCAGGCGCAGACCAAGCAGTACGATCCTTACAGCCAGGGCGCCCGCTCCGGCAAGGCCGATCCCTATACCGATGGTGCCAAGGCAGGCAAGTTCGATCCGTACACCGACGGTGCCAAGTCCACCACGCGCACCGACCTTGCACCGACCGCAAAGGCTGACCCGTACACGGACGGTGCCAGGGGCAAGCCCGACCCGTACACCGACGGCGCGAAGATCGGCAAGCCCGATCCGTACACCGATGGCGCGAAGTCCGACAAGTACAACCCGTACACGGACGGTGCCAAGTCCAGCAAGTAACCTTCACGCAGATCACCGCAGTTGGCATTGCAATACCCGTGCGCTCAGGCGCGCGGGTATTGTGCTTTCTATCGGCGTCTCGCTTCAGGCGGCAGTGCGCACGAGCTTGAGCGCATTCTGCAACGCCACGTCCACGGCATCCGCCGACGCATACCCAGTCACCACCTGGTAGAGCTTCTTGCCGTCCCGGAGCGCCAGCGTCGGGAAGCTGCCCACACCCCAGAGCCGGGCGGTGCGGAAATCGACGGCGGTTTCCTCGATGGCAGCCTGCGTCTTCCATTCGTCGAGAAATGCCACGGCATCGATCTTGTGCGACTGTTGCACCAGGGCTTTCGTCGCCACGTCAGCCAGGACGCGACCATTCGTGGTATCCAGCCCATCCACATAGAACGCATGCTGGAGCGCGCGGAACACCGCGAGCAAGTCCGCATCGGGCGCGAGCCTGCGCGCCGTCACCACCGCCCGGCAGATGGGCTCGGTGTCGTAGACAAAGCCTTCGCGCGCCATCAAGGCATCGCGATTGAACGGCAGGCCGCTGGCCTGTTCCACGCGCGTCCAGTGCTGCAGCCGGAAGCGCTTGCCCGCATCATCGAGAACATCGGTGGCGCCGGCACGGATGCCGCCCACGACGATGCGCATCGGGAGTTCGGGGTGCCGCTGCTGCAGCGTGGTCAGTTCCTTGCCAAATCCATAGCACCAGGAGCACATCGGATCGCCGATATAGATCAGTTCCATCATTCACCTCATGTGGGAGACGGTCATCGGCGCCATAGGCGTTCGGTGACGCGTTTAACTACAATGTCCGGAATTCGACCTCCGAATTCTGGCGACCTCGTGCCGGACATTGAAGGACGCACCGCCAACAACAGTCATTACACGGTGTCAATAAACCATGAAGCGCCAATTCGACGACCTGCAGCTTGGCAGCATCGAACTGTTCTGCCTGGCTGCAGAACTCAGCAGCTTTACCGCAGCAGCCGTGGCCGCCGGCGTGACGCCTGCCGCGGTGAGCCGCAGCGTGTCTCGCCTGGAGGAACGGCTCAACGTGCGCCTGTTCGTGCGTACCACGCGCCAGATCCGCCTGACCGAAGAAGGCCGCGCGTATTTCGAGCAAAGCCGGACAGCCCTTGCGCAACTGGTAGAGGCCGAGCGCCAGATCAGTGGCCAGCATGCAACCCCAGCCGGGCGCCTGCGGATCAGCTTGCCCACGCCTTATGCCCACTATCGCGTGCTGCCCGTTCTTCCCGCATTCCGCGAGCGCTATCCCGAAGTGGAAATCGACGTCCACATCAGCAACCGGAACGTGGACTTTGCCGATGACACCTATGACCTGGCCGTACGAGGCCGCGCGCCCGACGATTCCGCGCTGATCGCGCGCAAGCTGGAAGATGCGGAACTGGTGCTGGTGGCCACGCCAGGTTATCTGAAGCGCTACGGCACGCCGCAATCCCTGGATGATCTGCAGGCGCACGAATGCATCCAGTTCGAGCGGCCCAGCAGCGGCCGGCGCATTCCGTGGACCTTCCGGCTGGATGGCGAAGACGTGGACATCGTGACCACAGGCGCGTACGCAGCCTCCGAAGACGTGCTGGGCGGCGCCACGCTCGCTCGCGCTGGTGCAGGGCTGTTCCAGACCTACCGCTTTGTATTGGAGGAAGACCTGCGCAGCGGCGCGCTCGTGGAAATCCTGCAACAGCACGGCGGCACGTCACGGCCCTTCATGCTGCTGTATCCCCACGCGCGACACATGTCGAGCCGCGTGCGGGCACTGGTAGATTTCCTCGTCGAGAAGTTCGCCGACTGAAGCTCACTGGTCGACGTTCACTTGCTGCGCGGATCGTCGTCGGCATGCACGTATTCGATGCCGAGCGGTCCGTTACCGCTGACCTGCGTGACGTAAGCGCCCGACCGTGCCCAGTGGAAATGGGGGGTGCCGCCCGGCAATACGACCACGCTGCCCGGCGGATAGGCCACCAGCCGCTGCGGATCGAATTCATCGCCAATGCCGATGTAGAACACACCGGAGATCACGGTATAGATCCGATCCTCGGGGTGCACGTGCGGGAGCAGCTTCACCCCACCCGGCACACTCACACGCACCACGTATGGCCCCGCAGCCGCCGGGTCCCCCACGAGCACCGCAAGCTGCGCACGCCGGGGGAAAGCCGGGAAGCTGGACCACTTGATGTCCTCCTGCAGGATCGATCCATTGGCCTTCGGAGAGAGTCCCGCAGCGCTCGTGGTGCCAGCACCAAGCATCGCTGCCATCAGGCCAATCGAGAGGCCAAGTCGTCTTGTCGTCGTGTTCATCGCTGCGTTCTCCATCGTTGCCGGCCAATCGGTCATCGACCGATCCGTGCGCACGAATATAGAAGCGCCCGGCAAGGCGATAAACAGGTGTGCCGGAACTTCAATTGATACACGGCGGAACAAGCGGTTTTGCGGCGGCTTCTCGCGGCTTTCGGGTCCATCACTACAGAGCGATACAAACACCCCCTGCACGCGGAACATGTTGGACACATGCGCTCACTATCGTCCCGCTACCGAGTCGGCGCATCGCCAGGCTCCACGCAAAAAAGGACTCCGAACATGGCACATCCCATCTCCAGGCCCGGTCTTGATCGCTCCGCACAGCGCACCGCGTTCAGCGCGGCCGCGTGCGCACTGATGCTTTCCCTCGCGTCGCTGTCAGCGATGGCGCAAGCTACCCCGGCACCTGTCGACAAGACTGGCACCACGGCCACCGAGCGCCTGCGTGGCGAGGACACGTCGATTCGTCCTTTCGCCTATCACGCATCGGACAAGGAGCTGGCCGACCTGCGCCAGCGCATCGCCGCCACCAAGTGGCCCAGCCGCGAACTCGTAAAGGACGGTACGCAGGGTGTGCAACTGCAGACGATGCAGAAGCTCGCGCAGTACTGGTCCACCGACTATGACTGGCGCAAGTTCGAAACACGCCTCAACCAGTATCCGCAGTTCGTGACGAAGATCGATGGCGTCGACATCCATTTCATCCACGTGCGCTCGGGCAACAAGAATGCGTTGCCGGTCGTCATCACGCACGGCTGGCCCGGTTCGATCGTGGAACAGTTGAAGTTGATCGATCCACTGACGAATCCCACTGCGCATGGAGGCAACGCGGCGGATTCCTTCGACGTGGTCATCCCCTCCTTGCCGGGCTACGGCTTCTCCGGCAAACCGGAGGAACTGGGCTGGGACCCGGCCCGCATCGCGCGGACCTGGAACATCCTGATGAAGCGCCTGGGCTATACCCGTTATGTGGCACAGGGCGGTGACTGGGGCGATGCCGTGACCGAGCAGATGGCGGTCCAGGCGCCGCCGGAACTGATCGGCATCCATACGACGATGCCCGGCGCGGTGCCGCCGCAGATCGAGAAATCGTTGCAGGCCGGTGCACCCGCCCCTGCCAGCCTGACCGCTGACGAGAAGCGCGCGTATGGGCAACTCGATTTCTTCTACAAGCACGGGCTGGCCTATGCACAGGAGATGACGAACCGGCCGCAGACGCTGTATGCCATCGACGATTCGCCGGTCGGGCTGGCCGCGTGGATGCTCGATCACGATGCGCGCAGCTATGAACTGATCGCACGCGTGTTCGACGGCCAGCGGGAAGGACTGACGCGCGACGATGTGCTGGACAACGTCACGCTGTACTGGCTGACCAACACCGGCGTGTCTTCGGCGCGACTGTACTGGGAGAACAAGTTCGCGTTCTTTGCGCCGAAGGGCATCAAGATCCCGGTGGCAGTGAGCGCCTTCCCCGACGAGCTGTACCAGGCACCGAAGAGCTGGGTGCAGCAGGCGTTTCCCAATCTGCTGCACTATGGCCGGCTGGAGAAAGGCGGTCACTTCGCAGCGTGGGAACAGCCCGAAGTGCTCAGCGACGAGTTGAGGAAATCGTTCCGCTCGTTGCGCTGATACGCCGAACGGGGGCCACCGGTCAGCGTCGGACCGGCGCCCCCGCCTTGAGCCACGGCAGAAAACCATGCAGGAAGCGCGTTGCGGCCGGCATGAAGTAGCTGCCGTGGTGGTAGCAGGGGTCGAGCGTCGAGATGATGCGACGCCCCGGTCCACTGGCCGCATCGTCATAGAGAATCGATCCTCCGTCGACGGTATTCACCACCGATATCGCACCCGATGGTGTGACAAGGTCGCCATGCCTGTGCCATGTGGCATCGGCCAGAACCAGCCGGGCATACAGGCCGTGGGTTTCATCGCCCACACGCAGGCCGGAGTCCGCATCGGGTTCTAGCCACCACCAGAAGTTCGTCTCGCCGGGACGCCACTCCACATTGTCCAGCCACAGTTCGGGTCGGGTTTCGCCAAGCGCCACCACCAGCTTTCCCGCTGCGAGAAAATCCGCGATCATCTGCCGCGCCGCGATCAGGTCCAAAGGGTTCTGCCGGCTGGCCACGTACAGGCAGTCCACCTCCGAGAGATCGGCACGCACCAGATCCGGCGCATGGATGTTGACATCGAAGATCCCGCTGAAGGCCGGATCATTGAACGTTGCATGGTGGTAATACGTGCCACCGTCCACGAATGCGATGCGCATGCCCTACTCCTCTTCCTTGCCAAGCACTGCCGGTGCGCCGGCCTCGATCCAGTCAAGAAGCTGCGGTGCGATGCGCGCGGCGCTGGTCTGATCCGCCGCGTACATCCAGCAACTGTTGCCGCCGTCCATGAAGATTTGTCCACCACGCGGGCGCTGCCACACCCAGTCCAGCGGCGACCCATCGCGCTGCAGGCGATGCAGCACCACGGCATCGGGCGGCGCGGGATTGGCGCCGCGTCCATAGAAGCCCGCTACCCCGCGCCGGAAGCTCAGGTCGTCGCAGGACACGCCGTCAAACACAGGATGCGGATGTACGCGCTCGACGATCAGGTCCTTGACGCCCCGGCCCGCCGCTACGCGGAATGGCTCCAGTTCGTCGAAGATGGGATAGACCAGATGGCCGTTGAACACCACGGTGCCCCCGGCATCGAGATGGGCGCGCAGCGCGGCGCGATGGTGCATCATGGCGCGCTGGTCGATGTGTGCCTCGATCAGGATGGCCGTGCGCTCGCGGAAATCCTCGGCGGATAGCTCGCGCAAAGAGCGCGACGCCATGGCGCGCGATGTCAACAGCCCAAGGAACGCAGGCATCTCGTGTGAGACGGCGCGGATATGCAGGACGTTATGCGTCACGATGACTCCAGTTTCTCCACTGTGGAATGCGAAAACACCGGCACTGCCGTGCCGGCGCGGGGAAGCGCGTCCAGTCTCACGCGGCGTACCGGCACGCGATACAAGCGCGACAACGCGGCTTCATCCATGATGCGGTCGGGTGCCCCCGAGGCATGCTGGCCATCGGCGAACAGCAGCACGGCATGGCTGGCGAATTCCAGTGCGTGCTGTGGCGCATGCGTACTGAACATGATGGTGATGCCGGTGGCAGCCAGTTCCGCCAGCAAACGCAATGTCAGTGACTGGTTGTGCCAGTCCATGGCAGCACAGGGTTCATCGAGCAGCAGCACATCGGCCTCCGCTGCCAACGCGCGTGCCAGCACGATCAACTGGCGTTCACCACCCGATAGCGAGAGAAAGGCGCGATCGGCCAGATGCCCGGCTTCGACACGTTCCAGCGCGGCACGGGCAGCGGCATAGTCTGCGCGCCCCGGTGCACGCAGCATCGAGATGCCCCCGGCGCGGCCCAGCAGCACCATTTCCAGCGCGCCGATGGGCAAGGCGGGATGCACTTCCTGCGGCACAAATCCCATGCGCCCCGTCGGGTGTACCTGTCCCGCCGCCGGTGCAAGATGTCCCGCAAGAATCTTGAGAAGCGTCGATTTGCCCGCGCCATTCGCGCCCATCAGCGCACACAAGGCGCCACGCGGAAGCTGCAGCGAGAAATCACTGAGCACGGAGCGCGCGCCATAGCGATGACCAATGCCACTGCACTGCAAGGCGATCTCAGTCATGCGCACTCCTTCCCAGCCGACGAATCAGGAATGCGAACAATGGCGCACCGAACAGCGCAGTGAGCGCGCCCAGCGGAATCTCCATCTGCGTGAGCGTGCGCGCCAGCGTATCGACGATCACGAGATAGGCAGCGCCCGCCAGCACGGTATTGACCAGAAAGTGCCGATGGTCGCCGCCGCAACTCATGCGCACCAGATGCGGCACCACGAGCCCCACCCAGCCCACCACGCCACACACGGCCACACTGGATGCGGCGATGACGCCTACCGCCAGCAGCGCCAGCACGCGCACACGTCGCACGGGAACGCCGAGGCTGCGCGCATCGGCATCGCCCACGGCCAGCGCCATCAGGTGGAAGCGCATGCCATACAACAGCAACAGGCTCAGGCCGATGCATGGCAATGTGAGCCAAAGCCGGGGATAGTCCGCGGCAGCCAGGCTGCCCATCAGCCAGAAGACGATGGCCGGTAGCTGGTTCTGCGGATCGGCCATCACCTTGATCAGCGAGACACCCGACGCAAACACCGCATTGACCACGATGCCGGCCAGTACCAGCAACACCGTGCCGCCGCCTTGGCCCTTGCGCGCACCGGCGAGCCAGTACACCGCGAGCAGCGACAGCAAACCCCAGAGCAGCGCACCGGTGACAACAGGCCAGCCATCGCCCAGCCACAGCAACGCGAGCACGCCACCAAACGCTGCGCCGGACGATACGCCCAGCAATTGCGGCTCGGCCAGTGGATTGCGAAACAGCGCCTGCAGCGCCGCGCCCGCGCCCGCCAACCCCGCGCCGACCACGGCAGCCAGCAAGACGCGCGGCAGGCGCACGCCCTGCACCACGTTCTGCTGCAGCGGACTCCAGTCACCCTCGCCCAGTAGCGGCGCCGCAAGAATGCGCAGCACGGTGCCCGGTGCAATGGCGTAGCGGCCTGCGGCCATCGCCAGCACAACAACGACCGGCAGAGCGATGGCCAGGATCAGCGTGGAAGGTGTGAAGCGAAAAACAGGGCGAAATATGGAACGAGACGTCACGGCTTCGTCTCCTTGCCGAACAGCGTGCGGTAGTGCGCGCTGCCGCCGTTGGCGTCGAGCTTGAGCAGGTCATCGGTGTCGCGTTCGCTCAACGTGTAGCCGTAAAGCATGCGATAGGCTTCGCTCACGCGCACCCTGAAACCCGGCACGGCACGTTGCGGATGGAACAGGCTGGACAACCAGTCCAGTGTCAGCGGTGTTTCCTGGCTCGGCGGGTCCCAGCGGAAGCCTCCATGCGGATAGCTGTAGATGCGTCGATCACGCACCGCCGCCAAGCCTTGCAAACGCGGATCGCGATAGAGATCGGCGGGTGCGAGTCCCGGCTCGAAATTGTTCAGCAGCACGATCTGTGGATTCCAGGCCAGCAACTGCTCGGCATCGATCTGCGCGAAGCCGGGCACGCCGGCCGCGACATTGATGCCACCGGACAGGCGGATATCGCCATCCATGCTCGTGCCCTTGCCCGCCGCGCGCAAACCCGAACGCGCGCGCTGCAGGTAGACCACGCGCGGCCGCTCCGCATCGGGGATGGAAGCCGCGCGCTTGCCAGTGGCCGCTCGGCTCGCCTCGAACCACTGTGCAAGGGTTTCGCCGCGCCCGGTCTTGCCCAGCGCTGCGCCTACCAATCGCAGCCAACCCGCGGCCAGACTGCTATCGCCATAACGCAACGTCACCACGGGCAGGCCGAGGCCGCGGATCGGACGCACGATATCGTCGCCACGATCCCCCCACTGGATCACCAAGTCTGCACGTGTGGCAGCGAGTGCCTCCACATTCGGCACGAAGCCTTCACCCGACACCTGCGTGGGCAAGCGCGCCGCCTCGGGGAACATGCGTCCCAGCATGCCGAGTTCGAAGTCCGCGCGGCTGGCACCGTGCATGCCGGCGAGACGCGCCGCGCTACCATCCACCGCCATGACCATCGAGGCAATCGGAATCGGAATGACGGCCACGCGCTCGACACGTTCCGGAATCGATACGGTGCGGCCCATCTGGTCCACGACGCTGCCCGCGTGGGTGTTCGACATCGCACCCAGCAGCAACGCCGGCGATACGAACAAGCATCCGAGCGAGCGCATCAATACGTCCCCACCAGCTTGAGCACCACGGACCGTCCCGGCTCCACCAGCGGATTGCCCACCAGCGTGTTCGGATACGACAGGTTCTCCGTCACCGTGGGATTGCGGCCCACCTTGTTGAACACGTTCTCCACACCAGCCAGCAGCTTCCAGTCGCGCCATTCGCTACCGAGCAGGCGATCCACATCCATGCCGAAGAGCAGGTCGACCATCGTGTAGCCGGGTGTGCGGCGCTCCTGCGTCGGGTCGATGTTGCGCTTGGCCTGGAAGGCGCGGATCACGCCTTCACCATGCCAGCCCTTGCCGTCGTAGCGCAGCGAGGCATTGGCGGTCAGTGGCGCCACGTATGGCAGCGGCTCGCCATTGATATCGTTCCGCGCATGCGTATAGGTGGCAGAGAGCCCCGCACTCCACTGTTGCGTGATGCGCGCGCGCCCTTCCAGTTCGATACCGCGGATCGTGGCTTTGCCCAGGTTCTGCCGCTGGAACAAGTTGGGTCCCACGCGACGCGGTGTGATCAGGTCCGTGTACTTGCTCTGGTAAGCGGTCAACCGAGACCAGCTACGACGGCCATACCAGCGCAACCCCATCTCGGCGGTCAGGTTGGTCTCGGGCGAAAGATCGGGCGATGGCAGCATGGGCTGCGTGCCCGCGATGCTGGCAATCGTCAGGTTCATGCCCGATGGCGCGCGAAAGCCCCGGCTCAAATTGCCCACCACTTGCCATGCGGGCGCGAACTGGTAGATCGCACCAATGCCACCGGTTACCGCGTAGTGGCGCGGCGAAGTCTTGCCTTCGTATGCCCGTGTGAGCGCGGGAGCTTCGTTGGGAATCGCGTCGCCGATGCGCACATCCACGATGTCGCCGCGCAGCGATCCGGACAGCGTCCAGTTCTCGCCAACGTGCCAGTTGTCGTGGATGAACAGGCCCACATTGGTCTGGTCCGCGCCGCGCTCCATCTGCCGCCAGCCGGTGCTGCCGATCAATGCGCCCGTGCTGTTGCGGTAGCGCTGCACATTGTTGACGCGGCCGTCGAAGCTCTCGTTGAAGAAGTCGCCGCCGAAACTCAACGAATGGCTGCCAAGCCGCTTCATTGCCGTGACGTGGCCGCCCCATACCGTGGGCGTGTAGACCTTGATGTGGTTGTACACCGTCACCGCAGGCGACCTGCTGTTGCGTTGATAGATATCGGTATCGAAATCGCGCACGTAGACGCTGGCGTCGAGGCTGTCGATCCACGTGGCGACACGGCGTCCTTCATAGGCCAGCCGCACATAGCGTTCGATGATCGGGTCTTCGCGCACGCTCAGGTACGGTTCGCCCGGCGCCGCGCCCAGGCCGCCCGCCCGCTTGCTGACCACGCGCTGGTAGCGCCCGGACAACTCCCAGCGCGAATCGGCGCTTGGTGAGAAGCCCACCGCGAGATCCGCACCCGTCGCATTGAACCCGCTGTTCAGCGCATCGCCGATGGGGGTGGAGTAATCGCCCGCGTCGCGATGATTGATGCCGAGCATGACGTCGAAGCCCTTGCCGCCGCCAAGCAGTTCGGCACGCCCGCCCACCATGTTGTTGACACTGTTCCACTCCACGGCGCGGATCTTCGGCTTCAGCGAAAACGGTTGATCCCGTTCGACCTTGGCACGGCGCGTCACGATGTTGACCACGCCTGCCATGGCGTCGGAGCCATAGATCGACGACGCCGGTCCCCGGATGACCTCGATGCGCTCCACCGAATTGGGATCGATCATGTTGTATTCGAGCGTGCTGCGGCCCCGGTAACGGTCGCCGTCGATGGCCATGATCGAGCGGCCGGAGTTGGTGTTGAAGCCGCGCATCACCAACTGCCCACCGAGTCCGCCCGTGCGCGCAAAGGCGAGGCCGGGCACATCGGCCAGCATTCCCTGGATGCCGCCGCTGCCTACGCGATCCTGGATCTCCTCGCCGGAGATGACCGTCACCGCGCGCGGCGTTTCCTCGATGGAATCGGCCGTGCGCGTCGCGCTCACGGTCACGCCCTGCAATTCATGAACATTGCCATCCTCCGCCGCCGCGCTCACGCACGGCCAGCCCAGCGCCAGGACACTGCCTGCACCGCAGGCTACAAAATGACGTAACACATTGACCTCCCCGAGGGTGGTCCTCTTGTCAGAGGCCCACGTTTTCGCGAATGATTATCATTTGCGAATTATTCGGATCTCGGGGTCAATCACCAATGAGAAATATCAAGACAGCGCGGATGAACGTGGAAGCGGTGCAGGTCATGCTCGCCAGCCATCCGTTATGGAGCCAGACGATACCGATCGAGCCACTGCTTGCGGACGCTTCGATCACGGCGCTGCAGAAAGGGGATTGCGTATTCCGGCAGGGCCAGCGCGCGGACTACTGGTATCTGGTCATGTGCGGCCGCATCGATACGCTGCGCATCGGGATCGATGGCGAGGACAGAATCCTCCACCACGCGTTGCCGGGCCAGTGGCTGGCGCCCATCGTCATGTTCATGCCGCATCGGACGTATCCGGTCGAGGCGCGTGCGGCAGAAGACAGCACGTTGTGCCGCTTCGGACGAGACAATCTCCACCAAACGTGTCTCGACCATCCCCAGCTTGCGCTATGCATGCTCGCGCTGGCGGCCGATGTCCTGCATCAACGCATCGACGATGTGGACACGCTGGCCAGCACCAGCGCCGCGCAGCGTCTGGCCGCCTACCTGCTGAAGCTGGCGAACAAGACCGGCATGCGCGTCGAATTTCCGCTGAGCCAGCGCCAGTTGGCTGCCAAGCTCGGGATACGCGCAGAAACGTTGAACCGGTTGCTTGCCGACTGGCAGAAGCTCGGCTATCTGGAAGGACGCGGCCGGGCCTGGCGTATCACGACGCCGCGCGCGTTGGAGACGTTGGCCGGCAATGTGGCCTGCCCGGCGGATGGAACGGCTCAGGCCCTCTCTGCCCCTATCCCCTGAAAACACACATCGAGCATGCGACTGACGATGATGGCATCGTCGAGCTTGCCGTAGACGCGCAGATACTCCACCGCCGGGTCGCAGGTGCGCGCGTAGTAGCTGAACAGGATCACGTCGTCCGGCAGGTCACTGTTCAGGTCGCCGGCTTTCTTGGCCTCGACAACCATCCCTTTTAATCGCCCGTTCAACTTGAGCACCCGCGCCACATAGGGCAGATTGCGCAGCAGCATGTCGCGCACGGCGGGGCTGGTCGATGGGAGAAAGGGCAACCCGCCCTGGAGCCGCACAGTCAGCGCCCACTCCAGCAGCGCGCGCAGGCGTCCCATCGCGGTGAGGTCATCGGGCAGCGCATCGAGGAATGCCAGCGCGCCGTCGATCAGGCGGATCATTGCCGCCCCCACCAGTTCGTCCTTCGATTTGAAATGCTTGTAGAGACTGGGCTTGGAAATACCGACCTCGCCGGCCACGTCGTCCATGGTCATCAGGTCGAACCCCTTTCCCGCGAGAATGCGCGTCGCCGCGTCGAGGATCGCGTCCTCACGCAACTGGAATGCCTGGTCCTTGAAACTGAGCCTGCCGAAAATACTCATTAGTAAATCTCGCTACTATGCAGTAGTCTTATTTCCGAAACGGTAGCGTCCATCTTAGCACCGGCTGCGAAAAACGCACTGCCAAAGCAAGAAATCACCGGGAGCACGGGTCGTGAATGCATCTTTCGGCACCTCAATTGGACTTCGCATCGCCGTGATCGGCGCCGGCGTTTCGGGGCTGGCCAGTGCGTGGCTGCTTGCCCGTCGGCACCGCGTCACGTTGTTCGAGTCGGGCGACTATCTCGGCGGCCACACCAATACCGTCGACGTCACGCTGGATGGACAGACCAGTCCGGTCGATACCGGCTTTCTGGTGTTCAACGACCGCACCTATCCCAACCTGATTGCGATGTTCGACGAACTGGGCGTGGCGTCGCGTCCCAGCGATATGTCGTTCTCGGTCTCGATGGACCACGGGCGCGTGGAATGGGCCGGCACCAGTCTCAACACGGTGTTCGCGCAGCGTCGCAATGCGTTCTCGCCAACGTTCCTCGGCATGCTGCGCGATATCGTGCGCTTCAACGGCGCCGCGCCGCGCAACCTTGTGCATGCGGATCACAGTGGTTGCTCGCTCGGGGAACTGCTCACCATCGGCAACTATGGCCAGCCTTTCCGCCAGCACTACCTGCTGCCGATGGCCGCCGCGATCTGGTCGTGTGCCACCGCCGATGTCTTGCGCTTTCCCGCCGCCACGTTCCTGCGCTTCTGCATCAATCACGCGCTGCTGCAGATCACCAATCGTCCGCAATGGCGCACGGTGTCCGGTGGCGGACGCGAGTATGTCCGCCGCATTGCTGCACAACTCGACGATGTGCGCCTGCGCACTGCAGTGCGTGCCGTGCGGCGCGATGACGACGGCGTCAATGTCATGACCGACGATGGCACGGAGCGTTTCGATGCTATCGTCATGGCAACCCATGCGCCTGACACGCTGCACATGCTGGCGGATGCCAGCGATGCCGAACGAGATCTGCTGGGCGCGGTACGCTACGGGCCGAACGTCGCCATCCTCCACACCGATCCCACGTTGCTGCCGCGCCGCCCCCGCGTATGGTCGGCGTGGAACTATCTCGGTGGGCAGCGCGCCGATATGTCGCGTGCGGTATGTGTAAGCTATCTGGTCAATCAGCTTCAGCCGCTGCCATTCCGCACACCGGTCGTGGTCACGCTCAACGCGTTCCGCGAACCTGCGCCCGGCACCGAGCTGCGTCGCTTCACGTATCAGCATCCACTGTTCGACCTGCGCGCCATTGCTGCGCAGCAGGCACTGCCCGCGCTGCAGGGAAGCCGCCGCACGTGGTATGCCGGGGCATGGACGGGTTATGGCTTCCATGAAGATGGCCTGAAGTCCGCGCTGCGCGTGGTGCGCGATTTCGGTGCATTGCCAACCTGGGCCCGGCTATGAATCCCAACGCCTGGCTACTGCAGTGTCGCGTCATGCATGATCGCCTGCGGCCGGTGCGGAACCGCTTTGTGTATCCCGTGTTCTGCCTGCGGCTGAACGTCGATGCACTCGCTCAACTCAACCGCTGGTGGTTTGGCATCGACCGTGCAGGCATCGTCAGCCTGCGCACACAGGACTACGGCGCGCGCGACGGCAGCGACCTGTCCACGTGGATGCGTGCGCGACTGCGCGCGGCAGATCTTCCCGACGATGGCGAGATCTGGCTGCAAACGTTCCCACGCCTGTTCGGCTACGCCTTCAATCCAGTGAGCTTCTGGTTCTGCCATGACCGCGACGGCAACCTGCGCGCCCTGGTAGCGGAAGTCAACAACACGTTTGGCGGGCGCCACACCTATCTGGTGACCGCACCCGACCTCGGACCCATCCATGACCGCACGGTACTGGCCACGCGCAAGCTGCTGCATGTATCACCCTTCAACGATGTGCGCGGCCATTACGCAATGCACGTGCGGGAGTCGGGCACCACGTCTTTCGTCGGCATCGACTATCTCGACGATGCCGGCATGCTGCTTCGCACTGCAATCAGTGGACACAAGCAGCCCCTGACAGGCACAACGATGCTGCACGCCTTGCTGCGCCAGCCGTGGCTCACGCTGTCGGTGACGCTGCGCATCCACTGGCAGGCATTGCGACTCTGGATGCGTGGCGTGCCCTTCCACGGCAAGCGGCCGCCCGCCGATGTATCGCCTTCTCCCGCTACGGAATCGCCTCTCGACGATATTCGCCCATGATCCGCTCCGCGTTCAGCCTTCGTACCTTGTCCCCGTGGTCCCGTTCGGCATCGGCAGAGATTCCCGTGGCGGGCCGCGTGTTCCTGGCCACACTGGCGCGCGTGAAGGTGGGCCATCTCGTGCTGACGCTGCCGGACGGCGCGGAAAGGATCTTCGGAGATCCCCACGCGTCGCCGGGCGCACGGCTGACACTGCGCGACTGGCGCGCCTGCGAGCGGATACTGCGCGCAGGCGATATCGGCTTTGCCGAGGCGTGGCGCGATCAGTGGGTAGACAGCCCCGATGTCACCGCGCTATTGCGTCTCGCCCTTCGCAACGAGTCCGCGCTGCCGCGCACCATCGCCGGCACATGGCTGTCGCGCCGCTGGTATCAGTTGCGGCATCTGCTGCGCAAGAACACGCGCGATGGCAGCCGCCGGAACATCCACGCGCACTATGACCTCGGCAATGATTTCTATGCGCTGTGGCTCGACGACACCTGGTCATACTCCGCCGCATGGTTCGCGGGCGATGTCGATCAACCCTTGCACGATGCGCAGGAAGCCAAGTACGCGCACATCTTCGACACATTGAAATTGCAGCCCGGCATGCGCGTACTGGAAGTTGGCTGCGGCTGGGGCGGATTCGCATTGCATGCGGCGCGACGCGGCGTGAACGTCCATGGCATCACGATATCGCCTGCGCAACTCGCACGGGCGCAGGAACGTGTCAGGCAAGCCGGCATGGAAGATCGTGTCTCGCTGGCACTGTGCGACTATCGCGATCTCGATGGCAGCTACGACGCCATCGTGTCCATCGAGATGTTCGAAGCGGTGGGCGAAGCCTACTGGCGCACCTATTTCGACACGCTGTACGCGCGCCTGCGTCCGGGCGGTCAGATACTGGTGCAGTCGATCACCATGGCCGAGCATCGTATCGACGCCTACCGCGCCAGCAGCGACTTCATCCGCGAATTCATCTTTCCCGGAGGCATGTTGCCCAGCCCCGGACATTTTTCGCGCGCGGCGGGCCGATCCGGGTTGGCGGTCAGCATTGTGCTCGCGTTCGGCCATGACTATGCCGAGACACTGCGACGCTGGCGCCAGCAGTTCATGTCACGTCGCGAAGAGGTGATGGCGCAAGGCTTTGATGAAGCATTCGTGCGGCTGTGGCATCTGTACCTGTGCTACTGCGAGGCCAGCTTCGACGAAGACCGTACGGACGTGATGCAGTTCCTGCTCACGCGCGAGGTCTAGCATGCGACGCGCGCCGCTCGCTCCAGCCCTGGCGATGATCTTGATGATCGTCTCGCTTGGCTGCGCAGCAGCGGAAGGCTGGCGCACGGCCTTGCCGCAGGCACAGCTCAGCGGCGAGGGCGAGTATCGCTGGTTCGGCCTGCGTCTCTATACCGCGCAACTGTGGTCCCCGCATCTGCCGCCGAACATCGACGCACCGTTTGCGCTGCAGGTCACGTACGCACGCGCCTTCACTGCACAGCGGCTGGTGGATACCAGCATCGAGGAAATTCGACGCATCCATCGTCCGAATGTCACCGCCGCCACGCTCGAACGCTGGCGCGAAGCATTACAGAAAGTCTTCGTGGATGTCCGTGCCGGTGACAGCCTGACCGGCGTCTACCTGCCCGGCGAAGGTGTGCGCTTCTTCGCCAACGATCGCGCAACGGGGCAGATCGATGACGCGGCGCTCGCCCGCGCCTTCTTCGCCATCTGGCTCGATCCGGCTACCCGTGCGCCGGCCTTGCGATTGAAATTGCTGGGGCAAGCCGAATGAACGCGCCCGGCAACTTTCCATTGGCTGCCTACGGTGCGCTCGGCCTGCCGCTGGCGATGGCCGCATTGCCGATCTACGTGCAGGCTCCCGCGTACTACACCACGCGACTGGGCCTGTCGCTCTCGCTGGCGGGCGTGATCATGTTTGCCGCACGGCTGATCGATACCGCGCAGGACCCGTTGCTCGGCCGATGGATCGACAAACTCGTGCCGCGCGGACGTCTGCTGCCCGCCATGTGGCTGGGCGCCATACTGCTTGGCGTAGCGTTCGCGGCGTTGTGGTTGCCGCCGGTCTCCGGTGATATGTGGCTCGCTCTCTGGCTGGCAGGATCGCTCGTGATGGTCTACATCGGACACAGCCTGCTCAACGTCGCCTACCTGGCATGGGGTGCGCGACTCTCCGACAACAAGCCCACGCTCACGCGCGCGGCGGCTTGGCGCGAAGGTGCGGGGCTCGTCGGCGTGCTGCTTGCCAGTGCCCTGCCCGCGTGGCTGCTGTCTGCGCCAGACGCTGTACCCCGCACGGCCATGACGATATTCGCGATGTTGTTCGCCATGCTGCTGATATGCGCGCTATGGATGCTCATCCGTTTCAGCCCCACATGGCGCGGCGTGTCCTGCCCGACGCCGATGCCATGGCGCACTTTGATGGCGAATCACGCATTCCGTGCGCTGCTGCTGCCGTATTTCCTGAACGGCCTGTCGATTGCCATCGCCGCCACGCTCGCCGTCTTCTTCATCGAGGATCGGCTGGGCGAGCCGCGCGCGGTGGCACCGAGCCTGACGCTCTATTTCCTCGCAGGCGCGGTTGGGCTACCGGGCTGGGTATGGATTGCTGGACGCCTCGGTGCCATCCAGACATGGCGCATCGCGATGCTGCCCGCTGTGCTGGCGTTCGTCTGGGCCGGACTGCTCGGTCCCGGTGACACGTTGCCATTCCTCATCATCTGCGCGGTGTCCGGACTCAGCCTCGGCGCCGACCTCGCATTGCCTCCTGTGCTGCTGGCCGAACGAATTCCGCCCAACGAAGGCCCTGCGGCCTACTACGGCGTGTGGACCTTGCTCGGCAAACTCTGCCTGGCGATTGCGGGCCTCACCTTGCCCATACTCGCCGCACTCGGCTATCAACCCGGCGCACTCGCCACCGGCTCAGGCGGACTCGCGCTGGCGTGGATGTATGCCGGCGTGCCTTGCCTCCTGAAGTTATGTGCGATGGCGAGCCTGACAGCCTGCCGCCGCGCCTCACCGGAGGTGTCGTCATGACATATCTTCGTCGCTGGATGGCAATCGGTATCGTGATGCTGTGCGCGGCCTGCTCTGCGCCGGACGTCTCGCACTACGCGGATCAACGCCCCCCGCTCGATGTGCCAACGTTCTTCCGTGGCAAGACCGAGGCATGGGGCATGTTCCAGAAACGCAGCGGCGAGATCGTCAAACGCTTCCACGTCGATCTGGAAGGCCGCGAACAGGATGGCCGCTTCGTGCTGGAAGAGGACTTCCGCTACAGCGACGGCACCACGCAGCATCGCACCTGGACGCTGACGCGTGCCGCCGATGGCAGTTGGCGAGGCACCGCGCCGGACGTCGTAGGCGAGGCCACGGGCCACGCGAGCGGCAACGTGCTGCAGTGGAAGTACACGCTGCAATTGCCCGTGGATGGCAAGACCTATGACGTGCAGTTCGACGACTGGATGGTGCTGGTGGACGAACGCACGATGATCAATCGTGCGCGTGTGAAGAAGTTCGGATTCGAAGTGGGCGAGGTGACGGTGTTCTTCCGCCGGCCCGCTCCCTGACGTTCGGAAACGATCATGCCCACCTTCGGCCTGAACCTGAACCCTCGCCTGACCGACTGGACCGGCCAGCGCGTCTGGCTGGTGGGCGCCTCCAGCGGCATCGGTGCGGCACTCGCACAGGCGCTGCTGGTGAAGGGTGCGAACGTCGCGGTTTCGGCACGGCGCGCGGAGACGTTGGCGACGGTGATCGACGGCTATCCGCGTGGCGTCGCCATGCCGATGGATGCGAGCCACCCGCAAGACTGGATCGCGACGCACACCACGTTGCGCGCGATGTGGCAGGACGTGGACGTGGTGATCTTCTGTGCGGCGGAATATCGCCCGCTACGGCCCTGGGATGTCACCGCCGACGAAGCGCACCGCACCATCGAGACCAATCTCGGCAGCGTCTACTATGGAATGTCCACTGTGCTGCCATCGATGCTGTCGCGCGGCACCGGCGGACTGGTGCTGCTTGCCAGTGTGGCCGGCTATATGGGGCTGCCCAACGCCACCGTCTACGGACCCACCAAAGCGGCGCTGATCAACCTCGCCGAGCTGCTTTATGCAGAACTGCATCCACGCGGGCTTGGCGTCTATCTGGTCAATCCGGGATTCGTCAAAACACGTCTCACGGCACGCAATGACTTTCCGATGCCATCGCTGCAAAGCGCGGAAGAGGCGGCCAGCGCGATACTCTCCGGACTGGCGCGCGGTCGCTTCGAAATTGCCTTTCCCACTATGTTCACGCGTGCGATGCGGCTGGCCAGCATGCTGCCCTACGGCCTGCGCCTCACATTGCTGAAACGCCTGATGAAAGCCACCTGATAAAACCAATGCGCCTACCATGACCACTGCCACCGTTCATCCCGGCACCTTGTCGGCCCTGCTGGACTGGTACGCCACGCTCACACCGGAATCGCTCGATGCACTCGACCGCTTCTACGCACCGGATGCGCGCTTCTGCGATCCCTTCAACGAAGTACGCGGCCATGCCGCCATCCGCGCGGTGTTCGAGCATATGTTCGAAGCCATCGTCGATCCGCGCTTCCTCATCGACAGGAAGTTGATGGGAGACCGCGAAGGATTTGCCACATGGACCTTTACGGGTGCGATACAGGGCCGACGATTCTCGGTGCCCGGCAGCTCGCATCTCCGCTTCGGGGACGACGGCCGCGTCAGCGATCATCAGGACTACTGGGACGCCGCAGCATTGTGGCGCCATCTGTCGCTGATCGGCCCGCCCGTCGCATGGTTGCAGCGACGCTTTGCCACGCCACTCCCCCGATGAGCATGATGAATGCGATCCACGCGATGACATTGCTGCGAAGCGGATGGCGAGTCTTGCAACTCGTGCCCTTGCTGGCGCTCGGTGCATGCAGCACGATGGATGCGCTCAATGCGCTCACCTCCGACGCCGCCTACACGCGCCATGCCGATGTGCCATATGGCGATAGCCCGCGCGCACGTCTCGATGTGTACGTGCCGAAGCAACCCGCTTGCGGCACCACTGCGCCCGTGGTGGTGTTCTTCTACGGCGGCACCTGGAATAGCGGCGAGCGCGCCGACTATCGTTTCGTCGCGGCCAACCTCGCGCGACACGGCATCCTGACGATCGTTCCGGACTATCGCCTCTACCCGGAAGTCACGTACCCCGACTTCCTGCGCGACAACGCTCGAGCCGTGGCATGGACACTTCAGCATGTGGCCCGCTATCAAGGCGACCCGCAACGCGTTTTCGTCATGGGCCACAGCGCAGGCGGCTACAACGCCGCGATGCTTGCACTCGATGCACGCTGGCTACGCGACGCAGGATCGGACTCATCGACATTGCGCGGCTGGATCGGATTGGCTGGTCCTTACGACTTCCTGCCGATCGTCAATCCCGAAGCGCGGCCCGTGTTCCATCATCCGAACTACCCCGCCGGATCGCAACCGATTGACTATGCATCCAGCGCCTCGCCGCCCGCATTTCTCGGCGCCTATAGCGGCGACAAACTGGTGAACCCCCAGCGCAATTCCGCGCAGATGGCGGAGAAGCTGCGCGCCGCAGGCGTCCCCGTGACGTATCGCGAATATGGACACCTTTCGCACACGCTGCTGATTGGTGTATTCGCCTCACCGTTGCGCTGGCTTTCGACGGTGAGCGACGATGTGGCCGCGTTCGTTATCGAGCAAGCGAAATGCAAGTCTTGAGCGTGATGTCCTGTTCGACGCTTACAGACCGAGACAGGCCGCACCCGCCGCAACGGCGATGCAGGCGAGCCAGCGCGTCTTGCTGACCGATTCCCGCAGGAACACGCGTCCGATCAGCACGGCGAAGACCACGCTGGTCTCCCGCAACGCAGACACCGCACCCATCGCGCCCGACTGCAGCGCCCAGATCACGATGCCATAGGCGGCCACCGACACCAGGCCACCCACGATGGAACTACCCACTGCAAGCGACTGCTGGAACATCGGCGTCCACAACGCAGCATTCCCGCGCCGTGCCACGAACAGCACGGGCATCAGCCAGTAGAACATGAACATCCACGAGATATAGCTGAGCGGCTGACCTCCGGACAAGCGCACACCGATGCCATCGATCACGGTATAGAGCGCAATCGTTGCGCCAGTTGCCAGCGCGGTCAGCGCCCCGCTGCGCGACACCTCACGCCCTTGCACCGCAATCGCGATGATGCCGCCCGAGATCATCGCGATGCCGAGCAAGCGCAACGGGCTGATCGCTTCCTGCGCGAAGAGTGCCGCGCCCAGCGTGACCAGCAGCGGCGATGAGCCACGCGCAATCGGATAGGCCAGCGCCAGATCATTGCGCCGATACGACAGCACAAGACTCACGTTGTAGAGGATGTGCACCAGCCCCGATGCGATGAGGTAAGGCCACGAGGCGCTGGCCGGCAGCGGATTGTTCGCGACGACGACTGTGGCGAACACCGCCATAGCCATGCTCATCCACGTCATCGACAGAAAGCGGTCGCGATTGCCGTGCAGCATCGCGTTCCAACTGGCGTGAAGCACGGCGGCAAGCAGCACGAATCCGGCGGTGTAGCTGAGCATGGGAAGAAACGGGTGGAGGCGAGGAAGACAGGATATCTATCTTGTTCAGGGCCTACAAACCAGATAAATTGCCGAATCGCGTTAGAAAATCTCTCGCACTCTTTGCGTATGAAACGGCAATTGCCCCCGCTCAATGCCCTGCGCGCCTTTGAGGCCGCCGGCCGGCTCGGCAGCTTCAAGGAAGCCGCTGCAGAACTGCACGTGACTCACGGTGCCATCAGCCAGCAGGTTCGCCTGCTCGAAACATGGCTCGGTGAAGCGCTGTTCGAACGACACAATCGTCGCGTGACACTGACTCCCGCCGCCAATGCATACCTCGCGACAATCGGGCCGTTGTTCGAGCAACTCGCACAAGCCACGGCAAGATTCGGGATCATCGAAACCACCTCGCGCACACTACTGGTCAACGCCTCCGCAACATTTACCCTGCGCTGGCTCGTACCCAGACTCGCAAAATTCCGCGCGGCGCATCCCGATGTCGAAGTCAACGTGGAAACCTCGAACGGCCCACTCGACGCACTCGACGACACGCCCGACGTCATCATCCGCGGCGGCCCCGACACGTTCTACGGCTACTCGACCCACGCTTTCCTGACCGAAGAGCGCGTACCGGTCTGCAGCCCGTCCCTGCTGCAGCGCATACCGCTGCAGTCTCCCGACGACTTGCGCCAACACACGCTACTGCACACATCGAGCCTTCCCCGTCTCTGGCCCGACTGGCTGGCCCGCGCACGCATCCCCACCCTCCGCCCAGCCGCCGCACTGACCTTCGACCACTTCTACCTGACACTGCAGGCCGCCATCGACGGCATCGGCATCGCCATGGGCCCCACGGCACTCGTCTCCGACGACCTCGCCGCAGGACGACTTGTCACCCCCTTCGCGGAACCGCGTCTGCCTTCGCGCAGCTATTGCGCGTATGTGCCGGACGAGAAGGAAGGGGATGAACTGGTGGGGATGTTTTTGGGGTGGTTGGAGGGGGAGGCGGGCGTGCCGGGAGCAATGCGGTAGTACTCTGGATCTCTCGACCTGCCCGCAGAAATCCCTTGCCGCAGTCGGAAGAGACGCGCGATTTCGCTTTTTGGCGATATCTGATACGCACACGCTCGCCTATAAGTCAGCAGGTGCTCCTACCCTGTGCAGCTCTCTGATATCCGACACGATGAAACGCGCGCTCAAGATCCTTCTTCCACTCTCGCTACTGGCCGCTTCCAGCTCGGCTTTCTCCGGAACCCTCAGATGCGGTGGAAATCTCGCCAGCATCGGCGATGGCAAGGCTGACATCCGGATCAAATGCGGAGCACCTATCGCCCAGCATTCGTCCTGCAAGCCGCTGGTAGTTACGCCGGAAGCGAACGGCCTTGTCGACAGCGCTTCGGCTGCGTGCGTCACCGTCGATGAATGGACATACGCCCCGGGGTCCGGGCAGTTCGTCACCACACTCGTATTCCAGCATGGCAAGCTGAATGCCATTCGGTATGGCGACCGGATTCCCTGAGGGCTGCCCCCTGCAAAGGAAGGGATCAAACTGACAGCCGCAAGTCCGTTAACGATGACGTACCTCAGAGAACCCTCATTGGACCCACGTCACGACGCCGCCATGCAGTTCCCAACACGCTACGCCCTTCTCGCCCTGACGCTTCTTCTTGCCAGTTGCGCAAGGCCTCCGCTTATCCCGCAGATCCCCGCATCCTCACGAATCTGCTGCAAGTCGTTTCAGGCGATGCAGACCGGCGACCTGAAATTCGAGGACACTACGTCCGTTTCCTTTGATGCCGAGACTTCGCCCGTGTTTCCGTTCCCGGAAGGGAACGGCGTCTTCGCGGCATACACATTGCCCCAGCAGTCCGACGGTGCTCTGCTTGAACTGCGCGCGTTCGTCAGTGGCGGTCCCGCGCTGACGACGATGACCATTGTCAGGGCGAATGCCTTGTTTCTCGATGCCGCGCGCAACCCGCTGCCTGGCCCGCGCGAAGCACCGTTGCGCACACGCCGAGGCATCCTTGCCTGGTCGATGTCGAAAATCGCGACCTATACGGTTCCCAACAGTGCGCGGTACGTCATCGTCTACTCGGGAAGTCCATACGCCGAACGCACAACATTCTCCTCGGAGAACGGCACGGAGTACGGCCTTCCGTATTCGTATTCCGGCAAGGTGGATGTCTCGCTGAGGAGTGCCAAATGAATACGGCAGACAAAAGTTGGTTCACTATGCCGGCGACAATCGCCGTCTTCACAATGTCCGCCTTATTGGCTGGTTGCGCCGACATTATCGAAGCGACAACAAAAGCCGATCCCGGGGGGGATGCCGCGCGCGTTCGCTTCCGGTTGGCGGAACCCGGCTTGGTGTATATCAGGGAAGCCTTTGCTACCCCATGCTTCTACTCGACCGATGCTACGACCGGCCGCATAGCCGACCTGAGCTACAACACGCAGGCCATCCGGTGGATTGTCGAGCAGAGACTCGACCGCATTGGCATGCCCGGCGGCGAAGCGTATTCGTCCATCTCTTACACGGAAGCACGCGTAAGGGCCGGCAAACCCGTCGCCATACGTCTCATGGAAATCGTGGGTAACGGCAATATTCCCCGCTATGCCCAATGGACGCTGACACTCGAACCCGGCAAGGATTACGAAATGCTGTTGAGCAAAGGACTGGGTTCCGTATCGATGTCGCAAATCGTCAGCGGTGAGGGAAAGAGCCAGTTGGTGCCGCTTGACAATGCAGTTCGGACACCTTACTGCCAAGGCCAGCGAAGCTGAGGATTTGGGCTAAGCACACACTCTCGCGCAAAAATCCAACAAAAAACCCCACAGACGCTCACGCGCCTGCGGGGTTTTTCATCTTTCAGACCGAGGCTAAAACCTCAGCCCTCGATCCAATCGCTCAGAACGACACCGTATCTGCGACTTCCTTGAAGTCTTCGATCTGGTCGAAGTTCATGTACTTGTAGATCTTGTCGCCGTTGGCGGTCAGCACGCCCATGTCGGCCATGTACTCTTCCTTGGTCGGGATACGACCCAGGCGCGAGCAGATGGCGGCCAGTTCGGCGGAGCCCAGGTACACGTTCGTGTTCTTGCCCAGACGGTTCGGGAAGTTACGCGTGGACGTGGACATCACCGTGGCGCCTTCGCGCACTTGTGCCTGGTTACCCATGCACAGCGAGCAGCCCGGCATTTCGGTACGTGCACCGGCGGTGCCGAACACGCCGTAGTGGCCTTCCTCGGTCAGTTGCTTCTGGTCCATCTTGGTCGGCGGGGCGACCCACAGCTTCACGGGGATGTCGCGCTTGCCTTCCAGCAGCTTCGATGCGGCGCGGAAGTGGCCGATGTTGGTCATGCACGAACCGATGAACACTTCGTCGATTACGGCACCAGCCACGTCCGACAGCGTCTTCACGTCGTCCGGATCGTTCGGGCAGGCCACGATCGGCTCATGCACGTCGGCCAGATCGATTTCGATCACGGCAGCGTACTCGGCGTCGGCATCCGGTTGCAGCAGGTTCGGATCGGCCAGCCATGCTTCCATGGCCTGGATACGGCGCTGCAGGCTGCGCGGGTCCTGGTAGCCTTCGGCGATCATCCACTTCAGCAGCGTGATGTTGCTGTTGATGTATTCGATGATCGGTTCCTTGTTCAGGCGCACCGTGCAACCGGCGGCCGAACGTTCTGCCGAAGCGTCCGACAGCTCGAAAGCCTGTTCCACCTTCAGGTCAGGCAGGCCTTCGATTTCGAGGATGCGGCCCGAGAAGATGTTCTTCTTGCCTTGCTTGGCCACGGTCAGCATGTCCTGCTTGATCGCGTACAGCGGAATGGCATTGACCAGATCGCGCAGCGTCACGCCGGGCTGCATCTTGCCCTTGAAGCGGACCAGCACCGATTCCGGCATGTCCAGCGGCATCACGCCGGTAGCGGCAGCGAAAGCGACCAGACCCGAACCTGCGGGGAAGCTGATGCCGATCGGGAAACGCGTGTGCGAATCGCCGCCGGTGCCGACGGTGTCGGGCAGCAGCATGCGGTTCAGCCACGAGTGGATCACGCCATCGCCCGGGCGCAGCGAGATACCGCCACGGGTGCTGATGAATTGCGGCAGCGTGTGGTGCGTCTTCACGTCAACCGGCTTCGGATACGCGGCGGTGTGGCAGAACGACTGCATCACCAGATCGGCCGAGAAGCCCAGGCAGGCCAGGTCCTTCAGCTCGTCGCGCGTCATCGGGCCGGTGGTGTCCTGCGAGCCCACCGAAGTCATCTTCGGTTCGCAGTACGTACCCGGACGGATGCCGGTGCCTTCCGGCAGACCGCAGGCGCGGCCAACCATCTTCTGGGCCAGCGTGAAGCCGCGGCCGGTATCGGCCGGGTTTTGCGGCAGGCGGAACAGCGTCGACGGGGCCAGGCCCAGCGATTCGCGTGCCTTGGCGGTCAGGCCACGGCCTACGATCAGCGGAATACGGCCACCAGCGCGCACTTCGTCGAACAGCACGTCGGACTTGACCTTGAATTCGGCGATGACCTTGCCGTCCTTCAGTGCCTTGCCTTCGTAAGGGCGCAGTTCGACCACGTCACCCATTTCCATCTGCGACACGTCGAGTTCGATCGGCAGTGCGCCGGCGTCTTCCATCGTGTTGTAGAAGATCGGAGCAATCTTGCTGCCCAGGCACACGCCACCGAAGCGCTTGTTCGGCACGAACGGAATGTCTTCGCCCGTGAACCACAGCACTGAGTTGGTGGCCGACTTGCGGCTGGAACCCGTACCGACCACGTCACCGACGTAGGCCACCAGGTTGCCCTTCTCGGCCAGCGATTCGATGAACTTGATTGGGCCGCGCTTGCCGTCTTCTTCCGGCTGGAAGGCGGCGCCTTCGCGCTTGTTCTTCAGCATGGCCAGCGCGTGCATCGGAATGTCCGGGCGCGTGGTGGCATCGGGAGCGGGCGACAGATCGTCGGTGTTGGTTTCGCCCGGCACCTTGAAAACGGTGATCGTCAGCGATTCCGGCAGCGCCGGACGGCTCGTGAACCACTCGGCGTCGGCCCAGCTTTGCAGCACGGACTTGGCATTGGCGTTGCCCTTGTCCGCCTTTTCCTTCACGTCATGGAAGGCATCGAACATCAGCAGCGTCTTCTTGAGCGCTTCGCCGGCAACGGCGCCCACTTCGGCGTCGTCCAGCAGTTCGATCAGCGGGGAGATGTTGTAGCCGCCCAGCATCGTGCCGAGCAGCTCGGTGGCGCGGGCGCGCGAGATCAGGGGGGTCTTTTCCGAACCCAGGGCCACGGCGGCCAGGTACGAAGCCTTGACCTTGGCGGCGTCATCCACGCCAGCCGGCACACGGTACGTGATCAGGTCCACCAGGGCCTGCTCCTCGCCCGCCGGCGGGTTCTTGATCAGTTCGATCAGCTCGGCAGTCTGCTTGGCGGTCAGCGGCAGAGGAGGAATGCCGAGCGCGGCGCGTTCGGCGACATGGGCGCGATAGGTATCAAGCATGGGAACCTGCTGTTAATTGGGGTTGTAACAGTACTGCTATGTCTCTTGTGGACCAGCGGCGCGAGTCCGCCAGTTGCGCGTGATTGTACTTCCAAGTGGGCGCCGAATCAAACGTCTTATATCTTATATAAGAGTTAAAAGAGACGATGCACGGCGCGGCAAGGGCTGGCGGGATGCCCTCCGCGCAACGCCTGCACGCAGCACGCTCGTCGCGACACCCCCGCGATGCCTCCCCGTGCCGATGAAAGTGCCCAGTGAATTACTTTTAAGTCGACTTCGCGGCAGCGGCTTCACGCACGTCTTAAGTTCCGCGCGCGGTAATCGTTAACCATCTTGCAGGCGCAAATGGCGCGCCGTCGCGCCTCTGCGTCCGATGCCCGTTCAGCTCAAACGGCCAAGCTGAATGGGTTTCCCCCTTTTTATCGGCCCTTTGCTTGTCTGCGATTCGGGAAGAATGGCAGGCATTCCGACACAGGCATCTCATGGCGAACACGCTTTCCCCCTCCCAGAACGGCGGCACTTCCAGCAAGCGCGGCCGGCTGATGCTGATCGGCGGCGGCGTGCTGGTAGTGGCGCTGGCCGCTGGCGGCTTTTTCCTGGGCAGTGTCCTCAGCAACAATCGTCCGGCTGCGGCCCCGGCTGCGCCGGTGCTTCCGCCGCCGATCTTCGTGCCGCTGGATGCGTTCACCGTCAACCTGAAGAGCGACGATGGCGACCGCTTCCTGCACACCGGACTGTCGCTGAAAGTGGCGGACGCGGAAACGCAGGCTCGCCTGGCGCAGTACCAGCCCGAAGCACGCAGCCGCATCCTGCTGCTGCTGTCGGCACGCCAGCCGGCTGACCTGGCCACCGTGGAAGGCAAGCGCAAGCTCGCCCAGGACGTGCAGGCTGCCATCAGCCAGCCGTTCGCACCGAGCCTGCCGCCCCAGAAGATCCTGGACGTCTTGTTTACATCGTTCGTGGTGCAGTAAGCCGCATCCTGCACCGCGAACCCAGAGCCAAAACCTTATGAAACCGTCCGCCGTCCCTCTCTCCCGCCGTCGCGTCATGCGCGACGCCTGAAGCCGGGCATGGATCGTTTCATTCTCACAGCCGTTCACGGGGCAGGACACTAGATGGCCTACGACAAGTTCCTCTCGCAGGACGAGGTAGACGAACTACTGAAGGGCGTTTCGGGTGAAACCGATGCGCCCGCGGCGGCGGCGCCAGCCGTCGAAGAAGGCGGTGTACGGCCGTACAACCTGGCCAACCAGGAACGTATCGTCCGTGGCCGCCTGCATACGCTCGAAATCATCAACGAGCGCTTTGCCCGCGCGCTGCGCACCGCGCTGTTCAACTTCATCCGCCGTGGCGCCGACATCTCGGTGGGCACGGTAAGGATCGAGAAGTACGGCGATTTCGTGCGCAACCTGCCCGTGCCGACCAACCTGAACCTGGTCCACATGAAGCCGCTGCGGGGTACCGCGCTGTTCGTGTACGACCCGAACCTCGTGTTCCTGGTGGTCGACAACCTGTTCGGTGGCGATGGCCGCTTCCACACCCGTGTGGAAGGCCGCGACTTCACGCAGACCGAGCAACGCATCATCCGCCGCATGCTGGACCTGACGCTGAACAGCTACAGCCAGGCATGGGGCACCGTGCATCCCATCGAGTTCGACTATGTCCGCTCGGAGATGCACACCAAGTTCGCCAACGTGGCTGGTCCGAACGACGCCGTGGTCACCACCGCGTTCCATATCGAACTGGGCGCCGTGGGCGGACAACTGCATATCTGCATTCCCTTCTCGATGATCGAACCGCTGCGCGATCTACTGATGAATCCGCTGCAGGACGAAGTCGAGGTGGACAAGCGCTGGCTCGGCCAGCTTTCCAACCAGTTGCGTGCCGCCGAAGTGGATCTGGTGGCCGAGTTCGCACACATCCGCAGCACCGTGGCCGAGGTGCTGGCCATGCGCGAAGGCGACGTGCTGCCGATCGAACTGCCCGACAAGATTTTCGGCAAGGTCGACGGCGTGCCCGTCATGCAATGCGGCTTCGGCACGATGAACGGCCAGTACGCACTGCGCGTGGAACGAATGATCAACTACCAAGACAGCGATTCCAACAAGGAAACCGATCATGACTGACGGCACTCAGGACAAGCCGGTCGATCCGATGGACGACTGGGCCAGCGCCCTCGCGGAGCAGACCAGCGCCGAGCAGGCAACGCCTGCTGCCGCCCCCGCCGCCGCGGTGGCTACCCCGGCAGCTCCGGCCATGGCGCCGGCCGCACAGCCGATGGCAGGCGCCACGCCGGCCGCCTCGACCGTCTTCCCGCCGCTGGCGCAGGAAGCCACGAGCGGCTTCCACAACGACATCGGGATGATCCTCGATATCCCGGTGCAGCTGACCGTGGAACTGGGACGCACCAAGGTGCCCATCAAGAACCTGCTGCAACTGGCACAGGGTTCGGTGGTGGAGCTCGACGGCCTGGCCGGCGAGCCGATGGACGTGCTCGTGAATGGCTACCTCATCGCCCAGGGCGAAGTGGTGGTGGTGAACGACAAGTTCGGCATCCGCCTGACGGACATCATCACGCCGTCCGAACGTATCCGGAAGCTCAACAAATGACAGCCGCCTCGCGCCGGTTAGCAGCCACCGCGCGCATTGCCTCTGGTATTGCCGCAGGCATCGTCCTCATGGGCGTTGCCGTGACCGGCGCGCAGGCCGCTGACACCGTGCTCAGTACCGCACAGGCGGCTCCCCCCGCCAGCGGTGCTGCAGCCAGCAGCTATCTCGCGGCAAGCAGTGCCCCGGCCATCAGCAGTGGCGGCAGTCTCGTCCAGGCCGGGCTTGGATTGTTTGCCGTCATTGCCCTGATCCTTGGCATGGCCTGGCTGGCGCGTCGCGTCGGCCTTGTCCGCCACGGCGGTGGCAATGCATCGATCAAGGTCGTGAACAGCCTGATGCTGGGCGCGCGCCAGAAGATCGTGACCGTGGAAGTGGGCGACACCTGGCTCGTGCTCGGTGTCTCGCCCAACGAGATCCGCCCGCTTCATACGTTGCCGGCCCAGCCCGATTCCGGCGCGCCATCTTCCTCCGTTCCCCATCCCGCACAGCCCATGCAAGGCGGCTTTGGTGAACGGCTGATGCGCGCCATGCAGGAAAACCTCAAGAAATGAACACGCTGCGTGGCGCCGCTGTCGAGCGGCAACCGAAGCCCTTCGTGCGTCCGTCGCACCCGTCGCAGTCATGGCGTATGGCGGGAACCACCCTGCTGGCGCTGTTGCCGATGATGCTGTGGCTGGCGCCAGAGTCCGCGCTGGCCCAGTCGTTGCCCGGCATGACGAGCAAGCCGGCACCCGGTGGCGGCCAGACCTGGTCGCTCTCGATCCAGACGCTGGTCCTGCTGACCTCGCTGTCGTTCCTGCCGGCGGCCATGCTGATGATGACGGGGTTCACGCGCATCATCATCGTGCTCGGTTTGCTGCGCAATGCGATGGGCACGGCATCTTCTCCGCCTAATCAGGTTATCGTCGGCCTGTCGCTGTTCTTGACCTTTTTCGTGATGTCGCCGGTGTTCGACAAGGTCTACACCGACGCGTACAAGCCGCTCTCCGAAAACCGCATCAGCCTGGAAACCGCGGCCTCGCGCGCTGCCGTGCCGGTGCGTGCGTTCATGCTCAAGCAGACCCGCGAGAAGGATCTCGCACTGTTCGCGCAGATGGCGAAAATCCCGGAAATGCAGGGTCCGGACGACGTGCCGTTCTCGGTACTGGTGCCCGCCTTCGTCACCAGCGAACTGAAGACCGCGTTCCAGATCGGCTTCACGATCTTTATCCCGTTCCTCATCATCGACCTTGTCGTGGCCAGCGTGCTGATGGCGATGGGCATGATGATGGTGCCACCCGCCACCATTTCGCTGCCGTTCAAGCTGATGCTGTTCGTGCTGGTCGATGGGTGGCAACTGCTGCTGGGTTCCCTGGCGCAGAGCTTCATGAACTGAGCGGAGCCCGACATGACACCGGAAATGGTGATGACCATCGCCACGCAGGCGATGAAGATGACCCTGATGCTGTCGGCGCCGCTGCTGCTCGTGGCGCTGGCTGCCGGTCTCGTGGTGAGCCTGTTCCAGGCCGCCACGCAAATCAACGAAATGACGCTGACGTTCATCCCGAAGCTCGTCGCACTGTTCGTCACGATGGTGCTGGTGGGGCCGTGGATGATCAACACGTTCGTCGACTACATGCGCGAAGTGTTCCAGGGCATTCCTGCCCTCGCGCACTGATCGACGCTCTTACATTTTTCACGCCGTGCTGGATGTCTCCACCGATCAGCTCTACGGATGGATCGCCACATTCCTGTGGCCGATGTTCCGATTGCTCGCGCTGATCGCCACGGCGCCGATCTTCAGCGAATCCACCATTCCGCGCCGCGCCAAGATCCTGCTGGCTGCCGCGCTGTCTACCATCATCTCGCCGACCATCGGCGCCATTCCCACCGCACCGGTGTACTCGTACGAGGGCCTGCTCGTCATCCTCAACGAGGTGGCCATCGGCATCGCCATGGGCTTCTCGATGCGGCTGGTGTTTGCCGCCGTGCAAGTGGCCGGTGAAGTGATCGGCCTGCAGATGGGCCTGTCGTTCGCGGCGTTCTACGACCGCTCTGCGGGCGGACAGACGATGGTGCTGTCGCGCTTTCTCAACATCGTGGCCACGCTGATGTTCCTGGCACTCGACGGACACCTGATGATGCTGGCCGCACTCGTCGATAGCTTCCAGGGTGTGCCCATCGCCGGTGTGCCGCTCTCCGGCCACGGATGGGGTGTGCTGGCGCGCGCCGGTTCGATGGTGTTTGCCACCGGCACGCTGTTGTCGCTGCCGATGATTGCCGCGCTGCTGACACTGAACCTTGCGATGGGTATCCTGAACCGCGCATCGCCGCAGCTCTCGATCTTTGCGGTGGGCTTCCCGGTGACGCTGCTCGGCGGCATGCTGGTGCTGATGCTGTGTATGCCGCAGATGGGTCTCTACATGCAGCACCTGGTGGATATCGGCCTGCGCACGGCAGGCTCGGTACTCGACCAGCTTGCGCCGAACTAGCGTCGATGTGGCGTTGCCCGGATCGAACGATCAGGGCAACGCACCCACCTGCCTGAGCATCGCGCGCGCGATCTCCTGCCTGCGCGCGCCGGCTTCAGGCTTCGACATGTCGAGGTTCAGCGCGAACACCCAGGTATTCTCGCCACGCGTGACCCAGCCCACCCACCAGCCCACGTCCGCCCCTGCCGTGCCGGAGGCATCCCAACCCGTCTTCGCACGCAGCGTGTAGTCGGCCGTCTTCTCGATAGTGAGGATGTCGTCGAGTGCATCGAAGCTGCGCTCGGAGATCAACGGCACCTTGTGCGCCGCCACGTTGCGCAGGAAATCGACCTGCTGGTTCGCGCTGATCTTCAGGTGCCCGTTGAGCCAGAAACGGTCCACGGGCCCTTCCACATCGGCATTGCCGAAGTGCGCGGCCGTCAGGTACTTGCGATACTGCACGGTGCCCACGCGCCGCGCCAGCGCCTGATACGCCGGCACGCATGAGTTGGGCAGCGCCACGCGCAGCGCCACGTCGCCATTGCAAACCGCCGGCAGGATGGGCTTGCCGTGGTGCATCCACACCTTGCCGTCCCATGGCAGCTTGTCGTGATCCACGTCCGCTACCGCGCCGGTCTCCAGGCCGATCAGCGAATTGAAGATCTTGAACGTCGATGCAGGCGAATACTGGGTGGCAGCGCGCTTCGGGTTGTAGGTCATGGTGCGCTGCTGGCGCACATCGTAGATCACCATCGTGCCATCGGCGCCAGCGGCATCGAACAACGGCTTGGCATCGAGCGTGCTTGCGGCTGGCGCTGCGGCGCGCGCGGCGCCGGCCAGCAGCAATGTCGTGGTGAGGAACAACCGGGCGATGCTGTGTCGCATAGGCATGTGCAGACCCCTTTCTGGTTTTTCATTGATGGGTTGGCGTCAGGCTGACGCATGGCAATCCAGGCCCGGATCGTGATGCGGAGCATAGGCAATGACCTCGTTCGCGCCAACCGCGCATGCTGTAACACGCGTAACATGCGGCATGCCCCCGACATCGATCTTCGTCGAACTCTCTGCGCCCTATCGTGTGGATGACCAGCCCGCGCGTTACCAGTCCGTCTGGATGCTCGCGCGCATCTGGCTCGCCGCATCGCGCGATCAGGAAGCGCTCAACGCCAATGTCGTCCGCACACGCTTTGCGGAAGCCGCCGACGTGCGCATGATCGTCTCGCGCGCCTTCGCGGATTTTTCGCGCTGGAGGATTCCAGTGGGATGGGGCAGCGATCGCACGCTCGGCATCTCCGCGTTGCCCATTTCGCATCGCAGCCGTGGACCGTTCTGGATGAGTGCTGCCACCGCGCGGCGCCTGCGTTTCACGGTCGAAGGCAAACCGTTGGGACCAGCGGGTGTGGCGCGTTGGCTGGGACAAACCCCGGAAGCCGGCAATGCCCCGTCGATTCCCGCCGAGGACGGCCTGCAGTATGCGATGCGCGACATGGCCTTCTGGCGCCATCTGACGCAGGCGATGCGCGGCGCGCAGGACGGCTTCGCCGGCACGCTCGATCACGGCGTGGCCGAATCGTTCCGCGCAGCGCAGCGCACCGCTGCCGATGATTTTCAGTTGGCGCTCTCCTTGCTCAAGGAAAGCCTGGCCTGGCGGCGCAGTGACCGACTGGACCGCAGCCGCGCAGCGTTGCGCCGCTTCCAGCGCATTGTGGTGGCAGGCGGCGTCAATGCCGCGCTGCCGACCTTCGCGGCCATGGCACACGTGGTGCGAGCGTGGGAGCACTATGCGCGCGCAGATCTCGACGCTGCACAACACGAACTCGCACGCCTGTCAGGCGACGCGGAACTGCGACCCGTGGTGCGCTACAACCCGCGCGTGCGATTCGAAACGCTCAACCTCGAAGCACTCGTGCAGAAGAGCCTGGCGCTGCGTCCGGATGGCGTGGGCACTCCGCAGCAGAAACAACAAGCGGCGCGCCTGGCGATGGAAGGCTTCTCCGGCGCACTGCAGGCGGCATACGAAGCGGATTCGGTAGACGCCGTGCAGCACGCCGCCGCGAACATCGGCTGGTCGCTATGGTTGTTCTGGCAGTTCCGTCTCGTGGATGCATCGCGCGCGATGGTCGCTGGCGACGTGCAACGTCAGGCCATGCGCTGGCTTGGATTGTCGGAATGGATCTGCGATCGATTCGGCGTAGGCGGTGGATCGGCCTGGAACACCATCTTCCTGTTACGGGTGGCACGCGGCCATCTGGAAGCCGATGCCTCGTCTTCGCTTGCGGCATTCCGTGCGCAGCAACCGCTCACGGTGACTGCCGCCATCGATGCATTGCGTCCGTTCCATGCGCCGTTCGCACCAGCCAAGGGTTTTGTCCGTTGGTCATCAGTGGCCGCGTTCGCGCTGGAGGAGCACGATACGGGGCGCGTGCGTTACAACGCGCTGCAACTGTCGAACCTGTTGATGGAATCGGCGTGGTATCTCACGCACGAGCAGGGTGCGTCGGTGAATGCGTATGAAGCGGTGGAACGACTCAAGCAGCAGATCGGATCACTACGTGCAAGCGAGAAGGGGTTCTTTCACGCGGGGTTGAGGACGCTGCCACCGGAGTTGCGAGTGGGGATGTAGATCTCAACACGACCGCGAACCGTTGTTATGCGCTCCCCTCTCCCGCAAAGCGGGAGAGGGGAGCAAACCAAACGCGGGAGATAACGCGACTTATGCGTACGCCACATTGCCCCTGACAACCAACTGCCCCGGCGCACTCCGCACCACGCCGCCCGAAGGCACCTTGAAGAACGCCACCGCCTCTGTCAGCAACCGCCCCTGTTCCTCCAGTGATTTCGATGCCGTCGCAGCCTCGTGCACCAGCGACGCATTCTGCTGCGTGACCTGATCGATCTGGACGATGGCCTGGTTCACCTGTTCGATGCCTCGGTTCTGTTCGGCGGATGCCGCAGCGATTTCGTTGACGATGTTCGTCACGCGGGCCACGGCGTCGGTCACTTCGGCCATGGTCTGACCCGCTTCGCCGGCCAGTGTGGAGCCGGCCTGCACCTGTGCCACCGATGCCTCGATCAGCTCCTTGATTTCCTTGGCTGCGTTCGATGACCGCTGCGCCAGGCTGCGCACCTCGCTTGCCACGACAGCAAAGCCACGTCCCTGCTCGCCTGCACGCGCCGCTTCCACTGCTGCGTTGAGCGCCAGGATATTGGTCTGGAACGCGATGCTCTCGATGATGCCGGTGATGTCCGCAATGCGGGCCGAACTGGCGCTGATGCCTTCCATCGTGTCCACCACGCGGCCCACGGTGCCACTGCCCTGCTGTGCCACTTCCGCAGCGTTGCGTGCCAGCTCGCTGGCCTGGCGTGCGTTCTCGGTGTTGTGGCGCACGGTGGCGGTCAACTGCTCCATGCTGGCGGCGGTTTCTTCCAGCGATGCCGCCTGTTGCTCCGTGCGGCTCGACAGATCCATGTTGCCGTTGGCAATTTCGCCCGTCGCCACCTCGATGTTCGAACTGCTCGCACGCACGCGGCCCACCGTCTCCGTCAGCCGGTCGTTCATGTCGCGCAGCGCAGCGAGCAGGCGGCCGGTCTCATCTTTCGAATCGACGACAATCTGCGAGCCCAGTTCGCCACGTGCCACGGTGCGCGCCACTTCCACCGCACGCTGGATCGGCGCCGTGATCGCACGCGTCAGCAGCAAGCCGCCGATGATGGCGAACGCCACGGCAGCCACTGCCGCCAGGATCAGCATCAGTCGCTGGCGGGTGTACTCATCGTTGATCTTCGCGACCATGTCCTTCTGACGATCGCGCGTAAATTCGGCGTAGTCCTGCGTCGCCTTGATCAGCGCGGCCAGCAGCGGGCGGCATTCTGCATTCATCTTGGCGATGGCCGCCTCGGTCTTCTTGTCGAGAGCCAGCCCCACGATATCCGTGGCCACCTTGCCATACTTGCCCTCGATGCGATCCATCTCGGCCACGAGATTGCGCGCGCCTTCGCTGACGCCATTGGCCTGGATCATCTGCTTGAGTTTGCCCAGGCGCTGCTGCACATCCTCATGCGCCTTGAGGACCTCGGTCTTTTCCAGATCGAGGTCGGCAGGCGTGGTCACCAATACAAGGTTGCGCGCGGCAATTGCGCGCTGGTCCACGGCGGCGCGCAGTTGAGACGCTACCTCGCCACGCGCGTTCAGGCCATGGATGTAGTTGTCGAAGCCGTCGATGGATTCGCCCAGCGCCTTCAGCGACAACCCAGACACTGCGAGTACTACGAGCGCAAGCGTGCCAAACCCCGCCAGCAGTCTGGTCTTGATAGACAGATCTCGGAATTTCACGGTTTTCCCCTCTGTTTCCCGATTGAATGGCCGACGGCAATGGCCAATGACGATCGCGCCACGATGTGTATCGCGGAGCAGGTATCGCTGGAGAGATCCCGTTCCTCTTTGATACTGGCGCGCCGTGCGCCGACAACATCTCAGACCGGCGCTGGCTGGCGTTCTTGACGCCATGCTCTAGATGTATGTCCGCAGGCTAACGGCATACCGCCTCTCCTTTAGTCCCCTCTCCCGAGGGGTCAGGGTGACAAAGTGTCATGAAATGTTCAGAAATGTATGGGCATGTTGCGCATGCCTCACGCCATGATCCTTTTTTTAAATTGCATTCCATATGCATCTTTTCTAGAATCGAGTGCGTCCCACCCCCTCCGACTTGCCCCGCCAATCATGTCCGTCCTGCTGCAGATCTCCCCGCCTACCCCCTCGAACAGCTATCGCGGCCTGCCCGTACTGGCCCTTGGCTTCCGACCGTTCTATCTGCTGGCCGCCGCGTTTGGCGCACTTTCCGTTTTGGCATGGGTGGCGATGTACCTGGGCTGGTGGCAACCCGCCACGCAACCGTGGCTCGGCGCGATGCTCTGGCACGCCCATGAAATGGTGTTCGGATTCGCCGCCGCCGTTGTGGTGGGATTCCTCTTCACGGCGGGCAAGAACTGGACGGGATTACAGACGCCGCAGGGCACATGGCTCGGCATCCTCGCAACGGTATGGCTGGCCGCACGCGTGCTGATGTGGACAGGTCCGGCGTGGGCCGCGATTGCTGTGGACATCGCCTTCCTGCCACTGTGCAGCGCGAGCTTCTATCGCATCCTGCGGCGGGCAAAGAGCCAACGCAACTACGGGCTTGCCATCGCACTCGGCATCATGGGCGCGCTCAACATCGGGTTCCATGTTGCGGCGCTGGCGGGTCGTCCCGATTGGGCGCTGCACGCCACCGAAGCGGCAACGGGGCTGGTGGTCATCTTCGTGACAGTGATCGGTGGCCGCATCATTCCGATGTTCACTGGCAATGCGATTCCCGGCGCACGCATCCGCCGCTGGACGATGGTTGAACGATCGGTAATCGGTCTCACGCTGCTTGCCACGATGTCGGCAGCGTTTCAGGCGCCGGGGCCGCTGACTGCGGTGCTCGCCGCAGGCGCAGCCATCGCGCATGGCATTCGACTGTACGGCTGGAATCCGCTGGGTACGGTCAGGAAGCCGATCCTCTTCATCCTGCATCTGGCCTATGCCTTTCTGCCCGTTGGCTTCCTGCTCATTGCGGCGGCTGCATTGGGCTGGCTCGACCGCTCCACGGCCCTGCACGCGCTGACTGTCGGCGTGATCGGCTGCGCGATCATTGCCATGGTCACGCGCACGGCGCTCGGCCATACGGGACGCCAGATGCAATCGGGCCATATGGAACACCTCGCCTACCTCTGCATGGTGCTGGCAGCCGTGGTCCGCGTTGCCGGCCCCCTCGCCATGCCGGAAGCCAAGCCCGAGGTGATCGCCGTTGCCGGTGCGCTATGGGCGCTGTCGCTGGTGAGCTTCCTCATCAAGTACACCCCGTTCCTGATGCGTCCACGCATCGATGGCAAGGAAGGCTGATCCGCGCGTTTCCCCCAATGTCACCCGGCGCTAACCCTACGTTGCGATTTTGCCTCGACGTGATACGATGACTTACAACCTGTCCGCAAGGACGAGTTGCCCTCTCAAAGCATCCGCATACCGAGCATCCAACAAGAATTCGGGAGACATCATGCGCAAGATCCGCGCGGCGCTGGGCGCCGCTGCCCTGCTGGCCGTCCTGGCCACCCCAGTCCTGGCCCAATCCAATGATTCGCAGTCCGTCACGACAGCCGCCGAAAAGCTGCGCGCTGCCATGGTCGATCCCGACCAGGCGGTGCTGTCCGGACTGGTCGGCGATTCGCTGAGCTACGGCCACTCCGGTGGTCGCATCGACACGCGTGCCAGCTTCATCGGCGATCTGCTCGACAAGAAATCCGATTTCGTCAGCATCAACATCACCGACCAGACCGTGAATGTCTCGGGCGACGTGGCGGTCATCCGCCACACGCTGGCCGGCGAAACGCTGGATAGCGGCAAACCGGGCACCGTGCTGCTCAAGGTGTTGCAGGTCTGGCAGAAGCAGGGCGGACAGTGGAAGCTGATCGCTCGCCAGGCCGTCAAGGCTGCCGCATAAAGACGGCAGGCGACGGAGGGGTTACCTGTTCCATCGAGCATACATTTATAGGATGTCTGACCTCTATAGTCGATGGGAGCAAACAAAAGGGGCGCCAACCATCGGCGCCCCTATTTCATTGATCACCGATCAGTCGAAGATCTCGTACAGCCACGACTTCTTGCGTTTGTCGTATTTGTCATGCCGATCGTGCCGGTCATGGCGGTAATCCTTGTCGTGACCGTAGCGGCCACGATCCCCCTCATACGAAGGCTGCGGCGCTGACTGGCGTGACGCAGTGGGTTGCGGCGCTGGAGCCGCGCTGACCGACCGTTCGAGAATCTTGTCCAGTTCGCCACGGTCGAGCCACACGCCACGGCACTGCGGGCAGTAGTCGATTTCCACGCCTTGTCGGTCTGACATCACCAGCGTGGCATCGGAACAGGTCGGACACTTCATCAAGCACTCCTTCTACAGCTGCGCACTAGGCGCGACGGGCCCATTCTATGATTCAGATCAGATGGATTCCCGCAGATGGCAGCAATGTCATGTTTGAGTCATCGTCCCGGTATCGGCGGCTGGCGCACCTGACCGCAGCGGATGGCAGTTCCTGTACCATGTGGGCTTGATACGCCGCCTCGCCAGACCCTGATCGCCGAGCTGGCGCCATGTGGTTTGCGGGATCATCACCTACGTGACTGAACACTCGACACCCCCTTCCGATGTGCTCGCCTCGCTGCGAGCCGCCACCTCGGAAAAACACGCCGTCCTGGACCGTGCGATGCCGCTGGCGCACGCCGCGCCGACGCTCGTCGACTATCGCGACCACCTGCTGATCCTGCGCGCCTGGCTGGCGCCGCTGGAGACCTGGCTGGCGGGTTTTGACGACGGTCCGCAGGACCCTGCCCGCCTGCCGCAAGTCTCGCGTGCGGATGTGCTGGAGCAAGACCTGGCGGATACCGCGATCCCGCAGGGCGGCGCCACGGTGGACAACATCGACGTTGGCACGCTGCGCAGCGAACCGGCCTACCGCTGGGGACTCTGCTATGTCATCGAAGGCTCGCAGCTTGGCGGCGCCGTGATCTATCGGAATTTCGCCGAGCGCCTGGCACCCCATCCGCTGCGCTATCTCGGTGGCGGCGCATCGCCCGGCCCGCGCTGGCAACAATTCCTGCACGCGCTGCGCACGCATGTCACCACCGACGATGACATTGCACTGGCCGGTCAGGGCGCACAACGCGCTTTCGATGACCTGCTCGCCCGCATCCCGTCGATGGCGTCCGGCCACGGCGTCAAATAGCGGACCGGGAGAGCGCATGTCAGACACCGCCGCCTCAGCAAGGTCAGCCGACCAGGTCTTCGACAGCGCTGCGCTGTTCGATGCCCTGCCCGACGCCTATCTCGTGCTCAACAGTCACGACGAGGTGATCCACGCCAATGCCACCTACCTGACGATGTCCGGCCGCGCGGCCCACGAAGTCATGGGCAAGTCGATCTTCGTCATCAACCCGACGCTCTCGGCATCGCAGATGGCGGCGCGCCGCGACTGGCTGCTGGCCACGCTTGGCCAACTGGTTGTCGGCGAGTCTCGCATGTCGCCGCTGATCCGTTACGACGGCCACCCTGCCGGCAACGGCGACGGCGAACGCTACTGGCAGGCGCGTGCGACGCGGCTGGCCGGCGTGGGCACCGCCGCGCCCGTGGTCGTGCTCAAGATCAGCGATGTCACCGACCAGATCGTGCAGTCCGAGCAGAGCCGCCGCGAGCACGCCAAGCTGCGTTCGCAGGCCCGGTTGCGCAAGCTGCTCGTCGATGAAGCCAACGCCGCGCTGCAAACGCATCGCGAACGGCTCGAAGAGTTGCTCGCCTTTGCCAAGGTTGGCGCGTGGGAACTCGACATCGCCACCGGCTACATGGCCTGCACCGACCAGTGCAAGGCCAACATGGGCCTGTCGCCCCAGGAAACGATCAACGAGGCGCGTGTATTCGACGAATTGATGCATGAAGCGGACCGTCGCGACGTGCGCGCCGCCATGGACCGCGCCATCGCCGCACGCGCGCATTTCGAGGTGGAGTATCGCGTGGTCTGGCGCGACGGCACGATGCGCTGGCTGATGTCGCGCGGCGCGGCGCGCTATCTGGAAGACGGCTCGCCGCAATCGATGATCGGTTTCACGATCGACATCACCGCGCGCAAGGCATCCGAACTCCACTACCGCGCCATTGCCGAGGAAGAGCAGCGGGCGCGCGAAGTCAGCGAACGGGGCGCTCAGGCCATGGACCACTTTGTGGCGGCGGTCAGCCATGAGTTGCGCTCGCCGCTGCACGCCATTCTCTGGTGGACCACGCTACTCGAACGCGGCACCGATCCGTCTCACGTGAATCGCGCGGCGCAGGTCATCGAACGCAATACGCGCCAACTGGCGCGCATGGTGGACGATCTGCTCGATAGCGGTGCCATCGCCACGGGCAAGCTCTCCGTCGAACTCCGTCAACTGGACATGGCCGCGCTGGCGGCGACGGTTGCGGAAGACCTGCGGCTCGATGCGGAGTCGCGCAACGTCACGCTTGTCGTGTCGGCATCTACGCCCTGCATGGTCAGCGCCGACGAGAGCCGCCTGAAGCAGGTGGTGCTCAACCTGTTGACCAATGCGCTGAAATTTGCCGAACGCGGCAGTGTGGAACTGAGTGTGACCACCAACGGCCAGTGCGCCGAACTGGTGGTGCGCGACAACGGACTGGGGATTTCGCCGGAGGCGCTCGAACGGATATTCGAGCGTTTCGAACAGGCGCATCAGGAGCGTTCGCAGCGCGCGCCCGGCCTTGGCCTGGGGCTATGGATGGTGAAGAATCTTGTGGTCCTGCACAATGGCACCGTCACCGCGCACAGCGACGGACTGGGCAAGGGGGCCACCTTCCGTGTCTGCCTGCCGGCCATTCAGGCAGGCCACCGCGCCGACGCAGCGCGATAGCCGGACCTGCACCTGCATCACTCCGCGCTGCCCGCCCCCGACCCATACGGTGGCGGTTCGTTCAGCACGGCCCAGAACACGCCCAGGTCATTGATGGCCGCCATGAAGTCGTCGAACTCCACTGGCTTCACGACATAGGCATTCACGCCGAGGTCGTAGCTCTTGAGCAGATCGCGTTCCTCGCGTGACGACGTCAGCATCACCACCGGGATGCGGCGCAGGCTCTCGTCGGCGCGTACCTCGCGCAAGACCTCGTGGCCATCCACCTTTGGCAGCTTCTTGTCGAGCAGGATCACGGCCGGGTTCTCTTCCGTGCGATTCGCGAAGGCCCCCTGGCGACGCAGGAAGTCTAGCGCCTCGGCGCCATCGCGTACCGATACCACCGGATTGGCCAGGCGGCTTCGCTCCAGCGCAATCAGCGTCAGCTCGATATCGTCAGGATTGTCCTCGACCAGCAGGATCGGTCTCAGCACACTCATTCTCCGTACCTTTCAAATCTTTCAGATCTTTCAACACTGGCTTGTAGGGTTGGCCCGACGACACCGCTGCCAGCCGCGATGCCGCCTCTGCGGCGGTCTCGTTCACGCCCGTCGTGCCCTCGGGCACGAAATCGCGCGGCAGCGAGAACCGGATCGTGGCGCCCTTGTCCACTTCGGCGTGCGCCCACGTGGTGCCGCCGTGACGTTCCACGATGCGGCGCACGCTGGCCAGGCCGATGCCCGTGCCCGGGAACTCCTCCACGCGGTGCAGGCGCTGGAACACACCAAACAGCTTGTCGGCGTATCGCATATCGAAACCCACGCCGTTGTCGCGCACGAAGAACACATCGTGCCCCGCATGCTCGCCTTCGCCCGGCTCCACGCCAATCTCGACCTGCGCCGGTGCACCGTCGGCATCCACGCCGCGCAGGCCCGTGAATTTTATCGCGTTCGCGATCAGGTTGCGCAACACCACGTCCATCAGCACGGGGTCCGCCATGACATGGCCGAGATCGCCGACGCGGCATTCCAGACGGCGCGTGCCGATATCCTTCGATTCCTCGCTTACCAGGCGCTCGACCAGCGCCTTCATATCCAGGCGTTGCGGACGCAGCGCCGCGCGGCCCATCTGCGAGAACGCGAGCAGGTCATCCACGAGCTTGCCGCCGAAACGCGCCTGCGCAATGATCCGCTCGATGAAATGCTTGCCGCGGTCGGACAGGCGGCTGTAGTCCATGTCGCGCAGCAGATCCGCAAAGCCGACGATATGGCGCAGCGGTGCGCGCAGATCGTGAGAGACCGTGTACGAGAACCCCTCCAGTTCGCGATTGACGCGGCCCAGTTCGAGCGCGAGTTGCGCGAGTTCTTCCGCGCGGCGCAGCACGATGCCGAGCAACGCGCCGCGGAATTCTCCCGCCACCTCGATTTCCGCCTGGCGCCACGGCTGCGAGCGGCCGCGCACGATCTGGGTCCAGACCTCGAAGCTCTCGCGCGGTGACAACGTGGTGGACAGCGTGGAGAGCTTCGCGCGCGGATCGCCCGCCCAGCGGATCGTGCGCACCACCTCCGCACGGAACCAGATCACGTAGTTGCGGAACAGCCGCGAGAGGGACACCACCAGCACGCCGGCCGCCTCCGGCCCGAGCCCGTGATCCGCGGCTTCCGGCCACGCCTGGGCGAGATTGTCGGTGGCGAAGACCTCTTCGGATTGCGCGTCGAGCCACGTCACCATCGCCTCGATGGCGGCGTCGGGCGGCGCGTCACCCACGCGCACGATACGACCTTCAAACACGGCCACGGCACCGGTGGCGCCCACCAGCCCAAGCAGACTGCGGGCATCGCTGCCGATGGACTCGACAAAATCCTCGGTGTTGGCCATCGATGCCAGCAGGTTCGTCTGCGTGCGGCGCAGCGCCAGACGGTAGTCCGCCTCGGCGTGATCCTCCTTGGCCTCCACCTGCAGCGACAGCACCTGTGCAATGTGTTCGCACGCCGTGCGTACCTCGAACGACGGCAGCCGCGCCGTGTCGTGATGACAGGAGATCAAACCCCACAGCCGCCCGCGCACCACGATCGACATCGACATCGATGCCCACGTGCCCATGTTCTTCATGTACTGCACATGCACCGGCGAGATACTGCGCAACGAGGCGTAGGTGAGATCGGTCGGCTTGCCCGTGGCGGGATGCAGCGCAGGCACCAGCGGCGCGGCCACGTAATCGGCATCGGCAATCAGGCGAATGCGGTTGCGCACGTATAGCGCGCGTGCCTGCACCGGAATGTCCGACGCAGGGAAGCGCTGGCCAAGATAGCTCGCGTAGCCAGGTTCCATCGACTCGGCAATGACATGGCCATGGCCTTCGTCATCGAACGAATACACCATGGTGCGGCCAAAACCCGTGATGCGATGCACTTCGCGCGCGGCCAGCGCGGCCAGCCCTTCGATATCGCCCGCATGCTGCAGGCTGTTGATGAAGGTGCGCACCAGCGGGTACATCGACGCAAACACTTCGGCCCGGCCGCGCGCCGGTTCGAATTCCACGATGCGCACGCCCAGGTGGCTATGCACCACGATGGCCAGCGGTGGATGTGACGATGCGTCGCCGCGTCCGGTGCGCGGATCGTCAATGGAACCTGCGTAGAGGGGAATGCCTTCGGCCTCGAGACTGTCGAGCGCACGCAGCGCGAGACCCGCGGCTTCTGCACCGACCACTTCGGCCAGCGCACGTCCCGCTACGGCCTCGATGTCGATACCAGCCAGCACCGCGACGTTGCGGCTCGCCTGTACGACCCTGCCCGCCTCGTCGACGCTCAGCAGGTATCCGTGTGGCTGGATACCACCGGGGATATGGATGGGTTCCCGGGCGCAATCGTCGGACGATGCGGTCACCAGGGACTGGGAGTCGTAAGGCATGCGGGCTCCGCCGGTAGGCATGCGGTGGATTTTCGCACAGGCATCGGGAGCGTGCTGGCGATGTGCCGAATTGACAGCACCCGCAAGCCATCCGGTAAAAATTACAAGGATTGGGCAAGGATCGGCATGGGCATTGCTTTGACCATGCGCCTGCGCTGCTCCGTGCACTGGCCTCGCGCATGATGCCGCCCGCGCGAGCTGATCCTGTCCATGACCCGCACCATGAAAATCAAGATCATCAATCCGAACACCACGCAGAGCATGACCGACAAAATAGGCCACTGCGCCCGCACGGTTGCGCAGGCCAATACGCGCATCATCGCGGTCAGCCCGCGCATGGGGCCGGCGTCGATCGAGAGCCACTATGACGAGGCACTCAGCGTGCCCGGCATCCTCGACGAAATCCTGAGTGGTGAGCGGGAAGACGTGGATGGCTACGTCATCGCGTGCTTCGGCGATCCGGGACTGTACGCGGCGCGGGAACTGGCCCGCGGCCCCGTGATTGGGATAGCGGAAGCAGCCATGCACACGGCAAGCTTCATCGGCACCGGCTTCAGCGTGGTGACCACCCTCCCGCGCACCTGCAATATCGCGTGGCACCTGGCCGAGCGCTACGGCATGGAACGCTTCTGCCGCAACGTGCGTGCGAGCGACCTGCCCGTGCTCGATCTCGAAAAACCCGGTTCCGATGCACGCCGCATCATCACCGATGCCTGCCGACAGGCACTGGACGAGGACCGCAGCGACTGCATCGTGCTGGGCTGCGCCGGGATGGCCGACCTGTGCGAATCCATCTCTGACGCCATCGGCGCGCCCGTCATCGACGGCGTGGCCTGCGCCGTGAAGATGGCCGAGTCGCTCATATCGTTGCGACTCTCCACAAGCAAGCGCGGCGACTTTGCGCGACCGCTGCCGAAGCACTATGCCGGCATGTTGTCGACCTTTGCCCTCGACACCTGACTCCTGATTCACGCGCACCGGCCGGGTGCGGCGCAATGGAAGTAATCGACCGCGCAGCGGCAGAACCGGCTGCGGCGTCGCTATAGCTGGCGAGTGCGTCGCACGGGCACGGCGCGCCCCCTCACAAACCCCAAACGGGTTTTCCCGCACTGTCCCGTGAAGCAAAAACGCTGTCCCCGATAGTCAAACCGTCCACCGTCGTTCCTCGATACTTCGCTCGTTCCCATAACGAGAATCGAGGAGACATATGAGCACCAAGGTCAACGCCATGCGTCGTGCACGCATGGCACTTGCGATAGCGCTGGCATGTGTTAGCACCGCCTACGCGCAATCGAATGTCACGCTGTATGGCGTCATCGACATGAACGTGGAATACGCGAACCATGTGGGCGCCGTGCCCATCGCGGCTAACGGTTTCAATCCTGGTCCATCGAACAATGTCTACCGCATGAATTCCGGCGGGCTGGCCGGTTCACGCTGGGGCCTGCGCGGCACCGAGGATCTTGGCGGCGGAGTCAAGGGCGTATTTGTGCTGGAGAGCGGTATCAGCGCGGACAACGGCACGCTGCAGCAAAGCGGCAGGCTGTTCGGGCGCCAGGCATTCGTGGGCTTGTCCAAGGCTGGCATCGGCCAGATCAGCCTGGGGCGCCAGTACACGTCGATGTTCGAGGCATTGGCCAACTTCTCGCCCACTGCATACGCCACGCAGTACGAACCCGTCGTACTGCAATCGGGTGCCAACTTCCGCGAGGACAACACGATCAAATACACGGGACAGTTCGGGCCCCTTATCGCGCTGGCGCACTGGTCGTTCGGTACGGGGCTGGCCTTGCCCGCGTCCGTGGGCATCCCCACGCCGATCGGCGGCAACGGCGAAGTGCCGGGCGCCTTCCGCCGCGATACCGCATACGGTGCGGCAGTGGCCTACTCCATTGGCCCGGTCGGCGTGACCGCCGGCTACGACCAGTGGAATCCCACCATTGGCACCAGCAGCGGCACGATGCGAAAAGCCGCCATCGGCGCCAGCTATGCGTTCAGCAACGTCGCCAAGGTGATGGGTGGATATCGATGGGGGCAGAACAAGAACGCAGCAGGCACCATCATCCAGCGCGATGACTTCTACTGGATCGGCGCCAACTACCAGGTCACGCCAGCCATTGGGCTCACACTGGAATACAACTACGACGATCTCAAGAACCTGTATGGCGCAAACGCAGCGAACCCGTGGCAGGTGGCGTTCGTGGCCAACTACACGTTGTCCAAGCGCACGGATCTCTACCTGTCCACAGCCTATGCGAAGAACGCGGGGCTGATGCTTGAATCATTGGCTACGGTGTATGCCAACAGCCTGTCGCTCGGCAATAGCTATGCGCTCGCCAATGGGCAGAGCAACATGATCGGTGTGGCGTTGGGGGTTCGGCACAAGTTTTGATTTGCCCGTGTTTTGCTCCCCTCTCCCACAGGGAGAGGGGCTGGGGGAGAGGGCAGGAGGTTCTGCTTGCCGGCCTCGTCGCAACTTGCACTGCTGACCCTC
>NZ_JBDKXK010000047.1:0-41232 GCF_039710735.1 Cupriavidus sp. DL-D2 | reverse complement strand
CAGGAGGTTCTGCTTGCCGGCCTCGTCGCAACTTGCACTGCTGACCCTCTCCCCCGCCCCTCTCCCGCATGCGGGAGAGGGGAGAAAACCACTACTCCCCCCTCCCCACCCTCCACTTCGAAACACTGCATCCAAACTGCGCCCCAAACCAGCGGGAAAAAGCGCTTAACGATGCAAAGCCCAGCAGCGTGGCCACTTCCGACAATGGCCGTGCGCGGTTCTCGATATAGCGCGTGGCCAGGCTCGCGCGGGCATCGTTGACGATCTCTGAATACGTGGTGCCATCCGCCGTCAGCCAGCGATGGATCGTACGGCGATCCACGCCGAGTTGCTGCGCCACGCGATCCACGGAACACATGCCGCTGGGTAGCAGCGCATGCACAAGCTTGCGCACCTTGTCGGCCATATTGGTGTTCGACTGCGCGAGCAGTGTGTCCAGATAGCGCGTCACCTGTTGCGCCATGCCGGGGTCATACGATGGCAGCGGCGCCTCCAGATCGCGTGCCGTGCAGACGATGCCATCGAAATCCTGGCCGTAGAGCGCCGGCATGCCAAACACGCGCAGGCATGTTGCCTGGCTCGACGGCGCGGCATGCGCAAAGCAGATGCTGCGCGGGCGCCACGCCGCACCCAGAAACAGCGACAGGATGCGGAACATGACGCCGCCTGCCAATTCGGTGGCTTGCCGCAGCGAACCCGAACCATCACCCAGCAGTTGCAGCCGGATCAGCACCAGATCGTCGGCATCCTCCACACGCATCGCCAGCGCCTCGTTCTGCAGGCTCATGTATCGCACCATCGATTCCAGCGCTCGGCGCAACGTAGGTGCCTCACGCACCACGAATGCCAATGGTCCGAGATTGGAAAACTGCCGCAGTTCCGCCATCCGCAAGCCGAAATCCTCCACCTGTGCTGCCTTGGCCGATGCCTCCAGTAACCGGCCCACCGATGCGGCTGGAATGCGGATATCGGGATCGAGCAGCGCGTTGCGGCTGATCCTTGCGGCACGCAGCATCTGGTGTGGATCGAGCCCGACGGCCCGCGCCACATCCACATAGTTCGTAAGGCTCGCACTGCGCAGAAAGTAGGACATCGTGTTTTCCCTGACTGTCCCGAAATGTAAATCGGGTGTCCCGCATCGTCAAATCGTGACAACCCCATGGCCGATACTTCGAACACTTGTCGAACCAGACCGAACCAGACTGAACGAAGGAGACACGCATGCAATTCCTCGACGATTCCCTGCACCCCGAGAACATGGAAAAAGTGGTGATCACCGTGGCGCCGTACGGCCCCGAGTGGATGCCGGAAGACTTTCCGGAGGACATCCCCGTCACCATGGAGGAACAGGTACAGAAAGCGGTGGACTGCTACAACGCCGGCGCCACCGTGCTGCACCTGCACGTGCGCGAACTCGACGGCAAGGGTTCCAAGCGGCTCTCCAAGTTCAACGAACTGATCGCCGGCGTGCGCGCCGCCGTACCCGACATGATCATCCAGGTGGGCGGGTCGATCTCGTTTGCTCCGGAAGACGAAGGCCAGGCCGCCGTGTGGCTGTCCGACGATACGCGGCACATGCTTGCCGACCTGACCCCCGCGCCGGATCAGGTCACCGTGGCCATCAACACCACGCAGATGAACATCATGGAGTTGCTGTATCCGGAGTACCGCGAAGGCACTTCGCTCGCCAACCCGGCCTACATCGAGGCGTATCGCGAGATGACCGTACCGGCGGGTCCGGGCTGGGTGGAGGAACACCTGCGCCGCCTGAGTGCCGCACGTATCCAGCCGCATTTCCAGCTCACCGGCATCCATGCACTGGAAACGCTGGAGCGCATGGTGCGCGCCGGCGCCTACAAGGGTCCGCTGAACCTGACGTGGATCGGTATCGGCGGTGGCTTCGATGGGCCTAACCCGTTCAACTTCTTCAACTTCATCCACCGCGCACCAGACGGCTGCACGCTGACGGCGGAGTCGCTGCTCAAGAACGTGCTGCCGTTCAACATGATGGCGATGGCCATGGGACTGCATCCGCGTTGCGGCATCGAGGACACCATCATCGACCAGCACGGCAACCGGATGACTTCGGTCCAGCAGATCGAGCAATGCGTGCGCGTGGCGCATGAACTGGGACGCGAGATCGCCAGCGGCAAGGAAGCGCGCGCCATCTATCGCATCGGTACGTGGTACGACAGCGCGGACGAGACCCTCGCCGCACACGGCATGCTGCCGAATCGTCAGACCGGCCAGAAGCACCTGCCGCTGCGCCGCGCAGCCTGAGCACGGATCATGCTGACTCCGTTCGACACCCCACGCGCGGCGGCGCCCAACCCATGCATCAACATCTGCCGCATGGATCAGGCGCGCCGCTATTGCCAGGGCTGCCACCGCACGCCCGTCGAGATCGGATTGTGGGACGGCATGAGCGAGGCGCAGCGCGCATTCGTGCTGGCGGCGCTGCCCACACGCCGCCAGCGTCAACCGGCCGATTGATTTTCAGCCGGGCCGCCGCTCCCTCAACCGTGACTCTGCATGGCGGTCCGGCTCTTTCTTCCCACGCACCTTCCATCACTCCATAATCAGAGCAAGGAGACACCATGCCTGAAGCCACTTTCCGAACGCGACTGCGCCGTGCCGCACTGGTTGCCTTCGCTTGTCTCGCTGTTCCGGCGTCTGCCATGGCGTGGAACAACAAGCCCGTGCGCATGCTCGTACCCGCCCCTGCCGGCGGCACCATGGACGTCATGGCGCGCCTGATGGCCGAGCAACTGAGCACGGATCTGGGCCAGCCCGTCGTGGTGGACAACAAGCCCGGTGGCGGCGGTGCCATCGCCATGACCGCCCTGCTCTCCGCCCCGCCGGACGGGCAGACGCTCATGGTCACCGCGACCAATGTGCTGACCGAGATTCCGCACATTCAGAAGACGCCGTACGACACGATGAAGGACATCCAGCCGCTGGCTGCCGTGGGCCGCTCGCGGATGGTGCTTGTCGGTGCGCCCACGCTGCCCGCGAAGGACCTCAAGAGCCTCATCACCTATGCGAAGGCCCATCCCGGAAAACTGAGTTTCGCGTCGTATAGCGCAGGCACGGCCTCGCACTACGCCGGCGCCATCCTGAACCAGGAAGCCGGCATGGATCTGCAGCACATTCCGTTTCCCGGCTCCAGCCCGGCGCTCACGCAGGTCATGGGCGGACAGATTCCCGTGATGTACGACGGCATGGTCACATCGCTGCCGATGATCCGCGCGGGCAAGCTCCAGCCCTACGCGGTGGCGTCGAAGACACGTTCGCCGCTGCTGCCGCAGGTGCCCACCTTCGCCGAGCAGGGGTATCCGGATATCGACTTCAGCAACTGGGTTGGCGTCATCGCCTCGGCCAAGGTTCCGGCAGACATGGCGCAGAAGATTCATGACGCAGCCTACAAGGCAGCAACCAATCCCAAGGTGCGCGAGCGCCTCGAGGCGCTCGGCTATGAAGCCATGCCGGTGCAATCGCTGCAGGAGCTGAACCAGTCGCTGCATGCGGAGTACGAGCGCAACGCGGGCATCGTGAAGGCATTCCATATCCGGCCGTGAAGGTGGCGTCGCATCACCAGGACTCCAGGCGCCAACCCTGCTCCGTGGCGAGCAGGCGATGGGTCAATCCGAGGTTGTTCAGGAACGCATCGTCGTGTGACACCACGACCAGTGCGCCTTGATAACTGCGCAACATGGTTTCCAGCGCCTGCGCCGAAGGCAGGTCCAGGTGGTTGCTCGGCTCATCGAGCAACAGCAACTGCGCGGGCGGGTCGGCATAGAGCACGCACGCCAGTGCGGCCTTCAGGCGCTCTCCGCCGCTGAGTGAGCCACTGGGTGCCGTGATCTTCTGCGCGTCCAGGTCGAGTTGCGCCAGTCGCATGCGCAGGTCGCCTTCGGCTGCCGTGCGGTTGGCCGCCTGTATCTGCTCGAGCACAGTCTTTTCGGGATGCAGGTTGGCCAGCCGCTGGTCCAGATAGACGGCGTCTGCTACCACCTTGCAAACTCCGGCCAACGGTTCGATCTGACCCGCCATCACCTTCAACAGCGTGGATTTGCCGCAGCCATTGGGCCCGACAACACCCACGCGCTGCTGCCCGCTCAGGCTGAGATCGATCAAACGCGTTCTTTCCTGCACGCATGGCAGGACCAGCGCCTGAAGTTCCACGACACGCCGTTGGGCCACCTGCGCAACCGGCAATGCATGCACATTGATCTCCGCATCGGCTTGCAACTGCTGCGCGGCCTCGCGGACCTGCTGGTCGAGCAACTGTCGCGCCGACGCCTGCTGCTGTCGCAGCTTGCCAAGCGATCCTTCGCTGCGCTGCTTCTGTCGGCCCAACAGGATCTTGGCCTGATTGGCCTCCTTGCCCTGCCGATTGCCACGCGCCTCCCTGCGCGCCATGCGATCACGTTGGTCACGCATGGCCTGGTCCTCACGCGTGCGTTCGAGCTTGCGCTGCTCAAGTTGCTGCAGCGCATGCTCACGCTCCAGCGCCTTGGCTGCGGCGTAGAACGTGTAGTTGCCGCCATAACTGCGCAGCCCAAGCGAGGACAACTCCACGATGCGCGACATGGTTTCCAGCAATTGCCGGTCGTGGCTGACCACGAGCAACCCGCGTGACCAGTGTTGCAACTGCTCGATCAGCGCTTGCCGATTGGGACGGTCCAGATGATTGCTGGGTTCGTCGAGGATCAGGAAGTCGGCGTCCGACAACCATGCACCCATCAGCGCCACGCGCATCGCTTCGCCGCCGCTGAGCCGGGTGGCAGGCGTATCCACATCGAGATGGCCCAGGCCATGCTGCGTCAGCGCGCTCTGCAATTGCTGGCCGATATCCCACCGATCGCCTAACGCGTCGAAATCCGCCGGGTCGCTGCTGCCCGCTTCGATGCGCGCCAGGGCATCCAGCACACGCTGCATGCCCGCGAGACCGGCAACTGTGGTATCGGCTTGATGATCGACCTGCTGCGCAAGGTAGTGCACCGTGCCGGAGCGCAGGCATCGGCCGCTGCTGGGTGGCAGCTGCCCCGCCAGAAGACGGGCCAGCAGCGATTTGCCCACGCCATTGCGTCCGACCAGCCCGGTGCGGCGCTGATCAAACGTCTCGTTCAGATCGGAAAAGAGTGTTCTGCCATCGGGCAAAACATAAGACACGCTTTCCAGCGTGAGACAGGGATTCGTCATGCGTGATTCCATGGATGCCAGGAACTCCCCCTGCGGATTCTGCAAATGGGGGCGGGTGGAGACTGGCCGTCAGAGACGGCGGCATCAATGGCGCATGGGACGAATACCTCTTGGGTGATGGGGGAAGTGGTGATTCTAGGGAGCATGCGGGGGTGGCGTCAAATAGCAGTGGCAAATTGGGGGCGGTGTTTGGCCCGTGCTCAAAAAATCAAAATCGTTGAAATAACAACGATAAAGGCAACTAAATCGTTGACATTTCACCGATTGATGCCTAGCCTGCCTCGCTATGGAACGTCAATCAGCTCGCCGCGGCCCCAAGCACACCCCCGTACTCGTCCAGACGGCACTCGAACGTCTGGGCGCGCGTATCGTCATCGCCCGCAAGGCGCGCGAGATAACGCAGGAGCAGCTTGCGCATTTCTCTGACGTGTCGCTTTCGACACTAAGAACACTGGAAAGCGGTGGCGACGGCGTGTCTACTGGCAATCTGTTGAAGGTGCTGCAGGGGTTGGGCCTGATGGAGCAGATCGAGACGCTGCTCGACCCGGTGAGAGATCCTGAAGTTGTCGCGTTCGCGACGCGGCTCACGGGAGAACGGTAATGCCGATTGTCCCCATCTGGATCTGGCTGCCTGGACAGGATTCGCCCGTACACGCGGCGGATCTCTCTGTCGATCGTGGATCGTCGACGTTTCGATATCGCGGCGACTATCTGGAGCGCGCTGACGCGGTCGTACCCGATCCGGTTGAGCTTCGCCCCACCCGCAGCATGCGAGGTCTGACCATACGGGGCACCGACGGACTCCCCGGCATCGTGCGGGATGCCAAGCCGGCCGGCTACGGTGCAGATCGCCTGATTGCGCAGGCTGGGACAGAACTCAACGCCATCGAGTTGCTCGAACGCGGTGTTCCTGACGGAGTAGGTGCCATTGAGGCCTGCGTGGATATCGCGCGCAAGCTGGCATGGCGCCCACGCACGCTTGATGAACTACGGCCGCTTGCCGAGGAACTCGACGCTGCGGCACCGTCCAGCCGCGCATTGCGCCGCCTGAACGAAGACCTGGCAACGAGCGCGGGCGGAGAGCGGCCAAAGACCACACTGATGCACGATGGCCGGCTGTGGCTCGCAAAGATGCAGGACCGTGGGGATCGTCCCGCGTTGCCGGCACGAGAGTTCGTTACGATGGAACTGGCGCGCGTGGTGGGACTCGATGTGGCAGCAGTCAGGCTGCATTCGTTCGGCACGCATCAGGTACTGCTGGTAGAGCGCTTCGATCGAAGCGGCGATCCGCTGCGCCCAACTCGCACGCTCTATGCCAGTGCCCATACCGTGCTTCGTCTCCCGCTCGATGCCATTCGGGGCAATGTCCAACGGTCCTACCTCGTATTCGGTGACCAGTTGCGCGTGTGGGGAAGAGGCAGGGACGACCTTGGCGCGCAGTTGCGCGAACTGTGGCGACGGATGGTGTTCAATGCGCTCGTCGGCAATATCGACGACCACCCCCTGAACCACGGGTTGATCCACGATGGAAGCTGGGAGAACGGCTGGCGCCTGTCTCCCGCATTCGATATCACACCCGCGTCAGCCACCGTGCCCCAGCCTCTCGAAAACGGGCCGGCACTCGCCATGGCGACCGGCAAGGATGGCTCCGCACTCACGGGAGCGAAGCGGCTCATCGACGCAGCCGCTCATTTCGGCGTCGACATCGATGAAGCCGCAAGGTGGATTGCAGACACCTCCAGGCTGGTGGCGAACCGCTGGGAGCCGATGCTGCGCCAGGCAGCAGCGCCGATCACGGAGGACGCCGCACGAATGGACCACATCGTGACCGATGCACGCCGAGCCTTCTGCTACAGCGAATGGCTGGCCGACCACGCCTGATTGCCCACTCCCCTCACCCCATCCGCCCCCGCAGCACCTTCTTGTCGATCTTCCCTACACTGGTTCTCGGGATGGCATCCACGAAGACAATTCGCTCCGTCTCGGGCACCGCGTACTTGCTCAGGCGCTGTGTATCGACGTGGCCGAGCAGCGCGTGCCGGATCTGGTCTGCTTCCACGGCCACGCCGTTCGCACGCACTACATAGGCCATCGGCCGCTCGCCCCAGCGCGCGTCGGGCACACCTACCACTGCGCACTCGCGTACGCCCGGCACCTGCGTGACGAGATTCTCGACCTCGATCGAAGACACCCACTCGCCGCCGGTCTTGATCACATCCTTGAGCCGGTCCACGATCCGCACGAAGCCGTCCGGTCCGCTGACGGCCACATCCTGCGTGTGGAGGTAGCCATCGGCCCACAGCTCTTCCGACGCCGCCGGCTTGCCGTGATAGGCACGCGTCAGGTACGGCGCGCGCAGTACGATCTCGCCCTGCGCCTGGCCATCGGACGGCACCTCGCGCATGTCGTTGCCGACGATCCGCAGATCGACCAGCGGCAGCGGACGCCCCGTGGCGCAGCGCAGGCGCACCTCCTCCTTGCGATCGCGGGGCACATGGCCCGGAGGAATCTGCGCCAACGCCACGATGGGGCCCGTCTCCGACATGCCGTAGCCCGCAAAGATGTCGATGCCTCGCGCCAGCGCCGCCTCGCATAGTGCCTCCGGCAAGGCCGAGCCACCGATGATCACCTTCCAGTCGTCCAATGGCTGGCCCGTTTGCTGCGCTTCCTCCAGCAGCATCTGCAGAATGGTGGGCACGCAGTGCGAGAACGTGACGCGCTCTGACTCGCGCAGCGCCAGCAGCGCCGCCGGTACATAGCGCCCCGGCAGCACCGTGCGCAAGCCGAGCATGATCGCCACATACGGCATACCCCACGCCATCACGTGGAACATCGGCGTGATCGGCATGTACACATCCTCGCGATGGATGCGCTGCCCATCGCGCGGCGAGCACAGGCTCGTGGACGCCGTGAGCGTGTGCAGCACGATATCGCGATGGCTGTAGCACACGCCCTTCGGATCGCCCGTGGTGCCCGTGGTGTAGAACATCGCCGCCCGCGTGCGCTCGTCCAGTTCCGGGAAGTCGAAATCGGCAGGCGCGGCGGCGAGCAGTGCTTCGTATTCGCCATCGAATGCCATGGCGCCGCCGTCGGTCTGCTGCCCATCGGCCATCAGCACGATACGCGGCTGCCGCACAAGTTGGCCGCGGATCTGCGACAGCACCGGCAGGAAGTCCGGATGCACCAGCACCACGTCAGCGCCGGCATCGTTGAGCGTGTAGAGGACCTGCTGTGGCGAGAGCCGAACGTTCACGGTGAACAGCGTGGCGCCCATCATCGGCACACCGAAATAGCATTCCAGGTAGCGATGGCTGTCCCAGTCCATCACGGCCACGGTGTCGCCCTGCCGCACGCCGAGTGATGCCAGCGCGCAGGCCAGCTTGTTCAGCCGCTGCCCGAAATCGCGGTATGTGTAGCGCATTTCGCCGCGATAGCTGATCTCCTGCTCGCCGTGCAGGCGCATGGCATTGGTCAGCAGTTGCTTGACCAGCAGCGGGTAGGCGTAGGCCGACGGCGTGGGAACGATAAGGTGGTTGTCGATCACTGCGGTATCTCTCGTTGTCTTGGGTGCTTCAGGTTTCAGAACGGCACGTTGCCGATAATCCCGGCGCGCTCCATCTTGCGATGGCAGGGCGGGTAGTCCATCACGGCATAGTGCTGGGTGGCCGTGTTATCCCAGATCGCCACACTGTCCGGCTCCCAGCGCCAGCGCACCTGGAACTCGGGGATATACGCCTGCGACACCAGGTAGCGCAGCAGATCGGCCGCGCCGGGATTGGCGTCCTGGCCAAAACGCACGCGGTCCGGTGTGTGGAAGTTCGTGAAGTGCGTGGTGAAGCCGTTCACGTAAAGGATCTTCTCGCCGGTATCGGGATGGGTGCGCACGACGGGGTGCTCGGCATCTGGAAACTGCGCTTTCAATGCGAGGCGCTTCTCCCGCGGCATGGCCGCGCCAAAGCTCGCCTCGATGCTGTGACGGGCGCGCAGATCGGCAATCTGCGTCTTGACGGTGTCCGGCAAGCGCTCGTACGCCAGGGCCATGTTGGCCCACATCGTGTCGCCACCCACGGGTGGGCTCTGCACGCATCGCAACACCGCGCCGAACTGCGGCGCAGCGCGCCACGTGGCATCCGAGTGCCAGCAGTTCTCGTAACGGTCGTTCGGCTGGTCCGGTGACTTGTAGATGCGCACGAGGCCGGGGTGTTCGGGATCGCTGCCCGCTACCGGGTGATCCTCAAGCTCGCCAAAGCGGCGCGCGAATGCCACGTGTTCGGCACGGCTGAAGCGCTGGTTGCGCAGGAACACCACGCGGTGCCGGAGCAGTGTTTCGCGGATCGCGCCGAACAGGTCGTCGTTGCGCACTGCTTCGGCCAGGTCCACGCCCACGATTTCGGCGCCGATGGCACAGGTCAGAGGTTTGATTTGCATGGCCGCCTCTCAGATGACAAAGATCGAAGACCCCGTGGTCTTGCGCGATTCCAGGTCGCGGTGTGCCTGCACGGCATCCTCCAGCGCATAGCGCTGGTTGATTTCGATGCGGATGCGCCCGGCGCCGACGTGATCGAACAACTCACCCGCCAGTTCGGCTTTTTCCGCGGGGTCCGCAATGTAGTCCGCCAGCGCGGGACGCGTCACGTACACCGATCCCTTCATCGCCAGCAGCACAGGATCGAACGGTGGCACCGGACCCGATGCCGTGCCCACGCACACCAGCAGGCCACGACGCTTGAGCGAGTCAAGCGATGCCATGAAGGTGCTCTTGCCCACGCTGTCGAACACCACCGACACACCTACGCCGTCCGTGATCTCGCGCACGCGGCTGGCCACGTCTTCGCGTGTGTAATCGATGATGTGCTGGCAGCCATGCGCGCGCGCCACGTCGGCCTTGGCCTCGGTAGACACCGTGCCGATCACGTTCAGTCCCAGCAGCCGTGCCCACTGCGCCACGATCAGTCCCACGCCACCGGCGGCGGCGTGCAGCAGGATCGTGTCGCCGCGACGGAACGCGTGGATGCGCCGCATCAGGTAGGCCGATGTGAGGCCGCGCATTGTCATCGCCGCAGCCGTTTCAAAAGCGATGGTCTCCGGTAGCCGGATCAGCGGCGCTGCCGCCACCACACGCTCGGTGCTGTAGGCGCCCAGCGTGTTCAGGAACCCGGTGTATGTCACACGGTCACCTGCGGCCACGTTGGTCACGCCCGCACCTACGGCCTGCACCACGCCCGCCGCTTCCACGCCCATGCCCGCAGGCAGCGGCACCGGGTAGGTGCCATTGCGGAAGTAGGTGTCCGCATAGTTCAGCCCCACCGCCACGTGACGAATCCGGACCTGCCCCGGACCCGGGTCGCCCACCTCCACGTCTTCAAGTCGAAGTACTTCGGGTCCACCGGTTTGATGCATGCGCACGGCCTTGGCCATCTGCTGGTCTCCACATTCAGGGGGCCACGCGGCATGCGCAGCCATGCATGCAATGTAGAGAGCGCAGGGGTTGGCCGCTTTGCATCGCCCGCCGACAACTTTGCATTTCATGCCAGTCCGCCTATCATCGCCAACGATGACACGCCACGGAATGTGAAGCGTGCACGACAGAACGACAAGACGGGAGACAGGATGAGGACGCCATGAGGACGCTCGTACGCGCGGCGGCGCTGACCAACTTCTTCGAGGTAGCCCAGGACCTCGGCGTGAATGCGCAGCCCTTGCTACGCGCAGCGGGCCTGACCCGCGCGATGCTGGCCGACCCCGACCAGCGTATTCCAGCCGAACGCTGCGCGGCACTGCTCGAAGCCGCCGCACAAACCGCGGCGTGCCCCACGTTCGGCTTGCGCATGGCGGAGTCCCGGCAGCTTGCGGATTTCGGCGTGATGAGTCTGCTGATCAGCCAGCAACCCACCCTGCGCGATGCGCTGGAAACCATCATCCGCTATCGCCATCTGGTCAACGAATCGGTGGCGATCCTGCTGGAGCGTATGGAAAAGGTCGTGATCATCCGGCAGGAAGTGGTACTCGGCACGCCGTCCCGGCAGGCCGCGGAGCTGGCGGTCGGCGTGATCTTTCGCCTGTGCCGGGCGCTGCTGGGGTCCAACTGGCGTCCGCTCGGCGTGCACTTCGCGCATGCTGCGCCGCCTGACCTGCAGGTGCATCGTCGCCTCTTCGCCTGCCCAGTGGAATTCGGCAGCGAGTACCACGGCATCGTCTGCCTGGCCGCCGATCTCGATGCGCCGAATCCCTCAGGCAATGCGGCGATGGCGCTGCATGCACAACGCATGGTGGAAACGCTGCCGCGCGTCAATGATCGGTCCATCGCACGCGAGGTGCGCAACACCGTCTACCTGATGCTGCCGATGGGACGCGCCACGAGCGAGGCCGTGGCCCAGGGGCTGGGCATGAGCCTGCGTTCGATGCAGCGCCAGCTAGACGATGCCGGAGAGACCTTCACCGACATCCTCAACGAGGTAAGGCGCGAGCTGGCCCAGCGCTACGTGGCCAATGCCGACTACTCTCTGCTGCGTGTCTCCGAGTTGCTGGGCTATGGCTCGGCGGCATCGTTCACACGCTGGTTTTCCGCGCAATTCGGCGAGGCACCCAACCTCTGGCGCCGCCGCCACACAACGTCACGGTGAATACCCGCGCGGCGTGCTACGCTTGGCGGCATTGCGCCCTTGGCTTTTGGACTTTCACCACTGGAGCTTTCATGGCATCCCCCCGACGTCTGCTGCCGCTCGCGGCACTGCTGGTCCTGATTCCCGGAAGCATGGCCTGGGCGCAACCCCAGAGCGGCGCGTCAAGCGCGGCGGCCGCCATCTCGGAGGCCGTGCAGGACGGCTCGAATCCGTATCGCCCGCCTTCGGCACCGAACCCCAACGACAAGTCCAACGCCAGCTACGAAGACCAGCGCCGCGCCCGGTGCGATCAACTGCTGCAGGACATCAACGACACGTCGCGCAAGCGCACCTACAAGTCGCCCGGCACCGCTACCACGAACGCACAAGGCGAGGCCGTACCGAAGCTCGAACGCGACAAGACCCTGAAACGCCTGCAGCAGAGCTATCGCGACAACTGCTCCTGATCGGGCACGGTCGTTCGTCGGATGTCGAGCACGGCCAGCATCAGGCAGGCGTAGAGCGACACACCGACGAACAACCCCATGCGCACCAGGAACGCCTGGTAGACATCCTTGCCGGTGGCGCTGTCCTCGACGGACTGCCCCAGCAGGATGATCATCGTCACCAGGCTGTTCAGCCAGAAGCCCGGCGACATCGACGTGGCATGCAGCCGGAACAACCGTCGCGCGATCCACAGCGAAAACAGTGCCATCCACAGGCCGTACATCCACAGATGCACGAACAGGCCGAGCGCCAGCCAGAACGCGATGGCCAGTAATCCGCCGAGCAGCGTCGAGCCAACCAGTTCGCGCGCCGCACCGCGAGCCGTTGTGCAGCTTTGCCGCCCAAGGCTCACCGCTTTCATGATGATCGGCAGGTAGGCGGCGGGGTCCGCCATGGCGAGCAGAAACGGCGGCATCACCACCAGCGTGGCGCGCAGGGCCATCCAGTCCGCTTGCTCATGAGGTTCGGCCTTCCTGTGCGAGGCCGGTGAAAGATGCGGCTCGCGCACCAACACGTGGCACGCTCCCAGCATCAGCACCGCCAGCAGCAGACTCCGCGTGAGCGTACCGATGACCGTCACGGCCAACGCGCCATCCGCCGAACCCGCCGCCGCGATCAGCGTCACGCCCGCGACGAGAAACGTCGACACCAGCATGTTGCCGCCGCGTAGCCCGTGACGAAACGCCAGGAACAGGCAGAGTCCGGTCATCAGTACGCCACTGACAGGCGCCTCGCGCAGGAACGGCACCAGCAACAAGCCGCTGCCCGTGGCGAGCAGCATCACCAGCGCGAGGCCCACTCCCGCACGCACGGTCAGCGGCCGCTCCATCGATGCGAAGACGAAAACGGCCAGCACGGGCGCGACGAACGGGATGGGCCATTGCAGACCGTAGCTGACGACGAGGCACGCCGCCGCGCCGATAGCAAGCCGCAACGCGCGCCGTTGCAGCACAGGCATCACGTCGCGACTCTTTTCAGTAGACATACGAGAACCAGCTCATCACGCGCAGGAACGCGCGACCGGGCAGGTTGAGCGGATTGCCCTCCTTCGGGAACGCCATCACCTCCGCCTGCCCGCCCACCCGCACGCCACGCAGCGTATCGAGTTGTCCGGCATCGATATCGATCCGCACCGGAAAGCGCTGCGCGGGCCGCAGCCAGTCGCGGCTGTTCTGAATCGTCGGCAAACCACCTGGCGGAGGACTCTGCCCCGTGCTGACCCCGAAGCCGATGCTGTGCACGCGCCCGGTCAATACCCTGCCGGGCAGTGCATCGAGCACGATGCGCACGGGCGTGCCGGGTGCCATATGACCCAGATTGTTCTCCGTCATGTCCGCGCTGATCCACACGTCGTGGATGGCGATCAGCGTCATGACAGGATTGCCCGCCGCCGCATACAGCCCCGCCTCGGTGCGCAGGTCGGTAACCAGGCCCGCCGTGCGCGCACGCACCTGTGCATTGCTCAGATCCAGTTCGGCTTTCTCGAGCGCGGCTGCCGCACTGCGCAGCTTGGCGTTGTCTTCGTCACTGCCGCCCTGCTGCTCCCGTGCGCGCTCCACTTCCGCCCGTGCTGCCGCCACCTGGCTCACCGCCTGCGTATGCGAGGCACGCGCGACTTCCAGGCGTCGCACGGAGACTGTGCCCGGATCTTCCCTGTATAGCCGCTCCAGCCGCTCGCTGTCCTGCCGTGCCTTCAACTCGTTGGCCTGCGCGGCACGCAACGAGGCTTGCGCTGACGCGATGCCGGCTGTGTTGGCACCAATCTGCCGGCGCGTGGATTCGAGTTCGGCGCGCGCGCGGTCTACCGCGATGCGGTAATGCTGCGGGTCCACATCGAACAACACGCTCCCGGCGGCCACGTTCTGGTTGTTGCGGACATAGACGCGGGTCACGCGCCCCGAGACTTCCGACGCCACAGGAATGACGAATGCCTGCACACGGGCCTGCTGTGTATAAGGCGTGAAGCGGTCAGCCAGCAAATACCAGAGCAAGCTCAAGGCAATCAGCAACAACACTGCCCATAGCGCCTTGCGGGACGGGTCGGAACCCGCCGATGCCGGTGGTCCGCTCATGGTTGCGAAGTCTCCCCGATCAGCTTTCCCCAGTCCGTGCGCTGTTCCATCTGCTGCCGCGTAGCGGCATCGATCAACGGTGCCGACGTCGCCCATCCACCACCCAGCGCCTTGTAGAGCGCGATCAGGTAGTTCACCGCGTTGCCGCGATTGACGAGGTAGGCGTCCTGCTGCGCGAACAATGCACGCTGGGCGTCCAGCACGCGCTGGAAATCGGAATAGCCCTCGCGAAACACGGTGGTCGCCAGCGCCAATGAACGCTCGGCGGCCTGCGACGCTTCGCGCAGGATGCGCTCGCGCTGCAGCGCCTTGGCCAGACCGCCCGCGGCATCGTCGGCCTCGCGCGCGCCCTGGCGCACGGTGTCCTGATACGCCACGATCAACTGCTGCAGCCGCGCGTCCTGCACGCGCACGTTATTGACGATGCGTCCGTAATCGAAAATGTTCCACCGCACACTGGGTCCCCCCACCAGCAGCATGCCGTTCTGCGTGCCCGGCAACGATGTGGCCGACCAGCCAATGCTGCCCATCAGCGTGACTGCCGGATACAGGTCGGCGCGCGCCACGCCGATCAGTGCCGATTGCGCGGCTACCTTGTATTCCGCCGCCCGCACATCGGGACGACGCAGCAGCAGGTCAGCCGGCACGTCCTGCAGCACCGCACGATCGATCAGCGGCAACACGCCGGTGCGGTCGCCGGCATCGGCCAGTTCAGGCAGCGGCCCCGGTGGCCGTCCAAGCAGCACCAGCAACGCATTGCGCGCTTGCTGGATCTGGTTCTCGAGTTCGGGAATGCTGCTCAAGGTGCCCAGGTATTGCGTGCGCGCCTGCTGGAAGTCGAGTTCATCGCTCTCGCCGCCTTTGAACAGGCGCTCGGTGATTTCGAAGCTGCGCTTCTGCAAGCGCGCGTTATCGCGCGCAATGGCCAACCGCGCCTCGGCCGTGCGCAATGCGTAGTAGGTGGTGGCCACCTGCGCGTGCAGCAGGACCAGCATTGCCGCGTGATTGGCCTGTGCGCCCAGGAACGCCGCATCCGCCGATTCGATCGCGCGCGCGAAGCGTCCCCAGAAATCCAGCTCCCAGCCAACATCGAGACCCGCACTGTATTCCCACATCCGCGCCGTCTGCGCCGAGGCCCCCGTCTGCCGGCTGTGCACGTACATGGCATCGGCCGTGGCCTGCTGCACCTGCGGATAGCGGCCCGCTTGCGCCATGCCAAGTTGCGCGCGCGCCTCCATCACACGCAGGCCCGCGATCCGCACACCGGCGTCCCCGGCATCCGCAGCAACCATCAACCGCTCCAGCGCAGGGTCTGCGAAGATCCGCCACCACTCGCGCGTATCGGGCATGGCACCGGACGTGCTGACCTGTTCGATGGCTTCGCTCTGCCAGTGGGTTGTCCACGGTTCAGGCGCGGGGCTGAAATCCGGCCCCAGCTTCACGCATCCGCCCAGTACGGCAGCGATAGCGACACCAACGGCGATCCATCCTCCTCTCCAGAGACAGGGGCGACATGGGCGATATGGCACGTCATCCCTCGCCAACGCCAGGCCCGGTCGGCAGGCTACTGGGCTCCGTGCTGGCTTTCACGGTTGTCTCGACGCTTTGCAACGGCGGCTGGTCCACCCATTGCCAGAACAACTGGTAGGCCACCGCCAGCGCGATGGGACCGATAAAGAGTCCGAGGATGCCGCCCGTGACCATGCCCCCCAGCGCGCCAATCAGCACCACCGGCATCGGCACCTCCACGCCGCGCCCCAGCAACAGCGGCTTGAGCACGTTATCGGCCAGCCCGGCCACGAACACATACGCCGCAAAGACAACATTGCCGACGCTCATGCCATCCGTGGCAAAGACGAAGAGGATGACCGGAATCGTGATCAGCGTCGCAGGCAACTGCATGATGCCGAGCAGCAGTATGGCCAACGCCAGCAGGCCCGCGCCAGGCACACCCGCCACCACGAAGGCAATGCCGATCAGCAGCATCTGGATGAAGGCGATGCCCACCACGCCCTGCGCCACCGCACGCACGGTGGCCGTGCAGAGTGCCGTGAGGCGCGGCCCGCGATCTGGCCCCGTGATGCGCGACATGATCCGTATCGCGCTACGCTCGCCCAGCTCGCCATACGCCATGAAGATGCCCGCGATGATCAGCGCACCCACGAACATCAGCAAGCCCACGCCAACGCCGCCCACGGCGCTCAATGCCGTGATGCTCGCTACCTTGATCTGCGGTGCGAACTTCTGCGCCAGGGCCGTGGCGTCTGTGGCCGCCAGCAACCAGAAGTCGTAGAGCCGCTGCCCCACTACGGGCCAACCCGCCACGGATTCCGCAGGCGGCGGCACGTGAAACTCGCCGCGCCGCGCGATGTCCATCGCACGTTCCACGGATTCGATCACGGCCATTCCCAACAGGTAGGTGGGCACCAGCAACACTGCAATCACCAGCGCGATGATCAGCGTGGCGGTGCGGCCGTCGCCGGCGAAAACCTTGCCGCGCAAGCGCGTCTGCAAGGGATAGAGCGTAATGGCGAGGATGATGGCCCAGACAATCAGGTTCAGGAACGGGCGGAAGATCTCGAAACAGAACATCGCCAGCAACGCGACGAGTCCGAAGCGGATCAGCGTGTCGATCAGCGTTCGCGAGTACAACGCAGTGGAGATCGGACCTTGCATCATGCGCTATGCCCCCTCGCGCGAACGGGCGATCTTGACCAGCGCCGCGCCCACCAGGAACAGGATCACGCAGCCCAGCAGCCAGTCGCGCGCAAGCACGTTGACCAGATAGCGCGGCGGATCGCCGCCGGTACGGAACATCTGCACTTCCAGCCCCTGCAGCGCCATCCGGAACAGGTTGAGCCGGTCAGGCATCTGCCCGCTGGGATCGCTGAAGAAGATGCCGATCACGGCCAGCCACAACGCTACCACCATGAACAGGAATCCGCATTTGCGCATGATTGCCGACCCTCCCTGAGATCAGGGTCCGACAATCCATCGCGCATTGCAATTGGTCCTTGGGCCAAGCATTGGACCAAAGTCCATTGCCAAGGGCATCGGCAGTGTCCAGATTTAGGAAGGTGAGGACGCTACGAACATGAGTGCCGGGGGACGAAGATGGGAAAGAAGGAAAACAGGGAAAAGAAGGAGAAGCGGGCCGTGCAACCCGCGACATCGGTCGAGCCCGAGCCGCTCGACCGAAAGACCTACGACCGCGCACTGGCCGACCTGCACGTGGAACTGGTTCACCTGCAGAACTGGGTGACCGCCACGGGCGCCAAGATCTGCATCGTCTTCGAAGGCCGCGACGGCGCGGGAAAGGGCGGCACCATCAAGGCCATCACCGAACGCGTCAGCCCGCGCATCTTCCGCGTGGTGGCACTCCCGGCGCCCACCGAGCGCGAGAAGAGCCAGATGTACATGCAGCGGTACATTCCCCATCTTCCTGCGGCCGGCGAAGTCGTGATCTTCGACCGCAGCTGGTACAACCGAGCGGGCGTGGAACGCGTGATGGGTTTTGCCGACGAACGCCAGGTGGAGATCTTCCTGCGCGCCGTGCCGCTGATGGAGCGCGCCATCGTCGCCTCGAATATCCAGTTGATCAAATACTGGCTGGAGGTCAGCCCCGAGGAGCAGACACGCCGGCTGGCGTCGCGCATCGAGGACGGACGCAAGACCTGGAAGCTCACGGACATGGATCTGAAATCCTACAGCCGCTGGTACGACTATTCCCGCGCCCGCGACGCCATGTTCGACGCCTCGGACACCGACCTCGCCCCATGGCATGTAGTGCGCTCTGACAACAAGCGCCGCGCGAGACTCAACATCATCCAGCACCTGCTGGACAGCGTGCCTTACGAACGCATTCCCGCGAAGAAGGTCACGCTTCCCGCCCGACAGAAGGCGGGCGGGTACAGGCAACCTGACTATCCGTACCGGTATGTTCCGGAGATTTACTGACGCTACCCCTTCAACATCGTCTTCTTCCATTCTCCACCGGGTTGCTGGCAGTACCACCCGACCCACTTCTCCGGTTGCCGTCCGCGCTGGCGCAGTTCGCTGCGGATCTTGCGGCAGCGCTGGCCGTTCTCGGTGCGCGTGACAAGTGGCGTGAAGCTGCCTTCGGTCGGGATGCCCTTGGCGTTCGGCGGCAACTGGAACGGCACGCTCTGTTTGTCATCGGTCTCGGAAAGCGTCTTGCCGAACGTGCTGACCAGTTGTGCGGTCTGGTCCTTGTCCAGGGTGCCGATGATGGTGCCGTTCATGAACGTATCGAAGTAAGCATGCGAGGGCACTGCCCACGACATTGCCAACGCTCCGAACGTTGCCGCGGCACACACGGCAGGTACTACGCGCCATCGCAGGAACTTTGTCATTGCCGTCTCCTCATCTACTGAATCGTGTAGCCGCGACCCTGCATGCACGCGCCATACGCGCGGTAGTAGGTGTTCATCGCGCCAGCCGATTGCGATTGCGCATTGGCCTGCTGGTTGCGCTGATTCTGCCGCGCGCGGTGGCCACCAGCCATCGTACCCACCGCCGCGCCCGCCGCCGCGCCTTTGCCTGCATCGCCGGCAATGCCGCCGATCACCGCGCCGCCTAGCGCTCCCCGTGCCGCACCGCCAACGCGTTCGCCACCGCCGACCGCCGGACCGGAGGGTGGCGGCGGTGCCGTGGCGACTGCCGCCGGGTCGATGCCGGTATTGGACTTGGCCCACGAATAGCAGTACCCGTCGTCCTGTTGCTGCTGTTGCTGACTCTGACCTTTTGCCGGATAGGCAATGGGCTTGGACTGTGCGATGGCAACGCCGCAGCAGGCGGCCGATACCAGCGCGGTCACGATCATCGACTTGCGCATGGCTTCACTCCTTGAGCGAGATGGGTCCGTGGGGTGCGTGTGCGGCGGACTCGGCGAGCTTGGCCTTGGTACGGCGCTCCAGTCCCCAGAAGAACATTGGAATAAAAAAGATGGCGATCACCGTGGCGCCCAGCATGCCACCGATCACACCGGTGCCCAGCGACTGCCGGCTGGCCGCCGACGCGCCGCTCGCGATGGCCAGCGGAATGCAGCCCAAGATGAATGCCAGCGACGTCATGATGATGGGGCGCAGCCGCATCTTGGCCGCTTTGACGGCGGCGTCGTAGGCGCTCAATCCTTCCTTGACACGCATCTCCACCGCGAACTCGAAAATCAGGATGGCGTTCTTGGCCGCCAGTGCAATCAGCACCGTCAGCCCGATCTGGAAATAGACATCGTTCTCCATGCCGCGCAGTAGGATGCCGACCAGCGCACCGAACAGCGCAAACGGCACGGCAAGCAACACGCCAATCGGCAAGGACCATTTCTCGTACTGCGCGGCGAGGATCAGGAATACCATCAGCAGCGCAAACGCGAACACCATCGCCGCTGTGGACCCCGCCTTCTTTTCCTCGTACGCCTGTCCGCTCCACGCGTAGCTGTAGCCTTCGCCAAGCACTTCCGCCGCTACCTTCTCCATCGCCTGCAGCGCCTGCCCGGAGCTATAGCCCGGTGCGGCATCGCCGGTAATTTTTGCAGCAGGGAAATTGTTGAATCGCGTGACAAGGTCCGCGCCGGCCACGTAGCGCGCCGTGGTCACGGCCTTGACAGGCACCATTTCGTTGCGCGAGTTCCGCACGTACACACGATCGATATCTTCCGGACGTGAGCGGTACTCCGGCTCGGCCTGCAGGATCACCTGGAACAACCGGCTGTTCTTCGGAAACTGGCTGACGTATAGCGAGCCGAACATGGTCTGCAACGCGGAGTACACCTGCTCCACCGGTACGCCCTGCGTCTCCGCACGTTCGCGATCCAGGTCCACCAGCAACTGCCGCGAGCGGGTATTGATCGTGGTACTGACGCCACGCAGCTCTGGCCGCGCACGTGCCTTGGCGATGAAAGCGCGCGTTCGCTCTTCCAGTTGCTGATAGGTGCCGTCACCCGTGCTCTGCAACCAGAACTCGAAACCGCCCGTGGTGCCGAGTCCCGGAATCGATGGCGGGTTGACCGGAATGACGAGGCCCTCGCGGTATGTGGAGAACTCCTGGTTGGCGCGTGCGATCAACGCCGCCGCACTCTCCTCCTTGTCGCGTTCGTGAAACCCCTTCAGCGTGACAAACAATGTGCCGGCATTCGACTTGTTCTGTCCGTCGATCAGGCTATAGCCGTCCGGCGTGGCCACGGATTTCACACCTGGCTGCTTGCGGAACCATTCTGCGGCCCGGTTCGACAACTCGCCGGTACGATCCAGGCTCGCCGCGTCTGGCAGGATCACCGCGCCCAGCAGGTAGCCCTGGTCCTCCACGGGCAGGAACGACGACGGGATGCGCACGAACATCAGCACGCTCACCGCAATCAGCACCCCCACGGTCACGACCGAGATCACGGCACGCCGGATCAGCGCCTGCACCGCGCTGCCATACCCTTCCACCAGTTGGTCAAACTTGCGGTTGAACCAGCGGAAAAAGCGGTTCTTCTCGTGCGTACCGGGCTTCAGCAGGATAGCGGCCAGCGCGGGCGAGAGTGTCAGCGCAACGATGCCAGAGAGAAACACCGACACCGCCAGCGTGATCGCGAACTGTTTGTAGAGCTGTCCCGTGATGCCCGACAGGAAGGCCACGGGAATGAACACGGCCAGCAGCACCAGCACGATGGCAATGACCGGGCCGCCCACTTCGTCCATGGCAGCCTTGGCAGCCTCCCGTGGCGGCATATGGAACTCCATCATGTTGCGTTCCACGTTTTCGATCACCACGATGGCATCGTCCACCACGATGCCAATCGCCAGCACCATCCCGAACAGTGTGAGCATGTTGACCGAGAAACCGAACGCCGCCATGGCCGTGAACGTGCCGATGATCGACACCGGCACGGCCAGGATCGGCACCAGCGTTGCCCGGAAGCTCTGCAGGAACAGATACACCACCAGGATCACAAGGATCACCGCATCGCGCAGCGTATGCACCACCTCGTTGATCGATTCATGCACGAACTCCGTAGTATCGAGCGCGATCTCGTACTCCATGCCCGGTGGAAATGTCTTCTTCGCTTCCGCCAGTGCCTTGCGGACCTGCTCGGCCACGGCCAGCGCATTGGCGCCTGGCTGCTGATACACGGCGAGTAGCGTGGCTGTCTTGCCCTGATAGCGGCTACGCAGCGAATAGTCCTTCGATCCCAACTCCGCACGGCCGATATCCTTGAGCCGCACCAGCGCGGCGTCCCCAGAGGCCGCACGCAGGATGATGTTCTCGAACTCCTTCGGTTCGGTCATGCGCCCCTTGGTGGCCACCGGGAAGGTCTGCTTGACCGGCCCCGCCGTGGGCGACTGGCCAATGCGACCCGCCGAGAATTGCTCGTTCTGGTTCGATACCGCGTTCTTCACATCCTCTGCCGTGATACCCAGTTGCGCCATGCGGTCCGGACGCAGCCAGATGCGCATCGCGTAGTCGGGCGTGCCGAAGATCGCAGACTGGTTGGCACCGGGAATGCGCTTGAGCGCATCGAGGATGTAGATGCTTGTGTAGTTGTCGACGAAGGTCTGGGGATAGCTGTTGTCGGGCGAGTACACCGCGATCACCATCATGAACGCCTGGGATCGCTTCTCCACGGTCACGCCCTGCCGCGTCACCGCATCGGGCAGCGTCGGCAGTGCCAGGTTCACGCGGTTCTGCACGTCCACCTGTGCCAGTGACGGGTCAGTGCCGATCTCGAAGTACGCGGTCAATGTGAGATTGCCGGTAGACGAGCTTGTGGACGACATGTAGAGCATGTTGTCCGCGCCGTTCACCTGCTGCTCGATAGGCGCGGCCACGTTCTGCGCCACCACTTCGGAACTTGCACCGGGATACGTGGTGGACACTGTGATGCTCGGCGGCGTGATGTCGGGAAACTGTGCAATGGGCAGGTTGAACATGGCCACCAGCCCGCCCACGACAATGATGATCGACAGCACCGATGCAAAGATCGGCCGGTCGATGAAGAAGTGCGACAGCTTCATGACGGCTGTCCCTTTGCGGCACTGGCGCCAGCGGTTGGCGCAGCGGTTGGCGCCGGCACGGGTTTCACCGGTGCCCCGGGCGCCAGCCGCACCGATCCATCCACGATGACTGTGTCGCCCTCGCGCAGTCCAGAACGAATGACCCAGCTACCCTGCGCCCACTCCCCCACCTCGACCACGCGCGACTCGGCCTTGTTGTCCTTGTTGACCGTCCAGACCGACTGTCCGCGCTGGCCCTGCACCACGGCTTCCTGCGGCACGGTGATGGCGCGCGTCCGCACGGCGCCCAGCACATGCACGCGCACGAACTGGCCCGGTCGCAGCCGCCCCTCCGCATTCGGCATCTCCGCGCGAACCAGATAGGTGCCCGTGTCCGAGCTATACGAGGCATCGGCAAACGCAATGTGGCCACGCTGCGGATAGACGCTGCCATCGGCCAGCACGATCTCCACTTCCATCGCGCCACGATCGGGCATCTTCAGCGCGCCCGACGCGGTCTGCGCCTGATTCTGCAGCACCTCGTTCTCCGACAGGCTGAAGTTGATCCAGATGGGATCGAGCTTGGCCACATAGGTCAGCAGGCTGTTACTGGGATCGATATACGTGCCCACCTGTTTCTTGGCATAGCTGGACAGGCCCGCCACCGGCGAGGCGATGGTGGTGTAGCCGAGGTTCAGCTTTGCATTGGTCACGTTGGCCCTGGCCGCCTCCACGGCGGCCGCGGCAGCCTGCTCCTGGCCCGTGGCGTCGTCGAGGTCTTTCTGGCTCAGCGCATTCCTGGCCGCCAACGGTCGCACCCGTGCGAGGTTGGCGCGCGCCGTGGTCAGGCGCGCCTGCTGCTGGGCGAGTTCGGCCTGCGCGGCGTCCAGCGCGGCCTGGAACGGCTTTGCGTCCATCTTGAACATCACTTGCCCGGCCTTCACGAGCGCGCCTTCCGTGTAGAGCCGCTGTTCGAGAAAGCCGTTCACACGCGCACGGATCTCCACTTGCTGGGAGCTCTGCGTCTCGCCCACGAACTCGTAGATCAGCGGCACGTCGCGCAGCGTCACCTTGACCACGCCAACCTCGCTCACGTGCGGCGCGGCGGGCGCCTTGGCCTCGTGCCGGTCGCACCCCGCCAACGCCAACGCCATCACGGTCAGCCATGCGCCGCGCCCACTCACGGACTTGAGACCGCTCGCCATATTTATCCTCCGTCCGCTCCGACGACTGCCGTGCACCGGAGCGATTCAGGTTTACTGGTATCGCTCCCGGAGGATCAGCGCATTGATCTTGTGGCCGTTCCAGAACACGCCATGGATGCGCGGCTGCAGCTTGTACAGCTCCGGCAGGTCCAGCGCGTTGAAGGTCAGCGTCATGGACGGACGCGTCCCATCGCCTTCCTGCTGTTCGGCGTGATCGAACGCAGGAAAGCCGTAGCGGGTCAGGAACTCCCTGACCTCATCCTCGGTGGTATCGGGGTGGAGATTGGAAAGCATCAAGAGCGCCATGGCAGGTCTCCTTAGCCGCCCGCGATGCCAATCGCGCGGCATTGCAGACTAAGCATGTGCCGCAGCAGTCGTGCTTGGCAATTGGACCAAGGACCATGCTCGGGGACGGCATCACGGGCGCAGTCCGGTACGCAGGACGCCGCGTACGAGTTCGATCAGTTGCGCCGCATGAAACGGTTTGCGCAGATAGCCGATGGCGCCGGCGGCGAGCGCCGTGTCGCGTGCGGCGGGCACGTCATGCGCCGTGATGAAGATCAGCGACATCGGCAGGCCGATCAGTTGCTGCTGCACCTCCAGGCCGTTGAGGCCAGGCATGCAGACATCGAGGATGACGCAGTCGGGCCGATACCGGGGATCGTCTCGGATGCGGTGCAGGAAGTCGTCACCGCTGATGTAGACATCGGCACCAATACCCGCCGCGCGCAGCAGCCGGGCCGTGGAGCGTGCCACGGAGGCGTCATCGTCCACCACCGCCACGCATTGCGCAAATTGTTCCGAAGCATCCATCGCCACGCAGGCCCGGAGGTAAGCATGTACTCAGGCTACGAAAGACGAACGGCGGGCGATATTGGCCCATGGGGCCGATTGCGGGCCGGCGCTCAGGCCCGCTGGCCTGCAACCATCCCCATCCGGTCGGCAATCCGCACCAGCGCGGGCAGCGAATCCACCTCCAGCTTCTGCATGACGTGGGCCCGATGCACCTTGATGGTCTTCTCCACCGTGCCAAGCTGGCTGGCCACCTGCTTGTTGCGGATGCCTGTGACGATCCAGCCCAGCACTTCGCGCTCACGCGGCGTCAGGCGGCTGATCTTCTGCTGCAACTCGCGCAACTCACGCATCTGCGCATGCTGCCGTTGCGCACACGCACTCCCTTTTTCCACCGCCGCCAAAAGTTGCGTGTCGGATACCGGCTTCTGCAAAAATTCGATGGCGCCGGCCTGCATGGCAAGCACGGCACGTGGCACATCGGCATGCCCGGTGAGGATGATGACGGGAATCCTGCGATGCAGCGCCTCCTGCACGGCAATGCCGTCCATGTCCGGCATCTGCAGGTCCAGCACGGCGCACCCCGGCACGTTCTCCAGGTCAGCTTCCGCGATGAACTGCCGCGCCGACGCGAACGGGGAAGTAGGATAGCCATGCGCGCCCAGCACGCGGCACAGTGCCCGCCGCACGCTGTCGTCGTCATCCACGATGTACACCAGTGATTTCATGAGTGGCATATCGCTGCCTCCCGGATGGAAGAAGTCGTTTCCCCAGACACCCTGGCCGATGGCTCGATGGGCAGCAGGCACTCGAAGGTCATGCCGCGGTCGCTGTTGCGGATGGCCACGACACGTCCGCCGTTGCGTGCCATGAGCGCACGGCTGAAAGACAGGCCCAGCCCCAGCCCCTTCGGCTTGGATGAGTAGAACGGCCGGAAGATGGCATCGAGATCGGCATCGGCCACACCGCAGCCGTTGTCGCGTACCGATACGCGGATCGTGTCATCCTGCCGCCTGGCGGTCACTGACACTTCGTGCGCGACACCCGGCGGTGCAACGCCAACCGCGTCCAGGGCATTGGTCAGCAGGTTGAACAGCACGAGCTCGATTTCCATCGGGTCGCCCACTACACGCGGCAGCCGTGAATCACAGATGCCCTGCACGATGGCAACGCCCGACGCCTTGTCCTTGCGCGCCAGCTCCACCGCACGCGCCATCACCGGAACGATCTCGAACGGCACGGCGCGTGGCGCCTCGCCGCGAATTAGCGCACGCACGCCGCGCACGATATCGCCCGCGCGGGAGGCGTCGCTGACGATATCGTCGAGAATTTCGCGGATTTCACCGTGATCGGCCAGGCCCGACGCGAGGTATTCCCGCGCGGCCTGCGCATTGCTGGTGATCGCGGTCAGCGGCTGGTTCAGTTCATGGGCAAGCGATCCGGCCAGTTCGGCCATGCCGGGCCGATGCGCGATGTGGGCAAACGGCCCCCCACCGGCCACATCCGACAGCCGACGAGAGTCGGCGCGCTGCCGGCGTTGGCCCTGCTGCGCCGCCACGGCAACGGCAGCCACAGCCCCCAGTATCAGTGCCGGTAACCACATCATGGCGCAAAGCCCATGCTCAAACCCCTGGCAAATAGGCACAGGAGCCCTCGGGACGACGGCATGCAGCACGACACCACGGCGCGGCCGGGCAAGCCGGCACGGCAGTGCGCATCGCGATAAGGCGTCCCTGAGCGCTTACCCCTATGCGGTGACAGTCAAGCTATCCAAGTCGATCAAGTCTGTTGCTTCTGCTTGTTTGAGTACTTGTGCCATAACACGTTAGGTCGGCGCTCTGCGTATTGCAATCTTTACTTCTCTACCTCCTGCCATCCGGCCCCATACGGAAAGTTCTTTATCCGCTCACTTCATTCATGGCCCCGCCGCCGATGCCCGCATGCCTGGCTCTGGCTGCAACAGTTCAGGGGCGACCTTTGTCCAGCCTGCCACCGGATCGAACGATGACATTGCCGCTGCGCGTGCCGCGCTGTCGCGGCCGAGGTCGCGCTCGAAGACCTGGCCGTCGTGGCTGACCATGAAACTTTTGATGCCGGTTTCCCCATAACGGGCCGGCCACGCGATGACCGCGAAGCCGCCGAACAGCCTGCCGTTGACGAGATAGGGGTAGGCGCCCCCCGGTGCGGCGGCGCCCTGCGACGTCAGCAGTCGATAGCGGTAGCCGTGATAGCCATCCGTTGGTGACTGGTGCTTCACAGCATCGACGAAAGCCGACCCCAACGGACTCGGCGCTTCGCCCGGACGTGTCGGCCAGTAGAGGCCATCCTTCTTTCCCGGACTGCTGACGAGCTTGCGCGCGTACACCGTCATCGGACTGCCTTCCGGGTTGCTCGACGCATAGTCGCGTTGCGCGTCGCAAATTGCGAGCATGGTCTGGATGGTCGATAGCTCGTTGCGCCCGATGCGCCGCAGACGGATTTCGGTCATGCCAGCCTGTGCATCGAAATGCCAGCGGCTGTTGGCGCGTACCAGCGGAATCGGCAGCGTCCAGCCGTCACGTCCCACCGTGATGCGCGCACGGTTCTCGCCGTCGGGGGCAACGCCATGCGATTGGCTCCACGCGGCGAGAAAGCGATATCGCAGGTCCGCGCCCACGGGTGGGATCAACCGCCTTGCCGACTGGCCCAGCAGCGCCTGCATGGCCACATCGTCACTGGTGGCCACCGCATCGCCAAATGCCTGCATCGCGGCCTCCGGGGTATCGAACGCCTTCTGCGCGCGGGCATCGGCCACCCCGGCGCATGACGCGACGACGATGGCCATACCCGCGAGATGGTGCCAGGTGGGAAGCGTGGTTCGCATCGTCAGAAAACGCATGGGATTCGCCTTCCGTTGGTCATCGTGACTCATCGCCGGCCCCCTCGGCCACCGCCGCCGCCGCGCCCGCCGCCGAAGCCGCCACCGCCGCGTCCACCACCGCCACTGAAGCCACCACCGTGGCCGCCGCCAAAGTTTGACGAACCGGCACTTGCGCGCCCTCGGTCAAAGTCCCGCTGTGCGGCACCCCCGCCGCCGCCAACACCCTGGAACGCGTTATCGCGTCCGCCGCCGGCACTGCGGTCTCCCGCGCTGGGACGATCCCCGGCGCGATTGCCTCCCCGGTCTCCTGTGCGATCCCCTGTGCGATCCCCGGACCGATCTCCCGAGCGATCCGCAACGCGGTCCCCTCCCCGATCCCCTGCCCGGTCGCCGGCCCGATCTCCGCCTCGGTCACCGCCTCGATCGCCAGCGCGGTCCCCACCCCGATCCCCCGCGCCGTCGCGCCCTCGGAAGTCATTGCGGCGATCCGCCCCTGCGGCGTTGTTGCCGAACTTCTCGCGTGTGGCGTTATCGCGGTATGCCACGCCCTTGCGATGCCCCGCGTCGTGCTTCCACTTGTTGCCGCCCTCCACCTTGGTCCGATCGAAATTGCGGTCGATATTGGTGGCACGGTTCACGTCGATGTTCACATCGCCGCCGCCCCAATTGCAATTCCCGAAGATTGCGCCGGCAGCGGCCAGCCCCACGCCCCACGCAAAGCCCGTCATCAACGCAGCGCCCGGGTAGTACGCCGGATACGGTGGCCAGTAGTACGGCGGATACGACGGATAGCCCCAACTGCCGTACACCACCGTAGGGTTGTAGGCCGGCACGTAGATCACTTCCGGGTTCGAAGGCTGGATCACGATGGTCTGCGTCGTGGCGCCCTGCGCGGCGGGTTGCACCGTCACGTTCTGCTGCTCGTTCGATTTCAGGTTGCCCGATGCCTGGGCCTTCGCGCGCAGTCGCTGCACCGCTGCCAGCACATCCTTTTCCTGCGCCAGGAAGGCATCGCCCAGTTTCTGCGTCCAGTCGAGCTTGTCGTTCAGCGGCTCCAGCACCTGCGGAAACGCCACCAGCGATTTCACGCTGACATCCCACGGCTGGTCTTGCACAGCCTTGACGGCCGCATCGCCCTTCAGTTTCGCGTTGGCCTTCTGCCAGCGCGCGGCCTGCACGATTTCCAGCGGATAGGTCGAAGCCATCAGCACCTGCGACAGCACGGAATCGGGATACAGCGCGATGGGCGCCACCAGTGCTTCCAGCTCCTCGGGCTTGAAAGCCGGGGCGGATGGGGTCGTAGCGGAGGTCTGCGCAGACTGCGGCGGTGCCGTTTGCGCATGCGCATGGCCGACGCCGGCCAGCAGCCACGCCAGGCCGCACGCCAGCACTGCGGCAACAGCCGTAGGCCAGGCCTGCCGTGGATACCGCGCGCGCCGCGCGCCGCCAGCCGTCATGGCGTTCCTCCCCAGGAATCGCGCACCGCCATGCAGATCCTGCAACCGGTGCCGTGCAGAACATATAGATGGCAGTGCCGAGAGCGGCAATGGACCCTTGGTCCAATAGGGCGTTTCGATACCCGGCGTTCAGCCGGTCAGGGAGGGGAGAGGGTCCGCGGCAGTTTCCAGCCGGTTGCCGCCCAGCGACTTCGCCCGATACAACGCGCGGTCAGCGGCGGCCAGGCCTTCGGAGAGGGTCGGCACGTCTTGGTCGTACTGGGCCAGTCCGATACTGACGGTGGCGAGAATCCCGGCGCTGTCGCTGCGATGGGAGGCCGTCGCAGCAAACCGTGCGGCCACGGCCTCGCCCAACGCCCGAGCACGGCGTGCGTTGCCGCCGCACAGCAGCGCGGCGAACTCTTCGCCGCCGATGCGGGCCAGCAACGTATCCGACCCCAGCACATCGCGCGCGGTTTCCGCGAAGGACTTCAAGACCTCGTCCCCACGCTGGTGGCCGTGCCGGTCGTTGATCGACTTGAAATGGTCGAGGTCGAAGGCGAGCACAGCGACGGGTCCGCGTCCGCGCGCACCGTCGAGTTCGCGCGCGCCTTGCTCGAAGAACCAGCGGCGATTGCCGAGGCGCGTCAGGTAATCCGTCTGCGATTCGCGCAATAACTGCCCGTGCGTTTCATCGCGGATCAGCTTCAGCAGCGTCATCGGCAGGATGACCGAATACAGCACGCCTTCGTAGATGGTGATCTTGCTGGAGAGCGCGAGGATGCCGGGATAGTCGGCGACGAACCATGGCAGCATCAGCGCGCGGCCCGCGTACAGAACGGCGTGCAAGCTCGTCACCGCCACGACGATGTGCTGCGCGCGTGACTTCAGCGTGCGGCACCGATGCATTTCCCACGCCGTCATGGCGGCGATGGCGGCAATCGGCAAGGCGCTCACATGCGCCCAGATCACGTCGAGCCACTGTGATCCCCAGACCGCCCAGATACCGGCCATGCCGGCCAGCAAGGCAAGCGATCCCTTGCGATGCTGCCGCCCGCTCAGTGCGGCCACGCCGGCCAGCACCAGCAGGTAGCCGCTCAGAATGATCAGGTTGCTCAGGGCGGAGCCGAGCGCGCCGGGCAGTTCGCGGCGGAACAGGACTGCCGTGCAGCCCACGGCAAGCGTGGCAAAGCCGGACGCCAGGATGCGCAGTTCACGGCTGCGCGTGGGGTGGGTCCGGAACTCCCAGAACATCATGCCGGCGCTGGCCAGCAGTGTGCCAATGGCTAGGAAATAAAGAGTGGCGAGATCGACAGGCATCCAGATGACAAAACAGTGCGCCGATACATCACGGCGGCCAGCCGCATTCTACGTGGGAAACCGGGTGGTTTTCGCGTATCTCGGGCGGTTGTTGCCTTGCCGGGCGCACTCCGCAGGAAGAGATAGCAATGGCTAACGGCCGTTCTGCCCCACTCATGAGGGGCAACTTGCGAGGGGAGACGTTCAGGTGCCTGTCTAGACGCCTGCGGCGCGCAAACCGAGCAGCAGCACGACCATCAAGGCCAGGCCAAGCGAGAGCGCCTGCCAGAACCGCAGCGGATGGCGTTCGATCAGTGGGGGCGTCAGGCGTTGCAGCGCATCGCGCCCCGGCGCACGCAGGGCCTCGACGAACTCGGACAGCGCCTCGTGCCGTTGCGCGGCATTGGGATGCAGCGCGCGGCGTAGTACGCCGTCCACCCACTGCGGCAGGTCGGCACGCCGCTCGCGCAGCGGCACGTAACGCAGCCGCCGCAGATCGGCCCGGCTGCGCACCTGCGTCACCTGCAATCCGTAAGGGAGTTGTCCGGTCAGCATCTGGTAGGCCAGCACGGCCAGCGAGTAGAGGTCCGACGCCGGGGTGCCGCCATCGCCAAGGAAGTATTCCGGCGCCGCGTACTGCAGCGTGCCCACCGGCATGATGGCCAGCGGATGGCGCGTGCCCTCGGCCAGCCCCGCTACATGAACGGTGGCGAAATCCATGATCCTGGCCGTGCCGGCGCGGTCGATGATGACGTTCTCCGGACGCAGGTCCTGATGCAGCATCTCGCGCCGATGAAACGCGCGCAGCCCTGCCGCGATCTGATTGACGATGGCACGCACCTCGTCCAGCGCGGGCGCGCGATGGTCGATCATCCACTGCGCCAGCGTCTGCCCCTCCACGTATTCCATCGCCACGTAGAGGTAGCGGCGCGGCCGTTCCACGGTGTGGGGGCGCAGTACGTGCTGGCTGTCGATGCGTCGCGCCACCCATTCTTCCAGCAGGAATCCGTCGAGATGCGCGGCATCGTCATGGCGATCCACAGCAGGGGTCTTCAATGCCACGTAGCGGCCATTGCCATCATCCACCGCGAGATACACATGGCTGCGCGCGCTGGTGTGGATCTCCCTGACGATGGTGTAACCCTCGAACTGCATACGCGGGGTCAGCGGCGGCGGCAACGCCAGCCGCTCGCCCTGCGCAAGCACGCCGGGCGCGTCGAGGTCCGGCAGGTCATCGATGCGCGCGATCTGCAGCGTGACGTTGTCCTGGCTGCCGCGTTCGATGGCCGTATCCACCAGCATGCGCGCTGCCGCGTCCAGATCCTCGCCGTGGGTGCCCAGCGCACGATGCACATCGGCGGCGTCGAGGTGTTCGTAGGCGCCATCGGTGGCCAGCAGGTAGATCTCGCCCGGCTCCACCTCCCAACTGCGGTAGTCGATTTCGATGGCAGGCCCGGCGCCCAGCGCGCGGCTCAGGTACGACTCGGCGGACGACACCCGCACGCGATGATCGTCCGTGAGTTGTTCGAGCCGCTGGGGGTGCAGGCGATAGATGCGCGCATCGCCCACGTGCAGCACATGGGCCTCGCGCGCCTTGAAGATCAGCGCGCTGAACGTGCAGACGTAGCCACGATCCGCATCGAAGCGCGCGTCGCTGCGGCGCGTCTGCGCGTAGAGCCATGCGTTGACCGCAGCCAGCACGCGTTGCGCCGCGCGCCGCACCGTCCACGCCTCGGACGTGCAGTAATAATCCTCGAGGAACGTCCGCACGGCCGCGGCGCTGGCCACCTGGCTCACCGCGCTGGAACTGATGCCATCGGCCAGCGCCAGCACGATGCCCTTGGTCATGCGCTGCTGCCCGGCCGGCTGCGTCACGCCATGGAAATCCTGGTTGACCGCCTTCCGGCCTGCATCGGAATGCTGGCCGACGGTGATCGAAAGCGTGCCGCGCATGCGAGGACGATCAGCGGGAGTTCAGCCGGAATCTCAGCCGATCACGCGCTTGGGGGCCGTCTTGTAGTGGGTGCTGTACAGCGTGGCACCCACGAAGGTCAGGCCGCCCACAAGGTTGCCGAGCACGGTAGGAATCTCGTTCCAGATCATGTAGTCCATGATCGTGAAGTTGCCGCCCAGCATCAGGCCCGACGGGAACAGGAACATGTTCACGATGGAATGCTCGAAGCCCATATAGAAGAACAGCGTGATCGGCATCCACATGCCAATGACCTTGCCCGACACCGACGTCGACATCATGGCGGCCACCACACCCGTGGACACCATCCAGTTGCACATCACGGCGCGGATGAACAGCGTCAGCATGCCGGCGGCGCCGTGTGCGGCGTAGCCCAGCGTACGGCCCTCGCCGATATGGCCGATCTTCTGGCCCACCGCGTTGGGGGCTTCAGAGAACCCGAAGGTAAAGATGATGGCCATGAACAGGGCCACGGTGATCGCACCGCCGAGATTGCCGAGGAAGACGAGCGACCAGTTGCGCAGCACGCCGCCCCAGGTTGCGCCCGCGCGGCGGTCGAGCACGGCCAGCGGCGCAAGCGTGAACACGCCCGTCAGCAGATCGAATCCCATCAGGTACAGCATGCAGAAGCCCACCGGAAACAGCAGCGCGCCGACCAGTGCATTGCCGGTATTGACGGTGATGGTCACCGCGAACGCGGCGGACAGGGCAAGAATGGCACCAGCCATGTACGCGCGGATCAGCGTATCGCGCGTGGACATCAGCAACTTCGACTCTCCGGCATCGACCATCTTGGTCACGAACTCGGCGGGGGCGAGATAGGCCATGGAATTTCCTCGTTTTCTCGTTGGCGGACAGGCATTCGGGCAAGGCAAAAAAAAACGACGCCCCTCTCCCCACGGTGGCTCACCGCGCGGGACAGGACGTCGTCATCCTTGACCACTTGATTTTGCTCTGTTGCGTCGCACGAACCGTGCCCATGGCTGAACCGGGCAAAGCCTGCAGGGCGGCAAACCCTCGCCCCCGTTGCGGTGCACAATCGGCCCGCTTTTGGTGCGCACGCGGGTCACACCGCACGCGCAGCGTCAATCGTGGTGCGCTCAAGCCGCGAACTTCAGTCAGGCCCCCCGGGCAACGGTGGTAGCGCGATGTCCGGCAGTGCCAGTGTGGCCTCCGCCACATCGGCCAGGCGCCGGTTGTTATCCATCGCCGCCTTCTGCAGCGTGCGAAAGGCTTCGTCCTCGCTCATCCCGGTACGCGCCATCAGCGCTGTCTTGGCACGCTCGATCACCTTGCGCTCCTTGAGCGCGCGTCGCGCGGCATCGAGTTCCACTTCGGTACGTGTGAGGCGTGCGGCCTGCTTCTGCAGCAGTCCCTTGAGTGATGCCACCGTCGCGGAGTCCGCACTGCCCGATGCGTCGCTGGGCATGCCGGGCAACACGGGTGCGGCGTCGGGATGTCCGGCCGCGTCGAAGAACAACTCCACCGCATGCGTGTGCGGCGGCGGATTGTCGAGCAGGCGCCGCAGCAAACCCGCCGAATCCTGCAGATCGGCCTGCGACGACTCGATCTCGGCCTCGCACGCGGCGCGCAGCTCCTGCACCAGTTGCATCTGCAGCCGCCACATGCCGGCAATCACCTGACTGCAGACCTCGAACCATCGCTCACTGCGCTCGGCGTCGAGCGCAGCACCCGGTGTCGCCGTCAGCAGCACGTGCCGCAACTGTTCCAGGTCGGCCACGGCTGGGCTGCGCGACTGGCCCTGCCACGCTACCAGCAATGGCGGATCGGCAAACTGCTCCATCACTCGGAAACTGCGGCGCTGCGCCTCGATCAGATGCAGCACGCGCTGCTGCTGGATTTCCGTGCAAGTGCCCGAGGCAAACATCTGCGCCCCCACGGCACGCTCCTGCCCGGCGGCTTCCTTGCCCTGCAGCAGATAGACAAATGCCACCAGCGGTCGAGAGATGCCGGGGTACATCGCCACATCGGCCAGATGAAAAATCAGTTCGAGCAATGCGGCGATCAGGCGGCTGAACACCGCCACGGCATCGAGCGCGCTGGCCTGGCACTGGCCGATGCTGGCGCGCAGGCCGGCAAGCGTAGCCAAATCCAGTTGCACCCAGGCCATCAACGTCACCATCGAGGCGCTGCCCTTGTGCGACGCATCGAGCTGACTGGCAAAGCGCTCGCCCAGCCGCTGTTCGATACGGATCGACTCCGCCATGGCTGCCTCGCGCTCCATCGCCATCCGCTGTCCGCCCGACGCGAGGAACACACTGCTTGCCCCACGCTCGCGCTGCAGCGTGTGAATCAACTGGCCGATCAGGTCCGCCAGCTCCACGCGACTCGCCATCAGGCGCACGGCTTCGATTTCAAGCTGCTTGGCGTGGAGAACGAGTTGAGACGCGGATAAGGCCATCGAAGCGGTGTGGCGAAGTTGCGGGGGTGATGAGGTTGTGCAAGGTCTATGCCATCGGAGGCTGTGGTCCCTTGCGAACGCGACATCCCCCGGCTATGCGCTCCCCTCTCCCATGAAATGGGAGAGGGGAGCAACCATCCCTAGTAATTCAACGAAATATCCTTCCCTGCCCCACATCCAATTGACCCGCAAATACGAATGATTTACGTTTGCGTTCGTCGATGATTCCAATGCTTGACTACTCCGCCCTCCTTCGACAGTCCACCCCTGTTCCGAAGTCCAGCTGGAGTATTTTCCGTGCAGCAAAACATCCTCGCGTCATCGATCCATGCCCTCGTGTCCGGTGCGGCACGAACGGGTACGGCCTTGACCATGTCCGCACTGCCCTTCGTGGCGCACGCGCAGGCCACGCCACCGGGCAATGCCCGCCCCGCGCCTGCCATCGCCGATCTGCCGCGTGTCACAGTCGTCGGCACGCATCCCGCGAATACCAACGAAGCCACCACCGGCATCGCCCGTCTGCCTGACACGGTCAAGGAAACGCCGAAGACGGTCTTTGTCATCCCGAAGGAAATACTGGAGCAGCAGCAGATCACGACGCTGGAACAGGCGCTCAGGAATGTGCCCGGCATCACCATCTCTGCTGGCGAGGGCAATGGCGGGCAGAGCGGCGACCAGTTCCGCATCCGGGGACTGTCGGCAAAGGGCGATATCTACGTTGACGGCCTGCGCGACTTTGGCGCCTACAAGCGCGACAGCTTCAACACCGATAGCGTGGAAGTCATCAAGGGGCCGGCTGGCGAGAGCTTTGGCGTGGGCAGCGTCGGCGGCCTCATCAACCAGACCACAAAAAAAGCCAACAAGTCCGCCAGCACCGCCATCGACCAGAGCGTGGGTTCGGGCCAGACCTATCGCACGACCGTGGACAGCAACATCCCACTGTCGGATACCTCGGCCGTGCGCATCAACGGCATGTTCCAGAACGGCAGCGTGCCGGACCGCGACCATGTGGATGACGATAGGCGCGGCTTTGCGATCGATTTCGGTACGGGACTCGGCACCGCTACCGTGTGGCATTTCAACTACTCATATCTGTACCGCGACGGCCAGCCCGATTTCGGCCAACCGCTGGCGCAAGGTGCCGATCGCATCTATCGTCCGCTCTCGGAATACGGCGTGCCCGGCATCACGCCCTCCACCTCGTACGTGCGCAACACCGACCGCGACAAGAGCGATGCGCACATCGTGACTTCCGGGTTCCAGACCATACTCGGCCGTGTCACGCTCAACAACGACACGCGCTACAGCTTCTACCAGCGCGATTTCTCTGGCACCAACCCGGCGGGCGTGCCGTATGCCACGCTGCAACGGCTGCTGGCCGGCAACAACGCGGCGCTGCGCTATGGCGCGCGCGGCGGCATGACGTATCTGCAGCGCGGATGGGGACTGCAGAACGTGACCACGGCGCGCGGCGAGTTCCATACCGGCAGCCTGCGCCATCGCGCGATGGGCGGACTCGACGTGAGCTACCAGCGCGATCGGCGCGACCGGGGCAATTGGACCGGTCGCCTCAACAACCAGACTATCGTCAATCCGGCCTTCGATGCCAGCGTCAATCCCTCTGTGAGCTACACCGGTGGCAGGCGCGATGCCAATGCCCTCGATGTCGGCGTGTTCGCCAGCGACCGCGTCTGGTTCAACGAACAGATCTCGCTGCTGGGCGCCCTGCGCTGGGATTACTTCCGCAGCGAATACGGCACGACCGAGGCATCGGGCATCGGCGGCGTGGCCGATTCGCGCAAGCTGAGTCCGGCGATCAGCGCGATCTGGGAGCCGACCCAGGACGCCATGTTCTACGCGTCGTTCTCACGCACCTATCGCCCGGTGGGCACCGACATCGCCACGGCCGTGGGCGGCGTGCAGACCGAGGTGCCCAAGGACGGAGTCTCCAACGAGCCGGAGCGTTCGGACACGGTCGAGGTAGGCGCCAAGCTCGACTTCCTCGACAAACGCCTCGGTGTCACCGGCGCCCTGTTCCAGATCCGCAAGGCCAATGCCTACACGACCGATCCGGTGACCGGCATGGTGATCAATGGCTTTGGCGAAAGCGGCGAGGGCCGCCGCATCCGGGGCGTGGAACTGGGTGCCAATGGATCGCTGACCCCCAACTGGACGGTCAGCCTGGCCTACGCGTACCTCGATGGCGAAGTGACCAGCGCGCCAAACGCGGCGTTCGTCGGCAAGGTTGCGCCGGGCGTGCCGCATCACAACGTCACGTTCTGGACGGCGTACACGATTCCGCAGACCATCGTGCCGCTACCGGGACAACTGTCGGTGGGTGGCGGCGTGCAGTACGCGTCCGGCTATTGGGCCAACCAAGCCAACACGGCACGCATGCCGGACAACCTCACGCTGGACGCGATGATCGCCTACCGGCAGGGCCGCTTCCGCGCCTCGTTCAACGTGTACAACCTCACGAACCGCCTGAACTATCAATCGTCGTTCAGCGCTTCGCGCGCGGTGCCTGCATCGGGCCGCACCTATCTGCTCAATGTAGGCATCACCTTCTGACGCACCTTGCAGCAAACTCGCGCCGCTTGAATTCGGGCGTTCCGGTTACGTTGCCTGCAGAGGCAACGTGAACGTGACCGTGGTACGCCCTTCGCTGGACGCGGCGCGAATCGATCCACCATGCAGTTCGACGATTGATCTGCAGATGGCCAGCCCGATCCCCATGCCCTCGCCCTTGGTACTGACAAACGGCTGAAAGATTCGCGCCAGTTGATCGGGCGCGATACCGCCGCCGTTGTCGATGACCTCGACCCGCAGCATGGCCGGTTCCACCCGCCGCGCCCGGAGTTCTACCAGCGGCAGCTCGGCGCAGTCTTCCTTGCGAGCTTCGATGGCATTGAGCACCAGGTTCAGCAATACCTGCTGGATCTGCACGCTGTCGCCATGTAACGGAGGCAATGTCTCATCGACATCGATGCGCAGCGCAATGCCGCCATCGTTCAGCCGACCTGCAAGAAGGGGAAGCACATCGCGAACGGCCTGCGCCAGCGTGAACGCCTGCGGCTTGTTCGGTTCGCTGCGCATCATCGCGCGCAGGCTATGGATGACTTGTTCCGCACGCTCCGACTGCTCCTGGATGCGGCGCACGCCCTCCGCCACTTCCTGGACGACTTGTTGGGTCACGGGGTCTGCCACGCCGGGGCACCGCTTCATCCAGTGCTGGATGGCATAGGCCTCAAGCCGGATCGCGGTCAATGGCTGGCGAATTTCATGCGCAATTGACGCGGCCAATGTTCCCAGCGTGGCCACGCGCGCCAGATGCACCATCTGCTCCTGCATGCCCTGCACAACCGCGCTCGCCGTGCGCAGCGCATCGCTGTCCGCGCACCGGCAGTCGCCCGCCGCGCGCCGCAGCGTTGGCGCGACGGCCTCGTTGCAAGGGGGTTCGATCGGCGCAATGGCCTCGGGGTGATTCATCCACAGTCCAGTCGGTATTCCCGATGGAATCTACGCGACCATGGCACGCACGCCTTGTCGATTTGTGACGCGGATTGTCAATTCCTGCTGGATTCGAGGGGAAACTCAAGTCGTGCGGCGCCGCCACTGCCCCGGCGTCATGCCCATGGCGCGAGAGAAGGCGCGCGTGAAATGGCTCTGGTCGGCAAAGCCGCAGCCGATGGCCACCTCGGCCAAGGACATCGCCGGGTCACGCAACAACGCGCAGGCACGTTCAATGCGCTGCGCCAACAGCCATTGGTAAGGCGTGTGTCCCGTGGTATCACGGAACGCCCTGGTGAAATGGCTGCGCGACATGTGGCACGCATCGGCCACCTCGGCAACGGACACATCGCCATCGAGCCGCGCCACGAGCATTTCTTTCGCACGCGATACGCTGCGTGGCGACAGCAACCGATTGGTCTTGGGCGATGCCACGGCATCACCGCCATACTGGCAGACGAGATGTGCGCCAATCGCCATGGACAACTGATCCACGAACAGGCGGCAGGATTGTTGCGGATGCTGGAGCGCCGGGGCCATCGCGTGCGCCAGATGTCCCAGTACCGCGTCCTGTTGACCGGCGGTGGTGCGCAGGCTGCGCAACCGCGTACGCCCCAGTTCGGTGCTGGTGCGCTCGATCAGGCCACGCGGCAACTCCATCAGGATGAAATCGAAACTGGACTGGAAATCCGCCTTGTAGTCCTCGGCCAGATCGCGGATGTAGATGGCACCCGCATCGAAATCGTACGTACCAACCCGGTGACCCTGCATGATGCGGCGCCGATGGCCGGCATGCATCGACACGCCTACGACAAAGCCACGCTCGGCCGCCGGCATCGCGAACTGCCCCGATGACTGGGCAGAAGTCTTGCGAAAGAACTGGATGTCACTGCCCGACAGCGCGTGATCGGCCTGCAGCAATCCAGCGGCGCAACCGAATGCGTCGAACTGGGCAGGCTTGGAAGGGGAGAGGCTGGGGGCGGCCGACATCTGTTTCGTCCGTGGTTTCGTCGATGAAACATCACGAGCATGCGGCCTGCCAGGTGGAACGAGGCGCGGCGCGGCGGCATGTCGGCGCAGGATAGCACGGTGTCGTTATTCCGGCAGGCGGTTGTCGGAGGGCTTTTATTGTTGAGCCCTGAACTCCTTCATGTTTCGGGTGAACCGCTCCAGCAATGTCTTTATCTCTTCCTGCTGTTGCATGTAGGACTCGGGATTGCGTGGCACATACTGATTCGTTTCGAGGTCCAATCGGTACTCGATACGCAGGAACCTGTGCATGGCATCGGAAAATTCTTTCATGTCTTCCAGGACTACCGCCCGCTTGTCACCCGGTGGCAGCACGATACCGGCCAGCGTCGCGTGCACATCTGCAAAGGCCATGGCATGCAGCGTCTGTGCGCGCGTGAAGAATTCCTCCTCGGACAACGTTCCCGCCACCACGGCAAGGCTATCACCCATCGCCTCCTTCAATACCGCCTCGAACTGATCTCCAGCTTGCTCGAACTGTCGCGTAGTGGCCATGCTGTCCCGCTGCTCCTGCGTGCCGGGCGGTGAAAACATGGCTACGGTCACCACTACGATCGCCGTGCACACTGCCAGCGGGACAAACCGTGACCAGACGTCGCTGCGCTTTCTCTGCGCACTCGTCCACGATGGCTGCGGCGCGATGTTGTCCGGCAGGCACACCGCCAGCAACAGCCCGCCGATCAAGCCGCCGACGTGCGCGGCGTTGTCGATGTTTTCGGCGCGGAATCCGCGCAGCAGCGAAAAGCCGACCATGAATCCTGCATCGGCCATCAATGACTGACGAATCTCCGCGGGCAGATGTTCATGATTGCGCAGGACGATCACCAGCAATGCCCCGGCCACGCCGAACACCGCACCTGACGCGCCGACCGACACGGTTGCCTGCGCTGCGAAATGCAGACTGGCGGCGCTGCCCAGCAGCCCCGCACCCAAGTACACCAGCAGAAAATTGCGCGGCCCGAGAAACCACTCGAGCTTGCTGCCGAGCATGAGCAGCACCACCATGTTCATCGCAAGGTGCAGGAAGTTGCCGTGAAGGAACGTGGCAGTCAGCATGCGCCACCATTGGCCGTCATGCGCGAGCACTGCGGCATTGCCGCCCCAATCGACCAGCATCGACACGGGAGTAGTGTCGATCCACGGGGCGCCACGCAAGACCATGAGCAACCAGACGACCACGTTCACGCCAATCAGGGAGTAGACCGCCCAGGGACGCGGCTTCGTTTCCATGCGGGCGACGTATGCTTGCTCGACTTCGATTTCCTTTGCGATCTCGCTGTTTTCCAATATCCGCAGATGCGCAACCAGCGTTTCGACCTTCTCCCTGTCGGCCTTGCTCAACCCCCCGATCTGGACCACAAAGCGACGCCGAAACCGGCCCGGCGGCTTGATCGGCTCAACCGCCAGCATCGTCGCGCCACTCTCTTTGTGAATCGTGACGCTGGCTACGTCCTGCCAGCGCAGATGATGCTGCGAACGCGGAAACACCGTAGACCCGATACCCGTGGCATCGATCGTCAACAACGGCTTGCGCAACGGCCTATGGCGGCCCCAGGTCAGTTCCATCAGGGCGATGACCCCAGCAAACCCTGCCCCTATCGCCAACATGGTGACATCCGGTTCGTGCAGACCCAACACCAGCATCACTGCCGCAAGCCCCCCGAAACCGAGCCACAACAGCAGCCGCACAATCAGCGGCGACCCATACCATTTGACATAGAAGGCGCCTCTACGGCGCGCAGGCGTCGGGCTCTTGCTCCCGACTTTCGATAGCGTCATCGTTCTTCCCGAAATCGTTAGACGTTCGCGTCGTCTCTCTGGCCTGCCAGCGACAGGCAGGCCACGGCGCGCGTGGCGCAAACGATAGGGTGGGAAGAACGATGGATGCAAGCCGCCTCGTCAAGGAGGCGGCAGGATCAGCGCGATGCGGGGGCCCGCAGCGCCAGATTTAGTTGATCGACCATTTCAGCCCAGTCCGCATCCTCGACGAACTCGTCGCGCAGCAGCGAAGCCTGCGCGGGAGTCCAGAACGGGGCCTCCCACAATTCCTTGTCTTGTGACAGCGGCGAGTGCCGGGCGATGAAATCGCGAATATCGGCTTCCTCGGAAGGCAGGCCAAGCTGTGCGAACAGGTCGGAGAACTGGTGAAAGGGGGTGTCCATCGGCAACTCCGGTGAGAACGTTGATATCAGAGTAGTGCAAGGCCGCCCGGTCTGCCGGGCGGGCACCCTTGATGAGGCGCCGGAAGTTCCTGCTGGTTCCCGGCGCCTCGCTTTCAGCGTTCGATCACCGGCGCATGCACCGGAGCAATCGACTCATGCGTCGTC
>NZ_JBDKXK010000046.1:0-45298 GCF_039710735.1 Cupriavidus sp. DL-D2 | reverse complement strand
GCGCGCATCATTTCGAAATAGAATCGATCGCAAATCATCGTTGCACAAATGAAATGACGAAGCTTCCGGATTTCGAAGGGCTGGCAATGTTCGGCAAGGTGGCAGAGGAGGGGTCGTTCGCCGCGGCGGCGCGTACGATGGGGATCTCCGTCGCGACGGTATCGCGCGGGGTGGCAAGGCTGGAGGAGCGGTTGGGCGGGCGCCTGCTCAATCGCACGTCCCGGCACCTGGCCCTGACCGAGTTCGGTGCCACGATTGCGGAGCAGGCGGGAAATCTCTATCGGCAGGCAGAAGCAGCCGAGAACGTCGCACGCGAACTGTCGGTCAAGCCGCGTGGGCTGATACGGCTGGCGGTGCCGATGTCGTTCGGGGTCCGATGGGTGGCACCGTTGCTACCGGGATTCTTCGAGGCCTATCCCGAAGTGTCGATCGATCTGCATCTGTCAGATGCCACGGTGGACATCGTGGCGCAAGGGTTCGATGCGGCGCTGCGTATCGCTGCCTTACCGGATTCCTCGCTCGTCGCCCGGCAGTTGTGCCCGGTTTCCCAGATCGTCGTGGCGGCCCCGGCCTACCTGGAACGCGCTGGCCGCCCGACCCATCCGCGCGACCTTGAAGCAAGACCTTGTTTTTCCTATGCGTACCGGGCGCGCAGCGATGTATGGCGCTTCGTCAACGACGCAGGCGAAGAACATCCGGTGACGCCCGTTGGCCCGCTGCGCGTGACCAACTCCGAGGCCCTGCTGCCCATGTTGCTCGCAGGCGAGGGCATTGCCGAATTGCCCGAGTTCATGGCCGGTGAGTATCTGGCCGATGGAAGGCTGGAAACGCTCCTGCATGGCTGGCACCTGACGCGGGGCGGCTTGTATTTCGTCACCCCCTCGGCCCGCGCCAGACCCGCAAGAATCACGGCACTGATGGACTACTTTGCCAAACACCTGTCGTCGCCCGCGTGGGCTGGGCAGCGCGATACAACATTGCTTTCCAGATAGGGGTTTCCGCTGCGATCTGGCCTGATGTCCGCAAGCGGGGTGCGTGACTGGCTAGCGTCGACGCCGCTGGGTCCAGTCCGTTCGGGCTTCGCAGCTGCACATCTCATTTAACATAATGCTTATTCTTGCCAAAACAAATGTTGGCCACAAATAGTAATGTCACAAATAATCCGACATCACGCGAATGACCATCCCCGGTGGGTAGACCCACACGGCGGATGGTCGCTGTGTTGTTCTCGAACCAGGCGGACGGGCTGCTTAAGCGAATTGGCCTGCGGTCTTGAAATACATCACCTCGTCCTTCATACCCACTGCCTGCTCGCGAAGAGCCTGCGCTGCTGCGGAAGACTCCTCGACCAGCGCTGCATTTTGCTGGGTCGCCTGGTCGATCTGGGTAATGGCAAGACTCACCTGTTCAAGGTTCTTGCTTTGCTCGTCGGAAGCCGCGGAGATTTCGCCGATGATGTCCGAGACGCGCTCGATTGCCGTATTGATCCGTTCCATTGCGGCACTGACGCCTTCGGCCTGCTGGGCACCCACTTGCACCTTCACGGTTGATGCCTCGATCAGTTCCTTGATTTCCTTGGCTGCGCCAGACGCCCTTTGTGCCAGCGATCGTACCTCGCCCGCGACAACCGCGAAGCCTCGTCCTTGCTCGCCAGCACGTGCTGCCTCGACTGCGGCATTGAGTGCCAGGATATTCGTCTGAAATGCGATGCCTTCGATCATGCCGGTGATCTCTGCGATCTTCCTCGACTCGGCACTCACCTCACCAACCGTCTGCACCATCGCGGCCACATCGGAACGCCCGGACTCCGTCATTTCTCTGGCACTGCCGGCGAGGGAAGTCGCCTGGCGCGCATGGTCGGCATTCTGATTCACCGTTTCCGTCAGCTCGACCATGCTCGCCGCAGTCTGCTCGATCGAAGCAGCCTGCTGTTCGGTGCGAGAAGAGAGATCCAGATTGCCGGATGCGATCTGGCCCGCAGCGCTGGCGACCGCCACGCTGGCCGTTCGGATATTTCCGACCGTGCCCCCGAGCTTGTCATTCATGTCCTTCAGCGCTTGCAACAGCTCGCCGGTCTCGTCACTGGATTTCACAACGATCTCGCTGGACAAGTCACCATCGGCCACGCGACGCGACACGCTGACAGCTTGTGCCAGCGGACGGCTGATGCTGCGCGTCAGGAAGTACGCACAGATGATCCCAAGTACCAGGATGAGTCCTTCGAGCACCAGCAGCAGTGCGCGACTCTTGGCGGCAACGCCATCAATCTCCTTGGCGGTATCGTCAATGGTGCGTCGCTGCACTTCAACCAGCTCGCGCATCGTGCCCTGATAGGCGTTCGCCGCTGGGGTGAACACCTTGTCCAGAATACGCGTGGCTTCATCGACATTACCAGCCGCCTTGGCCTTGTTGATCTCGTCGCGAGAACTCAGGTAGGCCTTCCGGGATTCGCCGATCTTGCTGAACAGCGCCCTTTCTTGTTCCGTGGAGATCAGTGCTTCCACTTTTTTCTGAAGTTCGCCCGAGCTCTTGGACGACGCCGCGGCCTCTTCGGCGAAATATGGGCCCAGCGCAGGATCAGTACTCTTCGCAATGGCGCTAGTGCGTCGGATGCCCGATGCCAGATTGGCATACCAGTCGCCAATCAGTCTCTCCTTGAGGAGCGGCACCTTCATCATCTCGCGCGTCGCGGCTGCAACGTTGTCAAGCCGCCAGATGGCGATAGCGGTAATAGCAATGGAAAATGCCAGAATCAGGGAGAAGCCAAGCCCCAGCCGCTTGCCAATCTTCATATTGCCGATAAACGCCATCCGTATCTCCGTTGTCCCTACGCCCTCGGCAATAGGGTCTGCTTGGTTTTTGTCTGCCCTGCCGCGTAGTCGACGCGCAAGATTAGGCACTGTCGCTTGCAGAACGGCTGTTCAATTGCCATCCTCAACCCAACTTTGGTGGGGTATAGATAGCGACCAAGACGGATCCTCGGTCCCTGCCGGCCCAGAGCTGGGCCTACTGGCCAAAGGCCGCGAATTTTTCGCCGAGATACTCGACGAACAGCCGGATTCGGGACGACAGTTGATGCCTTTGCTGGTACACCGCGTAGATGTTTGCCTCCGGGGTGGCATATTGCGGCAGCACCTGCACCAGCCTTCCGCTGCGGAGATAGCGGTCGACGTCCCACTCGGCGCGCAGCACGATGCCGTGCCCCTCCAACGCCCAGTTCACGGCAATTTCGCCGTCATTCGTGGTGAGGTTGCCTCGGACATGGATCGCTTCGGTACGTGCCTTGGCACCTTTGACTGGCGTGAGCCGCCAAACGCCGTAGGCATCGCTCCCCTGCCGGATGCCAATGCAGTTGTGGCGCTGCAGGTCTGCTGGCGTTTGCGGCGTGCCGTGCTCGCGCAAGTAACGTGGCGAGGCAACCAGTAGCCGCCGGTTTGGTGCGAGTTTGCGCGCCACGATGCGCGCGTCGGGCGGCTCGCCGAACCGCACGCAGACATCGAATGCATCCTCGGTCAGTGGCGGCGGGTCCGCAGACAGTTGCAGTTGGACATCGACTTCGGGGTACATCCGGCTGTAGCCGGAGATCACCGGCGCCACATGCATGCGGCCGAAGCCGAGCGTGGCATTGACGCGGAGCAAGCCGCTCGGCTTGCCCTTGGCACTGGTCAGCAGTTGCTGCAGATCGTCCAGTTCGCCCAGGATACGGCGGGCATGCTCGAGCAAGACCTCCCCTTCCGGTGTCAGGCTCATGCGCCGCGTGGTACGCGTCACCAACGGCATGCCGATGCGCGCCTCCATCTGGCCCAGCCGCTTGCTGACCGCCGCCGTCGTGATGCCCAGATCCCGCGCTGCGGCGCTCAGGCTGCCAGCCGTGGCTAATGCCGCGAAGAAGCCCAGCTCGGCCGGTTGGATCGCACTGTTGGCAACCATATTCACTTTCAACCTACAGGTTAAGAATGGTTTAACTTTAGCCACGATCCAAAACTTCGTCCACCGTCCAGAATCCGTCCCATGCTCTCGACAGCACGAAGGCACCAAAACGGATTTCCAGACCAGACAGGAGACGAAAGATGAAGACGTACAAGATCGCAACTATTCCGGGCGATGGCATTGGCAAGGAAGTGGTCCCCGCTGGCCGCGAAGTCATGGAAGCCTTGGCCGCCGCTGGCGCAGAATTCCGCTTCGAGTTCGAAAACTTCGACTGGGGCGGCGACTACTACCGCAAGCATGGGGTGATGATGCCGGCCGATGGCCTCGACGCCCTGCGCAACAAGGACGCGATCCTGTTCGGCTCCGCTGGCGACAACCAGATCCCGGACCACATCACACTCTGGGGACTGCGCCTCAAGATTTGCCAGGGCTTTGACCAGTACGCCAATGTGCGCCCCACGCGCATCCTTCCCGGCATCGATGGGCCGCTCAAGCGTTGCGCACCGGAGGACCTGAACTGGATCATCGTCCGCGAGAACTCCGAAGGCGAATACTCCGGCGTGGGCGGCCGCGTGCATCAAGGTCATCCGATCGAAGCCGCGACCGATGTGTCAATGATGACGCGCGTCGGTGTGGAGCGCATCCTCCGGTACGCGTTCAAGCTGGCCCAGTCGCGGCCGCGCAAGCTGCTGACCGTGATTACCAAGTCGAACGCACAGCGTCACGCGATGGTGATGTGGGATGAAGTGGCCGTGCAGGTAGCGAAGGACTTCCCTGATGTCACATGGGACAAGGAACTGGTGGACGCCGCCACCGCACGTATGGTCAACCGCCCCGCCACACTCGACACCATCGTCGCCACCAATCTCCACGCCGACATCCTGAGCGACCTGGCCGCTGCGCTGGCTGGCAGCCTGGGCATTGCCCCCACCGGCAACATCGATCCGGAGCGCCGCTATCCGTCTATGTTCGAGCCGATCCACGGCTCCGCCTTCGACATCATGGGCAAGGGCCTGGCCAATCCGGTCGGCACGTTCTGGTCCGTGGTCATGCTGCTGGAACATCTGGGCGAGAACGCCGCCGCGCAACGCGTGATGGCCGCGATCGAAGCCGTGACCGCCAATCCGGCGCTGCATACCGGGGACCTCGGCGGCAAGGCAAAGACCGTGGACGTGACCAAGGCGGTCTGCGACTACCTGGCGGCGCACCACCAGGCCAAGGCTGCATAAGGCTGCGTTCGCCCCTTCACCTGTAGACCCTTCGCACCCGGCCATGGCCGGGCTGCCAGCAGGCGCGCGCCCACCGTGCGTCTGCTTCCTTGCGGACTCCGACAACGGCCAGCAGAGCCCTCGACCGCAGGCGACTCACCTCGAATCAGCAGGAGACAGCCATGATTCAAAGGCTATTGGGCAAGCTGTACGTGCAGGTATTGCTTGGCGTCGCACGCATGAAGAGCAGGAAGGAACTGGGCCGCGTGGGCGTGCGCGCCCTGCTCTGTCGTTTGTCTCGCGTCGCCGATGCGCACGCTGGCCTGATGCACTGAGGCGATGACGATGACATTCGACACCCCACAGGCCAGCGCGTTGCTGCGCAGCATGTTCGATGCGGCCATCGCCGCCGCGCAGCCGTCGCTCACGCTGGCGCGCCATTTGCCAGACCGCCCCAAGGGACGCACCATCGTGATCGGTGCCGGCAAGGCATCGGCAGCCATGGCGCACGCCTTCGAGAAAGCCTGGCAAGGTCCGATGCAGGGTCTGGTGGTAACCCGCTACGGCTATGCGGTGCCATGCGAGCAGATCGAGATCGTGGAAGCGGCGCATCCCGTGCCCGACACAGCTGGCAACGAGGCGGCCCGCCGCATGCTGGAACTGGTATCCGGGTTGACGGAGGATGATCTGGTCGTAAGCCTGATATCCGGTGGAGGTTCCGCCCTGCTACCGCTGCCGCTTGCAGGTATCTCGCTCGATGACAAGCAGCAGATCAATCGCGATCTGCTCAAGTCAGGCGCCACGATCACCGAGATGAACTGCGTCAGACGCCATCTCTCGGCGATCAAGGGCGGACGGTTGGCAGCGGCCTGCTACCCGGCTCGCGTCTGCAACCTGCTGTTGTCGGACGTTCCGGGCGACGACCCGATCGACATTGCATCCGGCCCCACTGTCCCAGATCCTTCAACCCGTCAGGACGCCATCGATATTCTCCGGCGCTACGGACTGGCGTTGTCAGAGCACGTCATGCGCGTGCTGGAATCGGAGGTGGCCGAATCGGTAAAGCCCGGCGATACGCGACTCCCGCGCATCGACACCACGTTGATCGCCACGCCACGGATGGCACTGCAAGCGGCTGCGAGCGTTGCCCGCGACGCGGGCCTCGGGGTGCATCTGCTGGGCGATGCGATCGAAGGCGAGTCGCGCGACGTGGGGCTGGTGCTCGGCGCTCTCGCGCTGGAATCGGCCAACCACCAGCTGTTCCCGTCGCCGTGCGTGCTGTTGTCGGGCGGAGAAACGACCGTGACCGTACGCGGCACAGGACGTGGCGGTCGCAACGTCGAATTCCTGCTCGCGCTTGCCATGACGTTGCGCGGCGATGCTCGCATCCATGCCCTCGCGGGTGACACCGATGGCGTCGATGGCCAGGAAGAGATTGCCGGCGCCATCGTGACGCCCGACACCTTGCGGCGTGCCTGGGCAATGGGTATCCGTCCGCAGGATGCGCTGGGCAACAACGATGGCCACGGCTTCTTTGAAGCCCTCGGGGATGCCGTCGTAACCGGCCCCACCCTCACCAACGTCAACGATTTCCGCGCGATTCTGATCGCGCCCTGATGGAGTATGACCATGAGACGCCTCCGCAACGCGAAGATCGTGGCGACGCTGGGTCCTGCCAGCACGTCACCCGAGATCATCGAGGCCCTGTTCGACGCTGGCGCCGATGTGTTCCGTCTGAACTTCAGCCATGGCAGCCATGACGACCATCGGCAACGGCTCGATACGATCCGGGAAATCGAGCAAGCGCGCGGTCGCCCTATCGGCGTGCTGCTCGATCTGCAAGGCCCGAAGCTGCGGATCGGCACGTTTGCCGACGGCCCCATCCAGCTTCCGGCGGGCGCATCGTTCCGCCTCGACCTGGACCGCGATCAGCCGGGCACGGTTTCCCGCGTCAGCCTTCCGCATCCAGAGATATTCGCCGCACTGCGTGAAGGCACCGAACTGCTGCTTGACGACGGCAAGATCCGCCTGCGCGTGGACCATTGCGGTAGAGACTTTGCCGAAACCACGGTCGTCAATGGCGGGCCCCTGTCCGACCGCAAGGGCGTCAACGTGCCGGGCGTGGTGCTGCCGCTGTCGGCGATGACCGAGAAGGACCGTCGAGACCTCGACTTCGGACTCACGCTCGGCGTCGACTGGATTGCGCTGTCGTTCGTGCAGCGTCCCGAGGATATCCAGGAGATCAAGGCGATCGTGCAGGACCGCGCCGGAATCGTTGCAAAACTGGAAAAGCCTGCCGCGATCCAGAGTCTGGACGCCATCGTTGCCGAAGCCGACGCGGTGATGGTGGCGCGCGGCGATCTCGGCGTGGAGATGCCAGCCGAGCAGGTGCCATCGCTCCAGAAGCAGATCGTGCGCGCCTGCCGCAAGGCGGGCAAGCCAGTCATTGTGGCCACGCAGATGCTGGAGTCGATGATCGCGACGCCTGTACCCACGCGCGCCGAAGCCTCCGATGTGGCCACGGCCGTCTACGACGGCGCCGATGCGGTCATGCTCTCGGCGGAATCGGCCTCGGGCCGGTATCCCGTGGAAGCTGTGACGATGATGAACAGCATCATCACGCGCACCGAATCCGATCCGCATTATCACGACGCGATTCAGTCTTCGCATACCCCACCGCGCGCCGAGGCAGCCGATGCCATCGGCTATGCGGTGCGACATGTGGCCGGGCTGCTCAAGGTCCCGGCCACAGTCGCCTACACCAGTTCCGGCTATTCCGCGCTACGCATGGCACGTGAGCGGCCCGAAGTGCCAATCCTGGGCATGACGCCGCGTATCGCCACAGCTCGCCGCCTGGCACTCGCATGGGGTGTCCATGCCGTGCTGTGCCATGAAGTCGTCGATGTGCTGGAAATGACCGACCTGGCAAGCCGAACCGTCGTCAAGGAACGCTTCGGCGAACCCGGTCAGTCGATCGTGATCTCCGCCGGCTTGCCGTTCACCGTGGCGGGCACCACCAATCTTCTGCGCATCGCGCAGGTCCAGTAAGGGGAAACCGCATGTCAGTGATCCAGGAAGTGCGTGGCTACGAAATCCTCGACTCGCGCGGCAACCCAACCGTGGCTGCCCGGGTGCTGCTGGCCGATGGCAGTGAAGGGTTCGCGGCGGCCCCCTCGGGCGCTTCGACGGGCGCGCGCGAGGCCATCGAGCTGCGCGATGGCGAGCGGGATCGCTACGCCGGCAAGGGTGTGCGCAAGGCTGTCAGGCACATCGACGTGGATATCGCACGAGCGCTGGCAGGCATGCGTGCATCGGAGCAGTCGGACATCGATCAATGCCTGATTCGGCTCGACGGCACGGCCGACAAGTCGCGACTGGGCGCCAACGCGTTGTTGGCCGTCTCGTTGGCCACGGCGCGCGCGGCTGCAGCTTCGGCAGGTGTACCGCTTTACCGCTCGATTGGCGGCGACCGCGCACAGATGCGCTTGCCCATGCCGATGATGAACATCATCAACGGTGGTGCGCATGCCGACAACAGCGTGGATATGCAGGAGTTCATGATCCTGCCAGTTGGTGCCCCATCGTTCTCGGAAGCCGTGCGTTGGGGTGCGGAAGTGTTCCATACGCTCAAGGCGCTTCTGAAACAGCGCGGCCTTTCCACGGCAGTCGGCGATGAAGGCGGCTTTGCGCCGGACCTGAAATCCAACGAACAGGCGCTGGAAGTCATCATGCAAGCCATCCACGCCGCCGGCTTCCAGGCTGGCCGCGATATCGCACTGGGCCTGGACGTGGCGAGTTCCGAGTTCCATCGGGACGGAAGCTATGTCCTGCAGTCCGAGAACCGCAGCTACGACAGCGGCGGCTTTGTCGATTTGCTCGCAGGCTGGGTGTCGCAATACCCCATCGTCACGATCGAAGACGGCATGGCCGAGGACGACTGGCAAGGGTGGAAGTTGCTGACCGAGCGTCTGGGCGACCGCGTGCAGTTGGTAGGTGACGATCTGTTTGTCACCAACACCGCCATCCTTCAGGAAGGCATCGATTGCGGCGTGGCCAATGCCATCCTCATCAAGCCGAACCAGATCGGCACGTTGAGCGAAACACTGGCGGCCATCGAGATGGCGCATCGCGAGGGCTATGCATCGGTGATGTCGCACAGGTCCGGCGAGACCGAAGATACGACGATCGCCGATCTCAGCGTCTGCACCGCTGCCACGCAGATCAAGACCGGTTCGCTGTCGCGTTCCGACCGCGTTGCCAAATACAACCGCCTGCTCTACATCGAGGCCGAACTTGGCTGCGCAGCCACGTTCGCCGGTCGTGCTGCGTTTTCAAGTTCGCGCCAGATCTAGCACATCAACGCGCATTGCCATCACTACAATCAAAGGAGACAAACATGCGTACATTCACCACTCAACGCGTCCGTAGCCTCTGCGGGCTTTTCGTGATCGGCTTTGGAATCTGCGCAGCGTCGCAGGCATCTGCACAGGACTGGCCGGCCAAGCCGATTAGCTTGGTCGTTCCGTTCCCGTCTGGCGGCACGACCGATGTCCTGGCACGCGCGCTGGGCGATCAGTTGTCCAAAGCGCTCGGCCAGCCCGTCATTGTCGAAAACCGTCCAGGCGCGGGCGCCACGGTCGGAGCTGACTACGTTGCGAAAGCCAAGCCCGATGGCTACACGCTGTTGATGGGCGCTGTGCACCACACCATCGCCACGTCGGTCTACAAGAAGCTCCCCTACAGCTTCCAGAAGGACCTGACCCCGGTCTCCACACTGGCGATGGTCCCCAACGTGCTGGTCATCAACAGCGCGAAGACGCCTGCAAAGAATGTGGCCGAGCTTGTCGCACTGGCGAAGAAGGCATCTCCAGAGTTGTCGTATGGCTCCAATGGCAACGGCACTGCGCAACACCTGATCGGCACCCAGTTCCAGGCGACAACCGGCGTCAAGTTGCTGCATGTGCCGTACAAGGGGAGTGGTCCGCTGACCACGGACCTGCTGGGCGGTCAGGTCTCCATGTCCTTCGACACCCTGACGACGGTGCTGCCGCATATCAAGGGCGGCAAGCTGAAAGCGCTGGCAGTCACCACGGCAAAGCGTTCCAGCGCCTTGCCTGACGTACCGACGATGGATGAGGCGGGTCTCAAAGGCTTCGACATTGGTACGTGGTTCGGCGTGCTCGCTCCCGCAGCAACACCCAAGCCCGTCGTCACCAAACTTAACACCGAAATCGTGAAGATTGTCAGCTCACCCGACTTCCAGCAACGTATGCTCGCTGCAGGTGCCGAGCCAATGTCTAATACGCCTGAAGCTTTTGCCAAGCGCATCAATGATGAGACCAGCAAGTTCGCTACCCTCGTAAAGGAGGGCAATGTCACCATCGAATAGTTTCGAGATGCTGCCTCAGGGGAAGTGAACAGTGATGCGCGACTGGAGACAGGCCGCCGAGTGGGTCTCCTGCGCCCCAGCCGCGCAGAGCATTAGATATGACGTGGCATCTGTCTGATAGGGGATATCAACGGCCCCGCACGCCCGTGCTGACATCTGAAAATGGCCAGCCCTACGACAGATGAGCAAAGCCTGGACACGTGATGTTGGCGCATTATCCGGATGAACAACTTCACCGCGCTTTCTCCGGTTGCATATGAGCGAGTGGCTCATTGACAACTTGAGCATCGTCAATCTTCGCGGCACGGGCCGTCATCCATGCCAGTACTGCACCGATGAGCAGCAGCGTTGCGCTGGCTTCAAGCGTGCTGCGGTAGCCGTATGTATCGAAGAGGATGCCACCCACGGTAGAGCCCAGTGCGATCGAAAGTTGGACGACTGCCACCATCAGGCCACCGCCTGCTTCGGCATGGTCCGGAAACGTGCGCGTGATCCAGCTCCACCAACCGACGGGCGCGGCAGTTGCCACCAGCCCCCACAATGCCAGAAGCACGACCACACTGATGGTGTGATGGCCCAGGCCGATCAGTGCGAGTGCGATGGCGGCCATCAACATCGGAATTGCCACGAGCGTGGCGTGGAACGCCCGCTTCAGCACGGCGCCGATCAGCATGGTGCCGACAAATCCCGCCATGCCGATGGCCAGCAGGATCAGGGACAAGCCGGATGCATCGACATGCGTGACCGTTTCGAGAAACGGCCGGACGTAAGTGAACAGCGTGAATTGCCCGGAGAAGAATACGCCGGCTGCGAGCATGCCCAGCCGCACTACCGGGCGCTTCAGGTGCACGAAAACATTGCTGCTGCCTTTGGGCCGGATCGGCACTGGCATGGCGGGAAGGCTGAACCATTGCCAGGCGAGTGCGAGGAGGGCAATCGGGACGAGGCAATAGAATGCGCCGCGCCAGCCGATGAGTGCGCCGAGATAGCTGCCGACCGGCGCCGCCACGACTGTGGCCAATGCGTTGCCGCTATTGAAGATTGCCAATGCGCGTGGCACCTGGTGCGTGGGCACCAGGCGGATTGCCGTGGCCGCCGACATCGACCAGAAGCCGCCGACCACAACCCCGATCAATGCGCGCCCGGCCATGTAAACGCTGTAGTTCGGGGCCGCCGCGATAACGGCACCCGATGCCGCCATGACCGCCGTAAGCCCAAGCAGCAGCAACTTTCGGTTCATGCTGCCCGCCATGGCTGAGATGAACAGACTCGTGACGACGGCAAAGGCGCCGGAGATGGCAATGCCCTGCCCTGTCATTCCTTCGGTGACACGCAGGTCTGCGGACATTGGTGTCAGCAGACTTACGGGCATGAACTCCGAGGCAATCAGCGCGAAGACACAGAGCGTCATAGCGAAGACGCCGCTCCAGTAGGCCGGCGGCTGCGAACCTTGCGCAGGCGAGTCCGGATATGTTGGGGAGGTGCTGGGTAGTGCGGTGTTTTCCATCGGCCGAATGATCCGGGCTACGGCCGCCGGCGACTAGCCGGTCAATACTTGTTGCCTTGATGAGCCGGACTCATGAAACGATTGATGAACTGCTTTCATGATGGCAATGAGCCATTGTGCGTAATCGAAACGCCGCCTATTCGATACCATACCGCGATCCCCCGCCTCTCTTCCGTCCATGACAACGATAAACATCAACGGCCAGGTTCATGAGGTCGACCTCTCCCCCGACACCCCACTGCTGTGGACGCTGCGCGATGCCCTGGGCTTTACCGGTACCAAGTTCGGTTGCGGCATGGCGCTTTGCGGCGCCTGCACCGTACATGTGGATGGGCAACCCGTCCGCTCCTGTGTCACGCCGATCTCCGGGATTGGTACCAAGCGCGTACGCACGATCGAATCGATGGATGCCGATCGCGTAGGCCGGGCCGTCCAGGATGCCTGGGTCGAGCTGGGCGTGGCCCAGTGCGGCTATTGTCAGGCCGGGCAGATCATGACGGCTACCGCGCTGTTGAAAGCGAATCCGAAGCCCACTGACGAGCAGATCGTGGCGGGGATGAGCGGCAATCTGTGCCGCTGTGGCACGTACACGCGCATCAATGCTGCGGTGAAGCTGGCATCGTCACGCCTTGCGGCCAACAAGACGGGAGCCAAGGCATGACTCGCACCGACCTCGAAACCCTCGAACAACCGGCGCGCCGTCGCATCCTGCAGGCAGGCGCGGTGTTCGCGCTGTCTCTGCAGTTCGGCGGACTGGTCACCAAGGCCGCCGCTGCCGAACCCGAGAAGAAATTCGGTGGCGCGGCGATGCCGGGCGGTGTCGTTGACGATCCGCTGGTGTTCGTCTCGATTGCGCGGGATGGCACCGTGACCATCGTGGCGCATCGAGCCGAGATGGGCACGGGGGTGCGAACCAGCCTGCCGATGGTTGTCGCCGACGAGATGGAGGCGGACTGGAGCCGCGTCAGAATCGTTCAGGCCGATGCCAACGAAGCGCGCTACGGCAGCCAGAATGTGGACGGGTCGCGCAGCATGCGGCATTTCCTGGCGCCGATGCGCCGGGTGGGTGCGTCGGCAAGGCAAATGCTCGAAGCCGCTGCTGCCGCGCAATGGAAGGTGCCGGTCACGGAGGTGCAGGCGCGTAACCACGAAGTGATTCATGCAGCCACGGGACGCCGGATCGGATATGGCGATCTGGCCGCAGCCGCGATGCAGCAGCCAGTGCCGAAGCGCGACCAACTTCGGCTCAAGCAGCCGGACGCATTCCGCTACATCGGCAAAGGCAGGATCATGCCGGCCGACAGTCGTGATATTGCGCAAGGCAAGGCGACCTACGGTATCGACGTGCGGCTGCCGGGCATGGTCTACGCGGTCATCGCCCGCCCGCCTGTCCATGGTGGCAAGCTGCGCAAGGTTGACAGCACCGATACGCTGAAGGTTCCGGGAGTCCTGCGGGTCGTCGAGCTGAAAGGCTACGACGGTCCGCCGTTGTTCAATCCCGTGGGTGGGGTGGCCGTGGTGGCTACCAATACATGGGCGGCGATGCAGGGCCGCGCGGCGCTCAAGCTCGAATGGGACGATGGCGCCAATGGCCGCTACGATTCCGTCGCGTTCCGCCGCACGCTCGAAGCGGCCGTGCGACAGCCAGGCAAGGCGCTACGCAGCGATGGCGATGCCGTGGCGGCGTTGTCGGCGGCCGGCAGCCAGCGCAAGGTCTCGGCCCAGTACTACATTCCGCATCTTGCGCATGCCTCGATGGAAACGCCCGTGGCAACGGCGCGTTTCGTTGACGGCAAGTGCGAGATCTGGGCGCCTTCGCAAGCGCCCCAGGGTGCATTGGAAAGCGTGGCGAAGCACGTCGGCCTCGACGTCAAGGACGTCACGCTGCATGTCACGTTGCTGGGCGGCGGCTTCGGCCGCAAGTCGATGGCCGACTTCATTTCCGAAGCGGCGTTGGTGTCGAAGGCGATGGACGGCAAGCCCGTCAAGCTGCAGTGGACGCGCGACGACGATATCCACCACGACTATTTCCACACGGTATCGGTCGAGCACATGGAGTCCGTGTTGGATGCCAGCGGCAAGCCGACGGCATGGCTGCACCGGTCCGCCGCGCCGACCATTACCTCCACGTTCAAGGTAGGCGCCGAAGGCAAAGCTGCATTCGAAGCGGGCATGACGGCCATCAACGTCCCGTTCCAGATCCCGTCGATCCGGCTGGAGTCGGCCGACGTGCCGGCGCACACGCGCATTGGCTGGTTCCGCTCGGTGTCCAATATTCCGCACGCATTTGCCGTGCAGAGCTTCGTTGCCGAGCTGGCGCATCAGGCGCGGCGCGATCCGAAGGATTACCTGCTGGAGCTGATCGGCCCGCCGCGCAAGATCGATCCCTCGACACTCTCGGACACGTGGAACTACAACGAATCGCCGGACGTGTATCCCCTGGATACCGGACGCATGCGGCGCGTCATCGAGGAAGCGGCGCGCAGGGCGAATTGGGGTCGCAAGCTGCCCAAGGGGCACGGCCTTGGCATTGCCATGGCGTACAGCTTCGTGACCTATGTGGCCACCGTTGTGGAAGTGGCAGTGGATGGCAAGGGCCAGATCACCATTCCGCGCGTGGACATGGCGATCGATTGCGGACCACAGGTCAACCCCGAGCGCATCCGTTCACAGGTGGAAGGCGGATGCGTGATGGGGATCAGCCTGGCGATGCTGGGCGAGATCACGTTCAAGGACGGCCGCGTCCAGCAAAGCAACTTCCACGACTTCGAGATCCTGCGCTCGCACATGGCACCTCGGGCCATCCATACGTGGATGGTCGGTGGCGATTTCGACGTACCGCCCGGTGGTGTGGGCGAGCCGCCCGTGCCGCCCATCGCGCCTGCACTCTGCAACGCGATCTTTGCGGCAACGGGGACACGGATCCGGTCCCTGCCTATCCGTGACCAGCTTTCGCAGGCTTAGCAGCGGTGACGCCATCCGGGTGGTACCGGATGGCGTCGATCACGATCTTGAGCGCGCGCGACGACTGCCTGCGGCTCGGATAGAACGCGTGATAGCCCGGGAAGGTCGGGCACCAGTCCTCCATCACCTTGATGAGTTTGCCTTTCTCCACGTAGGACTGGACGACCGGCGTCGGCAGGAACACCAGCCCAAAGCCATCCAGGGCGGCATTGATCATCTGGTTGACGCTATTGCAAATGACCTGCCCTTCCACACGGGCCTGCAACTTCCTGGATCCCTTCGCCAGTTCCCACGCATAGAGGCCGCCGCTAGTGGGAAGGCGCAGGTTGATGCATCGGTGCGACAACAGGTCGCGCGGCACCATCGGTTTTTCGCGGCCCTTGAAATATGCGGGTGACCCCGCCATGGCCATTTTCACATCGGGACTGATGCGCACTGCAATCATGTCCTTCTCGATCTGGTCGCCAAACCGCACGCCGATGTCGTAGCGATCACCCACAATGTTGGTGAGTCCGTAATCGACCGTCAATTCGACGTTGAGGTCCGGATAGTGCGGAAGTACCTTGGCGAGGCGTGGCCAGATGATGGCATCGATCGGATGGTCGACGGACGTAATGCGAATGGTGCCCGCCGGGCGTTCGCCAAGTTCGGCCACGGCGGACAGGTCGGCTTCGATTTCCTCGAATTTGGGACCAATGGACCGGACCAGCAGTTCGCCCGCGTCGGTCGTCGACACACTGCGCGTGGTCCGCGTCAGCAGCCGCACACCTAGTTTCGCTTCCAGATTGCGGATGGTGTGGCTCAGCGCGGATTGCGTGACGTCGAGGCGCGCTGCTGCGCGCGTGAAGCTCCGCTCGCGGGCGACGGTGACCAATGCAAGCAGATCGTTGAGATTGTGGCGGGGCATCGCAGCTCGCTGTGAAAAAATGCAGCCTGGCGTCGAGAGTGACGCAATGAAACCATTTCATGAATGGTCCGGCTATTGTTCAGCTTGGCACGTGCGACGCGCAAATGTTTTGTGGATAAGCCCTGTGCAACCCTCGGATATTCCAAGTCTCCCCGCTCAGCGTCCTAGCCGACGAAGCACCCATTGCTCGAGAGTTGTAGGTAGCACAGATGTCCCCGCCCTCTCCTGCTCTTACCCGCTGAAATACTGCGACATCACGCGGATGAACATGCCCGGCGTTTCCGAGAACGGAAAGTGCCCGGCATCCTCGAACTCCACCAGCAGCGCACCGGGAATGCCGCGTGCAATGGCGCGGCTGGCGCGCGGCGGGCAGACCCAGTCGTGCTTGCCAACGAGCACCAGCGTTCGGGTATCGATCTTTTCGAGCCGGGGGCGCAGGTCGTAGGACGGTGCCACGGCGGTCATGAAGTGCCGCATCATGTCGACCGAAGCAATGCTGAGTGCGGTCAGGACGGGCGGCACGTCCATATGGGCGGGCGCCGCGTAGTACGGGCCCACATGGCGGAAGAACGCGTCTACGCTTTCGGCGGAGATGTCGCCGCCGAATAGACGGGCCGCCACGGCCAGTGTTTCCGGGTTGGCGCGCGAGGCAAGCGACGGAGCCGGCTCGCCGGTGTCGTCCATGATCGGCTGCACCGTGGGCGAACTGCTGCACAGCACCATTCCCTGCACCAGCGCCGGATGGCGCAGCGCCATGTGCATGGCGACGAAGCCACCCGCCGAGTGGCCGAACACGTGCACGTGATGCAGCCCGAGGTACGCGCAGAGCGCGGCAACGTCATCGGCCATCTGCTCCAGCGTGCAGGTTTCCAGCGGCGGACGCCCCGAGCGACCTTGCCCGCGCAGATCGACGTAGAGCAGTTGTGCCTCGTCGCGCAGGCCGGACAGGCCGGGTTTCAGATAGCCGTGATCGAAGCCGAGTCCGCCGTGGATCACCACCAGCACCGGTTTTTCAATCAGCCTGCCCGCCCCCGGGCGAAAACCTTCGCCGTCGATGTCGAAGAAGATTTCTGTGCCGTTGATCGTGGCCTGCATGAACGTCTCGCGGTGTCTGTGGTTTAAGCCGCGAAGCTTCTCAGGGACGGCGATCGCGATTTGTCGGAATCGCCCGGTTTTTCCGAAGGTGCACCGGCTTTTGGTATTAGCTCGCTAACTTGGAACGCGATGTCTTGCGAAGTGGCGGTCTCGTCGCTGGACGAAAGGATATCTTTCCCGGACGAATTGGCATCCCGGAAGGTCGCCGCGAGCCAATACTAGGGACACCATCAGACGCAGCAGGAGATCCCATCATGAATGCCCGCCACCCCCAACCCGCGCCTGCCCTGGTCGTCGACCAGTGGTTCAACACGGATCAACCCATCACGCTGGAAAGCTTGCGTGGCAAGGTTGTCGTGATCGAAGCCTTCCAGATGCTGTGTCCGGGCTGTGTGTCACATGGTTTGCCGCAGGCGGCGCGCGTGCACCAGACGTTCTCCGCATCAGAGGTGGCCGTGATCGGCCTGCATACCGTGTTCGAGCATCACGACGCCATGACGCCCACGGCACTGAAGGCGTTCCTGCACGAGTACCGCATTCCTTTTCCGGTCGGCGTGGACCGGCCCGACGGGCACGATGGCGTCCCGCAGACCATGCGGGCCTATGCGATGCGTGGCACGCCGACGCTGATCCTGATCGATGCCCGGGGCAATCTGCGCCAGCAGCATTTCGGATCGGTGGCGGACCTCACGCTCGGCGCGCAGATCGCGGAACTGGTGCTGGAAGCGCGGCAGGACTCGGCACAGGAGGCCGTGACGACAAGCCAGCCGGAACACGCCGCGCCAGATACGGACTGCGCATCGGGCGCGTGTCCGGTTGACGCGCGATGAGTGTCGGCAACGCGGTGTGAGCCATGTGGGCGGCGTGGCCTAGCCGCCCTCGCCCCGCACCGCCGCCTCGATCTTCGCCACGTCGATCTTCTTCATCGTCATCATCGCGTTGAAGGCCCGCTTGGCCGCTGCCTTGTCCGATCCCATCACGGCATCGGTCAGCACGCGCGGGGAGATCTGCCACGACAGCCCCCAGCGATCCTTGCACCAGCCGCAGTCGCTTTCCTGCCCGCCGTTGTTGACGATGGCATGCCAGAGCCGGTCGGTTTCTTCCTGATCGTCCGTGGCGATCTGGAACGAGAACGACTCGTTGTGCTTGAAATACGGTCCGCCATTCAGGCCCATGCACGGAATGCCGGCCACCGTGAAATCCACCGTCAGCACATCGCCTTCCTTGCCGTTGGGATAGTCGCCTGGCGCGCGATGGACGGCCGTTACCACACTGTCGGGAAACGTCTCTGCATAAAAGTTGGCGGCGTCGAGTGCGTCGCCGTCATACCACAGGCAGATGGTGTTCTTGCTCGTCATGCGGGTCTCCTGTTTGTCATCACTGCGTAAGAATTGGCGCCCGGCGCGGTGCTGCGCCGATGTGCCTCGCGTGTGTCAATCAATGTACTGCAATGTCGGCGAGCGAATGTGGACACCCGCGTGCGGAAATCGCCCGCAAGTGCGTCTCGCGTCATGAACCTGTCACTGGTGTCTCCTAGTCTTGCGGCCTGCCTCACCGGGCAGCCCCGATTCGAATAACGAGCCGATAAAAAAAGACACCATGGAAGAAACCAGATTCATACGCGGATTCGCAGCCGCGTGCCTCGCCGCGCTGTTGCTGAGCGCCTGCGGCGGGAGCGACGACGACAAGCCCACGCAACCTCCGGCCGGCACGCAACCCGGCGCCTCGGCCCCAGCCGTCGACAAGCGCTGCGCGCCCTGATCCGCTCGCATCGTCTCGCACGCCCGCTCCGCTCACTGACTCATTCGCTCAGTCATAAAAAACATGATCTCCCGCCGCAAGTTTCTGCAGGCGGCCACTGGCACGGCATTCTCCGCCGCCGCCCTGGCCGCCTTCCCGCCCAGTATCCGCCGCGCACTGGCCATCCCCGCGAATAACGCCACGGGCACCATTGCCGATGTCGAGCACGTCGTCATCCTGATGCAGGAAAACCGTTCGTTCGACCACTACTTCGGCACGCTCAAGGGCGTGCGCGGTTTTGGCGATCGCATCACGGTTCCGCTGCCGAACGGTCGCAACATCTGGCAACAAGGCCGCGCCAACGGCAGCATCCTGACGCCGTATCACCTCGATGGCACCAGTAACAACGCGCAGCGCGTGTCCGGCACGCCGCATACGTGGGTAGACAGCCAGAACGCCTGGGACCATGGCCGCATGTCGCGCTGGCCCGTGTCGAAGAACGATGTCTCGATGGGCTACTACAAGGAACAGGAAATCCCGTTCCAGTTCGCGCTCGCCAGGGCGTTCACGATGTGCGATGCGTATCACTGCGCGATGCACACCGGCACCGACGCCAATCGCTCATTCCACATCACCGGCACCAACGGCGTGATGCCGCAGAACCGTGCCTTCGTGAACAACGAGTGGGATGCGATCAACGGCATCGCCGCCGATGCCAACGTGGGCTACACGTGGACCACCTACGCAGAACGTCTGGAGACTGCCGGCATCAGCTGGATCAGCTACCAGAACATGCCCGATGAGTGGGGCGACAACATGCTGGGCGCGTTCCAGAACTTCCGCCGCGCGAACCTGGCTTCGGGCTTCCCGGTCTCCAGCGGCGGCGCGCCGCAGTCGGCTTACACCAACACCGGACAAGCGCTGCCGTACAAGGCTTACGATGCGGCCACGGACAACGCGGCCAATCCGCTGTACAAGGGCATCGCCAACACGCTGCCGGGCACCACGCCTGACCAGTACCTCGACGCCTTCAAGCGCGATGTCACGAATGGCACGCTGCCCAGCGTTTCGTGGATCAATGCCCCGTCGATCTACTGCGAGCACCCCGGTCCGTCGTCGCCGGTACAGGGCGCATGGTTCCTGCAGGAAGTGCTGGACGCGCTGACCAGTAATCCCGAGGTCTGGAGCAAGACTGTCCTGCTGATCAACTTCGACGAGAACGATGGTTACTTCGACCACATCCCGTCGCCGTCCGCCCCGTCGCGCCATCCGGACAACACGCTGGCAGGCAAGAGCACGCTGTCGGATACGGACATGGCTGCCGAGTACTACACGCAGTCACCGCCAGCAGGCAGCACGAGCCAGCCCGCGCGCGATGGCCGCGTGTTCGGCCCCGGCCCGCGCGTGCCGATGTTCGTGATCTCGCCGTGGAGCCGTGGTGGCTGGGTCAATTCGCAGGTGTTCGATCACACCTCGGTGCTGCGCTTCCTGGAAGCCCGTTTCGGCGTGCAGGAACCCAACATCAGCCCGTACCGTCGCGCAGTCTGTGGCGACCTGACCTCGGCCTTCAACTTCAAGACGCCGAACAACGAATTGCTGCCGCAGTTGAACGGACACCAGACGCGCGCCGCAGCGGATGCCCTGCGTGCGTCGCAGGGTGCCCTGCCCGCTGTGCCCGTACCTACCACCGCGCAATTGCCGCAGCAGGAAGCCGGCTCGGTGCCGTCGCGCGCCCTGCCCTACGAGCTGCACACCAGCGCCCGCGCCAACGTCAACGGCACCGTGCAACTGCTGTTCGCGAACTCGGGCAAGCAGGCTGCCGTGTTCCACGTCTACGATCGCAACGATCTGGACAGCGTGCCGCGCCGCTACATGCTCGAAGCGGGCAAGACGCTGTCCGACACCTGGGCTGCATCGTCATCCGATGCCGGTCAGTACGATCTCTGGGTGCTCGGGCCGAATGGCTATCACCGCCACTTCAAGGGCGATACCAAGGTGCTGGCCACTGCGCGTGCCAATCCGGAAATCCGCGTCTGCTACGAAGTGACGAATGGCGATGTCTACATCGACCTGATGAACTTGGGCAGCGGCTCGACCACCTTCCACATCACGCCGCTGGCCTACCGGACCGACGGTCCGTGGGAAGCCACGGTGGCGGCGGGCGCCACGCAGACGCTGAACTGGTCCCTCAAGGACAGCGGCAGCTGGTACGACTTTGCCGTCACCAGCAGCAGCGATCTCACGTTCTACCGCCGCTTTGCAGGTCGCGTGGAGACCGGCAAGGATTCGGTGACCGATCCGGCAATGGGACAGTTGTAAGAATTGCTGCCAGGCCAGCGTCGCGGCGGGCTTCCGGCCTGCTGTGACGTAATCCGTGCAAATCGGAAGGCCATGGCGCGAACCTTCAAGCGGGGAACGTGACGAATGACTATGGTTTAAGCCACGCCACCCACAAACAAGGAGCAGCGCCATGGCCAAGACGATTGCAGCGGACCTCATTACCCAAACGCTATACAACGTGGGGGTCCGCCGGATCTACGGCGTGGTGGGCGACAGCCTCAACGGGCTGACCGAATCGCTGCGCGTGCGCGGTGACATCGAATGGATTCATACGCGCCATGAGGAAGCCGCTGCCTTCGCGGCCGGCGCCGAAGCCCACCTGACCGGCGAACTCGCGGTCTGCGCCGGTAGCTGCGGCCCGGGCAACCTTCACCTGATCAACGGGCTGTTCGACTGCCACCGCTCGCGCGTGCCGGTGCTGGCCATCGCCGCCCATATCCCGAGTGCCGAAATCGGCCGGGGCTACTTCCAGGAAACGCACCCGGACCAGTTGTTCCGCGAGTGCAGTCACTATTGCGAACTGGTCACCAGCGTCGAGCAACTGCCCGGCGTGCTGGAGACCGCCATCCGCGCTGCCGTGGGTCATCGTGGCGTGGCCGTGATCGTCATTCCGGGCGATGTGGCGCTACGCGAGGCGGCCACGGCGATGCTCTCTTCGCCGGCTTCGCTGACCTTCTCGCAACCCGTGGTCACGCCGGATCGCGCGTCGCTCGAATCGCTCGCCACGCTGCTCAACGATGGCAGCAAGACCACGCTGCTATGCGGACGCGGATGCGCTGGCAGCCATGAACAGGTGCTGCGCCTGGCCGAAACGCTGAAGGCGCCCGTGGTGCACGCGCTAGGCGGCAAGGAGCACGTGGAGTACGACAATCCGTACGACGTGGGCATGACGGGCCTGATCGGCTTCAGCTCTGGCTATCACGCGATGGAACAGTGCGACACGCTGGTGATGCTGGGCACCGATTTCCCGTATCGCCAGTTTTATCCGACCGATGCGAAGGTCATTCAGATCGATGTCCGCCCCGAGAACCTCGGTCGTCGAACCCGGCTCGATCTCGGGCTGGTCGGTGATGTCGGCGCCACGCTCGATGCGCTGCAGCCGCTGCTGACCGTGAAAGCGGATCGCGCGCATCTGGACCAGAGCGTGGAGCACTACCATCGCGCCCGCGCCCAACTGGATGACCTGGCCACCGGTGACAGCGGCCGAAAGCCCATCCATCCGCAATACCTGGCAAAGCTGGTCAGCGACATGGCTGCCGACGATGCCGTCTTCACGTTCGACGTGGGCACGCCAACGATCTGGGCCGCACGCTACCTCAAGATGAATGGCCGCCGTCGCATGATCGGCTCGCTGGCGCATGGCTCGATGGCCAACGCGTTGCCGCAGGCCATCGGCGCACAGGCTGCGTTTCCGGGTCGCCAGATCATCAGCCTGTCCGGCGATGGCGGCTTCGCGATGATGATGGGGGACTTCCTGACGCTGGTGCAGGAGCGGCTGCCGGTGAAGGTCATCATCTTCAACAACAGCGTGCTGGGCTTTGTGGCGCTGGAAATGAAGGCGTCGGGCTTCCTGGAAGAAGGTACGCGGCTGGAAAACCCCGATTTCGCGGCCATGGCGCGGGCCATCGGCGTGCATGCGCAGCGCGTGGATGACCCACTGCTGCTGCCTGATGCCATCGAAGGATTCCTGCGCCACGACGGCCCCGCCCTGCTGGACGTGGTCACCAACACGCAGGAACTGGCCATGCCGCCCTCGATCAAGGCCGAGCAGGTGAAGGGATTCAGCCTGTGGGCGCTCAAGGCCGTGATGAACGGCCGGGGCGACGAACTGCTGGAACTGGCGAAGTCCAACCTGCTGCGCTAGGCCAGTTCCACCAAGGGGATCGATGCCCGATCAGTTGGCGCTGATCCCCTTCGCCTTGACGATGGCGCTCCAGCGGTCATAGTCCTTGTTGAGCCGCGCCTGCATCTGCTTGCCGTCCTGGAACGAGGCGATGGCACCTGCGGTGACCAGCTTCTGCTGCAGTTCCTTGTCGTTGCCGATGATGTCGCGTGTCTCCTTTGCGATACGGTCCACGATGGCCTGCGGCGTATCCAGCGGCGCAATGAGGCCGCCCCACGAATCGAAGTCGAAGCCCGGAAAGCCCTGCTCGGACACCGTCTTCACATTCGCCAGCAGCACCTTGGCGTTCGGCGAACTCAGCGCGATGGCCTTGAGCTTGCCCGCGCGGATATGCGGCAGCGCTGCCACCACGTCCGCAAACATCACCCCCACCTGACCACCCAGCAAGTCGGCCACGGCCGGCGCACTGCCGCGATACGGCACGTGCAGCATGTCGAAATGGCCCAGGTCCTTGAGTTGCTCCATCGCCAGATGGCCAAAGCTGCCGGTGCCCGAGCTGGTGTAGCTCAACGGCGTCTTGCTGGCCTTGGCAAAACGGATCAGGTCGGGCAGCGTCTCCACGCCTGGCACCACCGCCGGGTTGATGACGATGGCCATCGGCAGCACGTAGACAGTTGCCACCGACGTGAAATCCTTCTTCACGTCATAGGCGTTGGTCTTGTACATCAGCGGCGCCAGCAGCGCGGGCATGCCGAACATCGACAGGTTGTAGCCATCGGCCGGGCTCTTGATGAAGCTGGCCGTGCCGATCGACCCCGATGCACCCGGCTTGTTCTCGATGATGACTTGTTGCCCGAGCCGCTCCGACAGCTTCTGCGCGACGATGCGCGCGGCCGTGTCCGTGGGGCCGCCGGCGGGGAACGCCACCACCATCTTGATGAACTTGTCGGGCCACTCGCTCTTGGCAAAGGCGGCGGGCATGACGGCCGCCAGCGCGGCAGCGGCGCCAGCCTTCAGTACGTGGCGGCGGGTGATGGTTTGGCTCATGGTCTTGTCTCCTGCTTCCGAAATCTAAATCGTTGAATGTTGTCTTGATGTTCGATGCCTGGTGTTCAGATCACGCCCTGCGCCTGCAGCGCGGCAATGGTGTCGTCATCGAGCTTCAGCAGATCGGTGAACACCTCGCGGTTGTGCTCGCCCAGGTGCGGGGGCGCACGGCGCACCGGCATGCGCTGGCCGTCGAGTGCATAGGGCGGCGCCAGCACGGCCTGCGAACCGGCTTCGCTGTCTTCGAAGCGATGCAGCAGGCCGGCCTGCGCGGTGCGCTCGGACTCCAGCGCTTCCATCAGGCCCAGCACCTCGCCACAAGGAATCTGCGCGGCGGTCAGCCGCTCCAGCAGTTCGGCACGCGTGAATTGTGCGAGCGCCTGCCGTACCTCGGCCAGCAGGATCTCCCGATTGGCCGAGCGCGCGGTGTTGGTCGCAAAACGCTCGTCCTCGGCCCATTCCGGACGCCCGATTACCTCGCGGCAGAAGCGCACGAACTGGCCGTTGTTGCCGACCGTAATGACCAGTGGACCATCGGCGGCTTCGAACACGCCGTAAGGCACGATCGACGGATGCGCATTGCCGAACTTGGGCGGATCGCCGGCCTTGAGCAGCGCTTCCATGCCGTAGTACGAGGTGATCATCAGCCCGCAGTCATACAGCGCCATCTGCACGTGACGGCCCTGCCCCGTGGACTGGCGCGCGAACAGCGCGGCAAGAATGGCCTGCGCCGAGTACATGCCGGTGAACATATCGACGGCAGCCACGCCGAATTTCAGCGGACCCTGCCCGGCTTCACCGTTCGTCGCCATCACGCCCGATTCGCCCTGCACGACGAGGTCGTAGCCCGGACGCTCGGCTTCCGGCGTGAAACGCGCGTAGCCCGAGATCGAGCAATAGACCAGACGCGGATTGATGGCGCTGAGCTGTTCGTAGCCGAGGCCGAGCTTCTCGGCACCGCCTACCTTGAAGTTCTGGATCACCACATCGCTGATCGCCGCCAGTTCGCGCGCCAGCTTCACGCCGGCCTCGCTCTGCAGATCGAGCGTGATCGCGCGCTTGTTGCGGTTGGCGCTGTTGAAATACGAGGTGTTGCGCGACCCGATGCGCACGCCCCAGTCGCGGGTATCGTCACCGCGCGAGGGGTGCTCCACCTTGATGACATCGGCGCCAAGATCGGCCAGCGCCATGGCGCACATCGGCCCGGCCAATACGCGCGAGAGGTCCAGTACCCGCACGCCTGCCAGCGGCAGCGCTGCGGCTGTGTTCGTTGAAATCATGCTGTGTCTCCCCGGTCCACGCGGATCCTGGGAGTGGTCCGGTTGTTTCTGGTGAAGCACGATTGTGGATATGTTCTCGATGCTTGACAATTGCAACGGAATTTCACCATATCTGCATACCAAAGGTTGACAATGGACCCGAATGTGGACCTGAACGCACTGTCCCTGCTGGTCGACATCATCGACGCGGGCAACCTGAGCCGCGCCGCAGCCCGGCTTGGCATGAGCCGAGCCAACGTCAGCAAGCGGCTCAATCACTTCGAACGGCAACTGGGCGCCGAACTGCTCCGCCGCAGCACGCGGCAACTGGAGCCCACGGAACTGGGCTGGCAACTCTATGAAAACGGCCGCGCCATCCGGCACCAGTTGCTGGCCGCGCAGGAATCCGTGCAAAGCCTGGGAAAGAAACTCAGCGGTACGGTTCGGCTCAGCGTGCCGAGCGGCTTTGGGCAACACACGATGTCCGCATGGTTCATCGAATTCATGCGGCGCTACCCCGACATCACGCTCAACGTGATTTTCGACAACGACCTGGAAGACCTGATCAAGGGCGCGGTGGATTTCTCGGTACGGGTGATGGCGGAGACGCCATCGAACGCGGTGGCCTGCAGCCTTGGCGATGTGGAATACGTGGCCTGCGCCACGCCGGGCCTGCTGGCGGAACTCGGCGAACTTCCGGATACGCTCGCCGGCTTTGCAACGTTGCCACTGGTGACATCGGAACTCACGGGCCAGAAACTGCGCGTCAATCGCCCCCGACTGGTGTCGGCCAATTTCTTCTTCCTGCGCGACACCATCCTGCAGGGCCTCGGCGTGGGGCTGGTGCCGCGCTACATGGTGGATCAGGACATCAAGGCCGGGGCACTGGTCCGCCTGCCTCTACCGCAGCAGGAACTGGCATTCCTGCGCACGACGATGTATCTGCTGTATATGCCAGCGCGGTATCAGACAAAGGCAGTGACGACGTTGATTGCGTTTTTGAGGGAGAAGGCGGGGGCGTTAGTCTGACTGCTGCATTTCTCCCCTCTCCCACTTCGCGGGAGAGGGGAGAAAACCGGGAGCGAATCAAATCAATGCCCAGCCTCCCGCACACCCCCCACCTTGTCATGCGTCCCAAACCTCTCCACCATCGTCACGCTCGCACGATTCAGCCCAAACACTTCAACCTCCACCCCATTGCGGCGGAACTTGTGGACGACCCGGTCCAGCGCGTCGATGGCCGTGATGTCCCAGAAATGCGCATGCGAGAGATCGAGCACCACATGGCGCACCGGCTCCTTGAAATCGAACTCGCTGACCAGCGATTCTGAAGAGGCAAAGAAGACCTGTCCGCGCACGAAGTAGCGGCGCGTATCGGCTGCGGTGGATTCCGACGTCACTTGCAGTACACGGGTCACCTTCGACGCGAAGAACAGCGCGCTGAGCAGCACGCCTACCAGTACGCCTAGTGCCAGGTTGTGGGTCAGCACCACGATGGCCACGGTGGCCAGCATCACCACCGACGAGCTTTTCGGATGGGTGAGCAGGTTCCTCAGCGACTGCCAGCTGAACGTGCTGATCGACACCATGATCATCACGGCCACCAGCGCGGCCATCGGGATCTGCTTGACCCACGGCCCGAGGAACACCACCAGCACCAGCAGCAGCGCGCCGGCCACGAAGCTCGACAACCGGCCCCGCCCGCCCGATTTCACGTTGATGATCGATTGCCCGATCATTGCGCAACCGGGCAGGCCGCCGAGTATCCCCGCCACGATATTGGCAATGCCCTGCCCCCGGCATTCCCGGTTCTTGTCGCTGCCCGTATCGGTGAAGTCATCGATGATGGCGGCCGTCATCAGCGATTCCAGCAGGCCCACGACGGCCACCGCCATCGCATAGGGGAAGATGATGCGCAGGGTTTCCCAGGTCAGCGGCACGTTGGGCAAGGCTGGCACGGGCAGATGCTCGGGGAAGGCGCCCATGTCGCCGACGGTGCGCACCGGCAGGTCCAGGTAGATGGCGATGGCGGTCAGCACGACGATGCAGACCAGCGGCGACGGAATCGCCTTGGTAATCCTCGGGAACAGGTAAAGGATGGCCAGCCCGCCTGCGGTCAACCAGTAGACGGCGGCCGGCGCGTGCGTCAGTTCCGGCAACTGCGCAAGGAAGATCAGGATCGCCAGCGCATTGACGAAGCCCGTCACCACCGAGCGCGACACGAATCGCATCAGCGCGCCCAGCTTCAGCCAGCCCGCGCCGATCTGCAGCACGCCAGCCAGCAGCGCCGTGGCGAACACGTATTGCACGCCATGGTCCTTCACCAGCGAGGTCAGCAGCAGCGCCACCGCCCCGGTGGCCGCCGAGATCATGCCGGGCCGACCGCCCGCAATCGATGTCACCACGGCAATCGAGAACGCGGCATAGAGCGCCACCTGCGGGTCCACACCGGCGATCACGGCGAATGCGAGGGCTTCGGGAATCAGCGCCAGCGCCACGACAAGGCCAGCGAGACAGTCGCCACGGATATTGGACAGCCAGTCCTGGCGAAAGGTGTTGGGGGCGAACAAGGGAAAACTCCAGCGGAAACAGCGACTTAGGCGAGGCGCGGAATGATAGGGGGTTGAGGGGTTTTGAGCAACCTGCGTTGGCTTCCTCACCGCTGGTTTTCTCCCCTCTCCCGCGAAGTGGGAGAGGGGCGGGGGTGAGGGCATGAGGTTCAAATTGCGATTTGTTGGTGATTGCACCGCCGGCCCTCACCCCCAACCCCACTCCCGCCATGCGGGAGAGGGGAGCCAAAACCCGAGAGGATCGCCCAAACCGCATATAGTAAAAAACCCCGTCCCCGCGTTAAGGAGTCTCCCCATGGCAGCATTTCGCACCGCTACCGTTCTTGCTTTCGCCCTCCTCGTCACCCCCCTCGCCCACGCCCAGCTCGGCGATCTCATGAAATCCGCCCCCGGCGGCACTTCTGGGCAGAGCGCCACCGGTGCCCTGGGTACGCTAGGCAGCCTCGCACCGTCGTCGGTCAGCGCGGGCACGGCCGGCAATGCCGCAGGCGTGATCGAGTACTGCGTGAAGAACAACTACCTGAACGCCGATTCCGCCACATCGGCGGTCAAGGACAAGCTGCTCGGATCGACGTCGGGCGGGACCAAGGATGCCGGCTATGGCGAAGGCGCGAAAGGCATGCTGTCCACCAGCAGCGGCAGCAAACTCGATCTGAGCGGCGGCGGGCTCAAGGCCGAAGTGACGAAACAGGTCTGCGAGAAGATCCTGGCGCAGGGCAAGTCGATGTTCTGAACCGCAATCTCTCAGCCACGCGGTTTCTTCTCCGTATTGAGCGCCACGGCCGCCCGGATCAGTGCCGTGAGCGCCTTTTCCACCTTGGCATCGATCTTGTCGCCCTCATGGAAGTCGATGGCGCGACGGGTGTTGCCCTCAAGGCTGGCATTGAACAGGCCGGCCGGATCGGGTAGCGACGCCCCCTTGGCGAACGTCATCTTCACCGCGCTCTTGTAGGTCTCGCCCGTGCAGAGGATGCCGTGATGTGACCAGGTCGGCACGCCGCGCCATTTCAGTTCCTCGATGATCCCAGAATCGGCGGCACGGACGATCTTGCGGACCCGCGCGAGGGTCTCGCCCCGCCAGTCGTCCAGCGAGGCAATCTTCTCGTCGATCTGTGCGGACACATCGGATACATCGGAATCCTTGGTCATCGGGTCTCCTTGTCGTTATCGCGGGGGGCTGCGTGTGCGTGAGGATAGTGCCACGGCATCTATCGGCTGTCCTACCATGACAGCACCCGTCCCCACCTTCAGGCCCCCCATGTCCGAGATCGCCTCTCCTGTTGTGCTGCCCCTGCAAACCACCCTCCGAGGCGGCCGGGCCGTGCTGCTGCGCGAGATCTGCGAGGCTGACCGCGCCGGGGTGATCGAAGCCTTCACGCATCTCTCCGACGCGTCGCGTTATACGCGCTTCATGGGTCTGATGAAGACACTGCCCGATGCCCTGCTTGACGATGCCGTGCACTCGGAGCCGGGCCACGACTTCGCACTCGTGGCCATGGCCGTTCCCGGCGAGGGCCTGATCGGCGGCGCCCGCTATGTGGAAATCCCCGACCGTGGCGCCTGCGAGTTTGCCATCACCCTGCTGGACGCCTGGCAGGGGCAAGGACTGGCGCGGCTCTTGTTGCAGACGCTGATCGGGCATGCCCGAACGACCGACATCCGGACGATGGAAGGCTATGTCCTGGCCACGAACCGCCCGATGCGCGGCCTGGCGCATCGGCTCGGTTTCTCCGATGCGCCGTGTCCGGACGATCCCACCGTGCGCATCGTCACGCTGGCGTTGTAGGCCCTCCCCCGCTCCTGAAGTCTCTGACCTATCTGATCCATCCGTGTGGGCAACCGTACGGAAGCGCACCCGTGCGCGCCCGTACATTGAGTTCCGGACAGGTCCGCGGGCACGCCCTGCGGACCATCCGCATGACGCCAACGACAGACGCCCGTAGACAAGACGCCACACCGACGGCGAAACCGGAGAGGCTCCCATGGCACTGACCACCTCGTCGCCGGCCGCGACAATGCAGACGCGTGTCTGCGTGATCGGGTCCGGACCCGCCGGTATCGCGTGCACGCTCGAACTGGCCAAGCAAGGTATCGACGTCATCCTCGTTGAGGGCGGCGGAGATGCGTTGCAGCCAGACAAGCAAGCCGCGAGCGATGCGGAAATCGTCGATGGTCTGCGCCACGCGCCAATGGCCGATGCCGTGGGACAGGCGCTGGGCGGCACTTCCTGGCTGTGGGGGGGCCGCTGCATCCCGTTCGATCCGGTGGATTTTGCGCCCCGTGACCATGCACCGGGCGCGGCCTGGCCGATTGCCTATGAAGACGTGGCGCCGTGGTATCGCGCAGCGTGCGAGTACGCCAACTGCGGCCAGCCGAGCTTCACGCTCGGGGAGATGGACGTGATGGACGCGGCGACGGCCCGGCAGCCGCTGACCGGCTCCTTCCGCGCTGGCGACGTGATTGCCACCGATCTGGAGCGTTGGGCCGGTGAGCCCGTATTTGCGCGCCGCTACGCCGAAACCCTGCGCGACCATCCCAACGTCCGGCTGCTGCTCGACGCGACGTGCATCGACATTGATCTCGATCCCGATACCGAGGAAGTGCGCAGCGTCGTGGTGGCCCAGGGCGGCGCGGAACATGGGCTGCTGCGCATCCGTGCCGACCGCTTCGTGCTGGCCTGCGGCGGACTGGGCGTGACCCCGGACTGGGCGTGACCCAACTGCTGCTGGACGCCAACACGCGATGCGACAACCGGCTCGGGAATCGCAGCGACATGCTGGGCCGACACTACATGGGCCATATTTCCGGCAAGATCGCCAGCGTGCGGTTTCATGCCGACCCCAGGCGCACGGTCTACCACTTCGAGCGCGACCGCGACGGCTTCTATGCGCGGCGCCGACTGACCATGCCGGCCGAGGTGCAGCATCGCGAGCGGCTGCTCAACACCGCGATGTGGCTCGACAACCATCCACCGGCAGATCCCGCGCACGGAAACGGCGTGCTGTCGCTGGCCTACCTCGCGCTGCGCACGCCCGGGCTGAACCGGATGCTGACGGCGCCGGCTATCGCCAAGGCCGTGACCGCTGCCAGCGCGCGCGGCGGGCTCGGCGCGCACTGGGGCAACGTGCTGCGTGCCCTGCCACAGATCGCGGGTTTCGTGCCGCCCTTCATCTATCGACGCTATCTGGCACGGCCCCGGCTGCCCGGCTTCTTCCTGCGCAGCCCGAACAATGTCTACGCACTGCACTATCACGCCGAGCAGTTACCGCATGCGGACAGCCGCGTGACGCTGGCCGATGCCACGGATCGGCACGGCCTGCGCCGGCTCCGAATCGACCTGCGCTACCAGCAGGCCGATGCCGAATCGGTGGTGCGCACCCATCAACTGCTGGACCGGCACCTGCGCGAAACCGGCGCCGGGCAACTGGATTTCTGGATGCCGGAAGCCGAGCGTGTGGATCACGTCATGGCGCATGCGTCGGATGGCTTTCACCAGATCGGCACCGCGCGCATGGCGTTCGACTGGCGCGGCGGCGTGGTGGATACCAATTGCCGCGTCTTCGGCACGCGCAACCTGCACGTGGCCAGCAGCGCCGTGTTCCCGTCATCGGGGCAGGCCAATCCCACCCTGACCATCCTGGCGCTTTCCGCCCGACTGGCCCACCACCTCGGGGCGCAGTTGCGCGGCGGCGGCACGCTGTACGACATCAACACCCTTGCTGCCACCCCCGCAGTGCCAGAAACGATTGCCGATGTGCCCATGGCTGCGCGTGCAGCCGGAGGAATTGCGACATGACCGCCAAGCCACCCTTGCGATCCTGGCCTGATAACCGATCTCCGAGGAGCCTTGCATGAGCCGGCTGGGATTCGGATGCGGCGCCATGCTCGGTCGGGTTGGCCGCGCGCAAGCACTGCGCGCTCTGGAATTGGCGTTCGATAACGGCATCACCCATTTCGATGTGGCGCGTTCCTACGGATTCGGGGAAGCGGAGATGCTGCTGGGCAGGTTCCTGCGCGGCAAGCACGATGCCGTGACCATCACGACGAAGTTCGGCATCGTGCCGCCTCGCAATGCATCGGGGCTGGGCCTTGCCAAGTCCGCCGCGCGTACCGTGTTGTCGCACCTGCCGGGAGGCCGCCGGCTGGCGCGGGTCGCGGCGCGCAAGATGCTGGCGCATCGCGACTATTCGCCGGCCTATGCCCGCGCATGCCTGGATACGTCATTGCGCGACCTCGGCGTGGAGCGCGTGGACAACTATCTCGTCCATGATCCCGCCGAGGCGGACCTGACCGATGAACTGCTGCAGTTTCTGGAAGAGGCGCGCCGCGCGGGCAAGATCGACCGCTGGGGCATCGCCACGGATCATCATCCGGTACTGTCGAGCCCCGCTGCGGCGCATGCCCAGGCGCTGCTCTATGAAGGCAACCTGAACGTGCTCGACGCGCTATGCAAGGCCCCCGACGCCGCCGGCCGCCCGGTATTCCTGGCGCGGCCGTTCGGCGGCGGAGGCGGCGCCGTCCAAGGGGCGGTCATGCGCCCGCCTATCTATCACGTACTGCAGACACTCGGCCTGACGCCGGTGGATGACAGTACGCTGGCCATGTATTTCGCACTGAGTCACGCCGGGCGAACCGGCATGGTCGTCACATCCATGTTCACCGAGGCGCATCTGCGGCAGAACCTGGCGCTGGTCAGCCAGTTCGAGGCGCTGGGCGAACGCGGCCACTGGATCGCGCCGGCCATCCTCCAGGCCGTATGCCCGCCTGACTGCTCCCGCGACCGCGCCCGCAACGCGCTGGCCACCGCACTGAGCGTGGCGGCCACGGTGCCCGTGACGATGCTGCTCGACTAGATGCTGGCCAACTTCTGCCCGGTCAGCCCTGCCCTTTCAGCACGGCCTGCTGACCGCTCAGCTTCGCACCCATGGCCTCGGCCAGCGCGTGCAGGCCGGACATCGGCCGCACCATCACCTCGAATTCCTCGATCTTCCCGGCATCGTCGAAACGCAGCATGTCGATGCCCTTCAGCGCCTTGCCATCGATGGTGGCACTGAACTCCAGCACAAGGCTTTTGCCGTCCTCAGTAGCAAACATGCGGTGATACGTGAAATCGCGGAACACGGTGTTCACGGTCTTCAGCACCAGCTTGATGGCTTCGCGCCCCGGATAGGCCGTATGCGCCACCGGCGAGCGGAACACGATCCTGTCCGAGAGCAGCGGGTCCAGCTCCTCCATGGCATTGCGCTTGAGCAGGTCATGCCACACGGCAAGCGTGGATTGCGCGGCGGGAATCAGGCCAGGTACATGCATGCGTCTCTCCTTGATATGGGTTTTCTTATCCATCTTTATGCAACTGGTTGCATAAAAATGGATGGTAGCCGGTTCCTGCGAAAACCGCCAGTCGGGCTCGCCCAAACGTGCGCACAGGCAGTGGGTGCGCTATCCAACAGACCCTCCGAAGGCACCGCCAGATACTGCGCTGGTCTGCCCGGGGTCTTTGTTGCCCGGCTGCCTGACGCCTCAAGGAGAGAGCCGACGTGCTGCCCAACGCCAATGCGAACGATGCCGTAGCTGCCCACGTGGTCAGGCCCCGTCTGCCCGCGCATGGGTTGGCATGGGCGTTCCCGGTGGGTTACGTGCTGCTGTGGGTGCTCTATGGTGCCGTGGCCTGGCTGTCCTACGGCTACGACGACGAATTCTCGAACATCCTGCAAGTGGAGCGCCACGGCTTTGGCGTGGTGGCGCTGATGCAGACGCAGGATGTCCATCCGCCCGGCTCGTACTTCATCAACTGGCTGTTCCACAGCGTCACGGGCGATTGGTCGCTGGTGCGGCTGGCCACGGCTTTGCTGACTGTGGCGTCGCTGGTCTACGCCACCGAGGCTATCCGCCAGCGCCACGGCGAGCGCGCGGCGGGGCTGCTCTTCGTGCTGCTGTGCCTGAACCCCGCCATCCTGATGTGGTGCACGGGGTTGCGGTGGTACGCCTACTTCGTACCTGTGCTGATCTGGCTCAGCATCACGCCGCGCCGCGATGGCTGGCGCTACTGGGCCAAGTGCTTCGGCGGACTGGTGGTGCTCGGCTACATCGGCTATGCGGTGTTTGTCGTGGCGCTGCCGGTGTTGCTGCTCTACTGGGCGGGCTCGCAGCAAACGGTGCGACAGAAACTCGCGGGCATCTTCTGGGGCGGGCTGATCGGCGCCCTGCTCTATGCCTACCAGTTCCATGTGTTCCTGACCGTCCATCTGCTGTCGAAGGATTCGCAGGTCACGTCGATGGCCAGCAACTTCATGGGCTTTGCCATCGCACAGGTGTCCAATCAGGGCGTGTTCCCGATATCACTGCCCGCCGTGCTGTCGGCGCTGGGCCTGGCGGGCATGGTGATCTTCGCGGTGCAGGGCAACCCGGCGAACCTGCGCGACCGATACCTGCATGCCTACGGCATCGGCGCGGTAGCGACCATCGCGCTCGGCATCGCCGGCAAATGGCGCAACCTCGTGATCATCTCGCCATGGCAGGCGCTATGGCTGGCCACGCTGGACGTGCCGCAGCGCCGCATGCGCGCGTTCCTGTGGAGTTTTGCGCTGCTGGCCGTGGCCAATCTCTGGGGCGTCTACAACGTGGCGACGCATCAGGACACCACCAAGAACAGTTGGGACCTGCGCATCGGGCCGGTGCTGGCCGATCTGGCGCGCGAACGTGACGCCTGCAATGACGACCTGGTCATCGTGGCGCACGATCCGGCGCTGAGCTGGCATGTGGATCATGCGGGCTTTGTGCAACTGGGGCCGTTTTCGCGCCAACACCTGCCGGCAGCCACGCTCGATGCGCCGCACCGCTGCGTGGTGGTGGTGCGCAGTTTTGCGGGGCACCTTGGCGACGACGAGTACGCGCGCATGGTCACTCAGCTCGGCACGCTTGGCACCGCCGAAGGCACACCGCGCCAGTATGGCCGCGATGGGTTCTTCCGCATCAAGCAGCGGCTTGACGCGCGCTATCCCGAATACCAGTTCGAGATCACCACGTACCGCAACGTGAACAGCGTGGCGGGCCTCACCGCATGGCAGCCGCTGACACCATGAACGAGACCACCCTGGAACCCAGCGGCGCGCGCATCGCCACCACGTATGCGGTGCTGGCCGCCATTGCTATCGTCGTGAACATCGGTGCGCAGGACGCCTTCCTTCAGGTGTACGACGGCGACTACGCAGCGCTGCTGTCCGTGGCCGTGGGCACTGCCGTGGGGCTGGTGGTCAAGTACGTACTCGACAAGCGCTACATCTTCGATTTCCAGGCCGACAACGCCGCGCACGACGCGCGAACCTTCGTGCTCTACACCGTCATGGGGCTGGCCACCACTGCCATTTTCTGGGCGTTCGAATTCGGTTTCGACTACGTGTTCGGCACGCTCGCCATGCGCTACCTGGGCGGCGTACTGGGTCTGACGCTGGGCTACTACACCAAGTATCAGCTCGACAAGCGCTACGTGTTCCGGCGCGCCGATACCGAGTCATCTGAACTACCCCTTCGCATGGGAGAAGGACAATGAGCCACGCCGCCGTTCCGCTATGCGTCGATCTCGACGGCACGCTGATCCACGGAGACCTGCTCATGGAGACCTGCGTGGCGCTGCTGCGCAAGAATCCGCTCTACCTCTTCCTGCTGCCGTGGTGGCTGTTCCGGGGCGGCAAGGCACACCTCAAGGCGCAGATTGCCAGTCGTGTGCTGCTCAACCATGCGGTACTGCCTTTTCATCGCGAATTCGTGCAGTGGCTGACCGACGAGAAACGAGACGGCCGGCAGATCTGGCTCTGCACCGCATCGAACCAGCGGCTGGCCGAGGCCGTGGCCACGCACCTGCAACTGTTCGACGGCGTGCTGGCCAGCACCGACACACTGAACCTCTCCGGCAAGCAGAAGGCAGACATGCTCGTGGCCAAGTTCGGCTCGCGCGCCTTCGACTATTGCGGCAACGATCGCGTGGACCTGCACGTCTGGTCCGTCAGCCGTGGCGGCGTGGTGGTCAACGGCCACGGCAATCTGGAAGCGCGCGCACGCAAGGTGACCGAGGTCTATCGCACTTTCGGCTCGCCCGGCCACCATGCCCGCGCCGTGTGGAAGCTGCTGCGTCCGCACCAATGGGCCAAGAACGTGCTGTTACTGGTGCCACTGCTGGCCGCGCATCGTGGGCTCGATCCCACGGCACTGGGTCACGCGGCGCTCGGTCTGCTGGCGTTCTGCCTGTGTGCGTCGTCGGTCTACGTGCTCAACGACATGCTCGATGTCGAAGCCGACCGCCAGCATCCGCGCAAGGCATTGCGACCATTCGCCAGCGGCGCGCTGCCGCTCAAGGCTGGCTTTGTGCTGATTCCGCTGCTGCTGTTCGCCACGGCGGGCATTGCCATGCTGCTACCGCTCAAGTTCGGCCTCGTGCTCGCCGCGTACTACCTGCTGACGCTCGGCTATACGCTCGGCATCAAGCAGTTGGTGATTGTGGATGTGCTGTGCCTGGCCGGTCTTTACACGATTCGCATCGTGGCCGGTGCCGCCGCCGTGGACGTGCCGCTGTCCCTGTGGCTGCTGCTGTTCTCACTGTTCCTGTTCCTGAGCCTGGCGCTGGTCAAGCGCTTTGCCGAACTGCAGGTGATGAAAGGCGAAGGCAAGCTTGAAGCGGCGGGACGTGGATATCGGCTCGACGATCTGGCGCTGCTGGAGAGCCTGGGCACCGGTGCCGGCTATATGTGCGTACTGGTGCTGGCGCTCTACATCAACAACCCTGTGGTGGAGGTCCTGTATCGCCAGCCGCAGGTGCTGTGGGCGCTGTGTCCGCTGATGCTGTACTGGATCACGCGCGTCTGGGTAGTTTCGCATCGCGGCCAGATGCATGACGATCCGGTGATGTTCGCGCTGCGCGACCGCGCCAGCGTGGTCATTGGCGTGCTGGCAGCGGTGGTGGTCTGGGCCGCGACATGATGCAGCAGACGGTCTATGCCTGGGGACACACGACGCCAAGCGATAGCGAGGTGCGCGCACTGCCCAGCCGCTTCGACACCCTGCCACCCGTGCCCGAAGGCCAGACCATGCTGCCATTCGGCAACGGGCGCAGCTATGGCGACAGTTGCCTGAACCCGGGCGGCACGCTGCTCTCCACGCGCTACCTCGACCATTTCATGGCATTCGATCCGGCGACCGGCGTGCTGCGCTGCGAAGCCGGCGTGTTGCTGGCCGATATCCTGCGCGTAGCCGTGCCGCAGCACTGGTTCCTGCCCGTGACGCCGGGCACGCGATTCGTCACCGTGGGCGGCGCCATTGCCAACGACGTGCACGGCAAGAACCACCTCAGCCACGGCACCTTCGGTCGCCACGTGCGGACGCTGGTGCTGCGCCGCTCCGATGGCACGCTGCTGCAATGCTCCCCCACGGAGAATGCCGACTGGTTCGCCGCGACGATTGGCGGCCTCGGGCTGACCGGCCTGGTGCTATGGGCCGAGATTCAGTTGCGCCCCATCGCTTCGCCGTGGGTGGCGGAGACTACCGAGCGCTTCGGCAATCTCGACGAATTCTTCGCGCTGTGCCGCGGCGCCGACGACGAATATACGGTGGCATGGATCGATTGCGCGGGCGGCACACGCCGTGTTGGGCGTGGACTGTTCACGCGCGCGCATCACGCCGAGTCGGGCGCCGAGCCAGCCGGTCAGCATCGCACGGCGTCGCGCAGCATGCCCTTCACCCCGCCGTTGTCGCTGGTCAATCGGATCAGCGTCACCGCCTTCAACACGATGCATTTCCACCGCGCCAGCCGCACACCGGCCAGCAGGCTGGAGCATTGCGAAACGTTCTTCTATCCGCTCGATCACATCCTGCAGTGGCATCGCATGTATGGACCGAAAGGCTTCTTTCAGTACCAGTGCGTGATTCCGCCAGAGGATGCGCCGCGTGTATTGCAGACACTGCTGACCGAAATCGGACGCAGCCGTGCGGCGTCGTTCCTGGGTGTGCTGAAACAGTTTGGGCCGCTGGTGTCGCCGGGCTTGCTGTCGTTTCCGCGTCCGGGCTTCACACTGGCTTTGGATTTTCCGAATGCAGGGCACGCGGTGCATGCACTGTTCGAACGGCTCGACGCCATCGTGATCGGCGCGGGCGGCCGGCTGTATCCAGCCAAAGACGGACGCATGAGCGGCGCGTGCTTCCGCGCAGGCTTTCCGCAGTGGGAAGCACTGGCACCGTATCTCGATCCGGCGTTTTCGTCGGGCTTCTGGCGACGCGTCACGGATGGGCCATCCCATCGGGAGTTGGAAACATGAAGAAGACCTTGATCATCGGTGCAACGTCGGCCATTGCCGAAGCCACCGCCCGACGCATGGCCCAGCGCGGCGACGCGCTGTTCCTCGTGGGCCGCAGCGCCCCACGCCTGCAGACCATGGTGGACGACCTGCGCGCCCGTGGCGCCAAGCAAGTGCATATGGCCGTGATGGACGCCAACGACTTCCACGCTCATGACGCGATCCTCCGCGCGGCCGACACGGCCCTGGACGGCATCGACACCGTGCTGATCTCGCACGGCACGTTATCCGATCAAGCCGCGTGCGCGCAGTCGGTTGACCTGACCATGGCCGAGCTTCGCACCAACGCGTTGTCCGTGGTGGCCATGCTGACATTGATCGCCAACCTGTTCGAACGCCGCCGCGCCGGCACCATCGCCGTCATCTCGTCCGTCGCCGGCGAGCGCGGCCGGCAAAGCAATTACGTGTACGGCAGCGCCAAGGCCATGGTCACGGCCTTCATGTCCGGCCTGCGCCAGCGACTCGCCAAGGCAGGCGTGTCCGTGGTCACGATCAAGCCGGGTTTCGTCGATACACCGATGACCAGCGCATTCCGCAAAGGCGCACTCTGGATCAGCCCAGATGCAGCCGCCGGCCACATCGTCAACGCCATCGACAGCGGCGTGGCCGTGGCCTATGTGCCCGGTTTCTGGCGATACATCATGCTGATCATCCGCGCGATCCCCGACGTGGTGTTTCGACGCCTCGCACTTTAAATTTAGTGGGGCTAATGCCTTGTTGTCTGTTAGATCATGCAATGATGCAAAGCCGCCAAATCCCCGCAAACCGTTGGCACGACTAGGCATTCCGCAGGGCAGCTCAATTTCGCCAAACCTGTATAGAAAATGCTAGAAATGCAAAATCAGACAAACTCCTACAGCCGCATGCTGCGACGCACCCTACGATGCATCACAGGACCTTGACCCGTCCTGTATGACAACTCCCCCTGCAGCCCGCCTGACCTCACCGCCAGGCGGGTTCTTTTTTTGGAAGTCGCACCGGGGTGCGATGCCTGTTCCTCGATGAACGTCCACTCTTTGTACGCCACCGCATATTTCCGCCGCGCCGCTTGGTGAACCATCGCTCTTATCCGACCACACCTGCATAGACGGGGGAGAGAGAAGCCATGGGAGACTTGCCCGAACAGCAGCGCCATGCCGGGACCTTCGGGAGTATTCGCGCCCTGCCCGATTCGCCGTGTCCGATCGAGGCATCGTGGATGCGCAGCGGGTCGCCCACCACGCGCTGCAACCTGCATTCGTCCACCGTCGACGGTTTTGCCTGGACCATGGTATGGGACTGCACGCGCAGCTCATTCGAGTGGCACTACGACATCGACGAGATCGTAGTCGTGCTCGAAGGCAGCGTGCGCGTGACTGACAGCCAGGGGGTGACGCACACGCTCGCGGTGGGCGATGTGGGGTATTTCCCGCAAGGTACGTCGTGGTTCTGGGAGGTGGATGACTACGTGCGCAAGGTGGCGTTCTGCCGCAACGAAGTGCCTCGGGGCGTGCGGCTGCCGATGCGGATCGTGCGCCGACTGGTGCGTGAGTTCCACGGCGCCAATCCCATCCGGGCCATTGCACGTATCGCAGGCGAATGCTGGCGGCGCGTGGTCGGTGTGAGCCGGACCACGGCCACGGTGATGCTGATGGGGATTCCGCTGTAGCCTGAGAAAACTTACCGGGCCGGCGTGGTCTGATCCAGCGCCTGCAAGATCCGATACGCACCCTCGATACGCGCCGGTACGGGCAGATTCCGGTTCGCCAGGATCACTACGCCAATCCGCCGCGCCGGGACGAACGCCACGTAGGTGCCAAACCCGTTTGTCGAACCCGTCTTGTTGAAGAGTGCCGAGGCCGGCTCAGGCTCGGGTGGCGCGATGCGCTGGACGGCGTGCGACTCCAGCACGATGCGCGCGTCGTTGCCGGCCTGCAGGTCCGATAGCGCCACGGGCCAGCCGTATCGCTCCCACCCCAGACCCTGCGTCATGCCACCAAGCCGGAAGTAGCCAGTGTGCGTAGCCACCAGTGCCCGCTGCAGCGTCTCGTCCTTCACCGTGCGGCCGTCGATATTGAGTTCCACAAAGCGGATCATGTCCGTGGCCGTGGTCTTGATGCCATAGGCCTGCGCATCGAACACGCCCGGCGTGACGCGCACCGGCTTGTTGTCCTTGCCGATGCCCCATGCGTAGTCGCCCATTCTCGCCTTGGGAACCTGCAGCCACGTATGGTGCAAACCCATTCCGCCGATGATCCGCTGCGTCATGATCTGGTCGAAAGGTTCGCCCATCGCTTTCGCGGCGAGGTGGCCGAACAGGCCGATGCTGACGTTGGAATAGCGGCGTTGCGTACCGGGCGCGGCCTCGGGTTGCCAGTGGCGCAGCCATTCGGTCATCTGGGCGAGATTGCCAGCTGCGGGCGGTGGCTGCAGCGGCAATCCTCCCGCCGTGTACGTGCCGAGTTCCAGCAGGCTGATGCCGTCGAACGCGCTGCCTGATGGCGCCGGAAGATACTTCACGGCGCTATCGTCGAGCGACAGCGCGCCGCGTGCCTGCGCGTACGCGCCGAGTGTGGCCGTGAACGTCTTGCTGACCGAGCCGATCTCGAAAATCGTGGCGTCCGTGACCGGCTGGCCCGACTGACGGGACGCCACGCCGAAGTTGAACACGCGATGCTTGCCATCCACCGTGACCGCTACCGCCATGCCGGGCACCTTGTACTCGGCCAGGATCGGGCGGATGGCGGCGTCCACGGCCTCCCGTACCGGATCGACCGAGGGTGCGGCGACGACACCCGCGCAGGCGGTCGACAAGGCCAGCGAAGCCAGGATCTGGCGAGACATCGAGCGCGATGGCAGCAGCGGAAGCGAGGGCATGGAACATTCCGATAGCCGCGAAACCCACGGCGGGATGGCATTGTATCTGTCCCCCTGCGCCGTACAATGGCTGCCTCGGCTGACATCCCAGTCGCATCTGGCGGGCTTGCCCGCGCCTGCATCCATGCCAAACGGTGACGCGCTGAACGTAATCGAAATGGGTGGCCTGCTCGTCGGTGGGCTGGCGTTGTTCCTGTACGGGCTCGAATGCATGACCGCCGGGCTCAAGGCGATTGCCGGCTCACGGCTTCAGTCGTTGCTCGGCACATTGACCGCCAGTCGCTGGCGGGGCGTGCTGGCCGGTGCCGGCATCACCGCGCTGCTCAATTCCTCCACGATCACCACGGTCCTGCTGGTCGGCTTTGTGTCGGCGGGGCTGCTCTCGCTGGCGCAATCGGTGCCGGTGATCATGGGCGCCAACATCGGCTCCACGCTGACTGCCCAGATCATCGCGTTCAACATCTCGGCCGTGACGCCGTTCCTGCTTGCGGGCGGCTTCGTCATGCAGGCGTTCGCCAGAAAGGAACTACTGCGCCAACTGGGTGGCGTGCTGCTCGGGCTGGGCCTGCTGTTCCTGGGGATCGAGTTCATGGGCGATGCCACGCGGCCGCTGCGCAACTACCAGCCGTTCATCGCCACGATGCAGGACATGCGCAACCCGGCCATCGGCATCCTGATTGGGGCGCTGTTCACGGCGGTCGTGCAAAGCTCGGCTGCCACACTGGCGATTGTCATCGCGCTCGGCAGCCAGGGGCTGATTCCGCTGGAGTCCGGCATCGCGCTGATCCTCGGCGCCAACGTGGGCACCTGCGGCACGGCGCTGCTGGCGGGCATCGGCAAGAATGCGGAAGCGACACAGGTGGGCATCGTCCACCTGCTGTTCAACGTGCTGGGCGTGTTGTTCTTCGCCTTTCTGATCCCGCAGTTTGCCGATCTGGTGCGCGCCATCTCCCCCAGTGCGCCCGAACTGACCGGCGCCGCGCGGCTGGCCGCCGAGACACCGCGCCAGGCGGCCAATGCCCACACCATCTTCAGCGTGTTTAGTACGGCGATCCTGATCTGGTTCGCGGGTCCGATCGGTCGGCTCGCGCAGCGTCTGGCGCCCGCATCGCCCAGGCCACTGCACGATCCGGGTGTGCCGCGCTACCTGGACGACGCGCTGCTGGCCACCCCGACGCTCGGCATTCCGCGTGTGCAGCTCGAACTTGGCAGCCTTGGCACTCAGGTGCGCGAACTGCTGGAGTGCAGCGCCCAGGTCGCGTTGAACGGCTCGGCACAGGACATCGTCACGCTGGCTGATCGCGACAACTCGGCCGAGGCGCTGAGCACGGCCATCCTGGCCTATATCGGCAGGTTGTCCGACGCAAACGAATCCGAAGACGAAAGTCGGCAACTGCTCGATCTGGCGCGTATCGGCGCCGGGCTCGACGCTATTCGCGAGGTGGCTACCACGAGCATGCTCGCACTGAGCCAGCGGCGCATGGCGCTGGGCGCGGATATCGAAGGCATGCGCAATGACCAGACCACGGCGTTCGCGAGGACGGTGCTCGGCTACTTTGATGAGACGCGCGATGCCATCGTGCATCCCGACGCCACGGCGGTGGGCCGCATCGTCGGCGCCAAGGCCGAAATCGAAGCACTGGCCGGTGCCGCACGTGAATCGATCGTAGCCGCACTGCCGCTACGCAGCGCCGAGGACGTCAGGAATTTCCGGCTGGCGAACGACATGCTGGAACACATGAACGAGGTGGCACGTTTGTCGCGTGCCGTCGCCAAGGCCACCACGAAACTGCGCGATGTGCGAATGGCCGAAGGTGCCGAGGCGACCCCTCCGCCAAATACGGCCCCTACCTTGCAGGAGATGCCATGAAACCGCGAATCACCGTACTGACATTGGGTGTGGCCGATCTCGACCGCGCCGTGGCGTTCTATCGCGATGGACTCGGACTGCCCACCGGAGGCGTCATCGGACGTGAGTTCGAACACGGCGCCGTGGCGTTCTTCGATCTTCAGCCGGGGCTGAAACTGGGACTCTGGCCGCGCAAGGATCTGGCCTGGGACACGGGGCTGCCTGCATCCGCACCCTGCCCGACCGGTTTCTCGATCGGGCACAACGTCGCGGACAAGGCCGAAGTGGATCTCGTGATGGCGCAGGCAAAGCAGGCCGGCGGCCACATCGTCAAACCGGCGCAGGACACCTTCTACGGCGGCTATGCCGGCTACTTCCAGGACCCTGACGGCAACCTGTGGGAGGTGGTCTGGAATCCGCAGATCCTGCCGGCTGACTGACCGCGCTTATTCCTTCGGCTGCGAGAAGCAGAGCCGGTTGCCGAACGGATCGGTCAGCCGCACCTGCCGCGCCCATTCCACATCCTCCACGCCGGGCTTGGCATGGCGGTAATCCTTGGCGATCAGTTCGCGCTGCAGCGCGTCGGCATCGTCGATAGGGATATAGGCGGCCGAGCCGGGGGTGGCGTCGCCGTAGTGTTCGCTCAGATGCAACGTCAGACCGGAGCGCGACACCTGCATGTACAGCGGGAAGTTCTCGCCGAAGGTGTGCTCCCAATCCACCTTGAAACCCAGGAAATCGATGTAGAACTCGCGCGCCTTCTCGACAGAGAAGATCCGCAGGATGGGGATGGCTGGCGACAGGTTCATGGCGAGGGCGACAAATTCAAGGAAAGTGCGTCGTATTGTGCCTGCACTCCATGCTTTCGCCGATGAGCCCGCCAAAAGTTATTGATGACGCACTAAAATCGGCTTTTACTTCGCTTTATGAAATCCCTATAATTATTGGAATTCAATAATTCACGATAAACCGGACGATGAGCGACATCTACCGCCGCCCTGAACTGGCGCGGCAAATGGCAAAACAGTTGCTGTTTCCGGGCGTGCTTGACGAGGGCCTGCGTTCGGGGCTGTTCCTCTCCGGCCTGCGCCGCATCGGCAAGACCACGTTCGTGATGAACGACCTGATCCCGGCGCTGGAGGAAATGGGCGCGCTGGTCATCTACGTCGATCTCTGGAGCGATACCCAACGCAGCCCTGCCGCCCTGATCCTTGCCGCGGTAAAGAAGGCGCTCGGCGAGCTGGAGTCGCCGACCAGCGCCATCACGCGCCGGCTCAGGCGACTGACCGGTGCGGATGTGGGCGCGCTGGGATTCAAGTTCGGTTTCAAGCTCGATAGCCTGGGCGATCCGGGCGGCGCCACGCTGGCGCAGGCACTGACCGAGGTGGTGGATCAGGCGCGCACGGATGTGGTCCTGATCGTCGACGAGGTGCAGCACGCCATCACCTCGGACGAAGGCAACCAGATGCTGCTGGCCCTGAAGGCGGCGCGCGATGCGATCAATCCCCGGCCCGATACGCCAGGACATTTCCTGTTCGTCGGCACCGGCTCGCACCGGGCACTCGTCGGCGAACTCACTGCGCGGCGCAACCAGGCGTTCAGCGGGGCCACGTCGGTGGCCTATCCCGTCCTCGACAAACGCTATGTCGATCACCTGCTGGAGCGGCTAGCCGCCGAAGGCGCCACCGCCCTGCCCTCGCCCGACGTGGCGATGAAAGCGTTCCAGACGCTGGGGCACCGACCCGAGGAAATGATCCGGGCGTTGCGGCAGTTGCACTTCCACCTGCCGGAAGGCAGCAACCCCGACGAATACCTGCCGGTCATCGCGAACACATTGCGTTCTGCGGCGGCCGATCTGGAGCTCGTCAAGCTGGAGCAACTGGGCGGGCTGGCTACCGCAATCTTTGACCGGATTGCCTCAGCGGAAGGCGATGCGCGCGGCCTGTTCTCCGCCGAAGCGGCGGTGGCGTATTCGAAGGCCATCGGCCGGGAGGTCAAGGTCGAAGAAGCCCAGCCGCTGGTCAATGAACTGATGGCCGGCAACCTCATCATGCGCAAGGGGCACGGGCTGTATGGGGTGACAGATCCGTTTGTGCAGGAGATGTGGAAGGAACGAAAGGCGTTGGAAGGCAAGCTCTGACCGCCTGCCTTCCAGCATTTACGCCCGCATCAGCACTCGCCCTTTTTCGCCTTGCCGGGCGGGCAGAACGATTCGTTTCCGTATCCGTCCACGCGGCAGTTGCCCTTCTTGGCCTGCCCCGGCGGACAGCCGGGACCACCGCCGCCTGGTTGATCGTAAGGCGCTACCACGCACCCGCCAAGCAGCACCGCGCATGCTGCCATCAGCAACGTTAGTTTTTTCATTGTGTTTCTCTTTGTTGTGTGAGGACGCGGCGAGGATAGCTTTAGTGATGGTTTGGGGCTGTAACGAAGTGAAAGGTGCGGGCGTTT
>NZ_JBDKXK010000045.1:0-21426 GCF_039710735.1 Cupriavidus sp. DL-D2 | reverse complement strand
CCACGCACCCGCCAAGCAGCACCGCGCATGCTGCCATCAGCAACGTTAGTTTTTTCATTGTGTTTCTCTTTGTTGTGTGAGGACGCGGCGAGGATAGCTTTAGTGATGGTTTGGGGCTGTAACGAAGTGAAAGGTGCGGGCGTTTGATGTGGTTTGCTCCCCTCTCCCGCAAGGCGGGAGAGGGGCTGGGGGAGAGGGCCAGCCGTGAAAATTGCGATGTGGCCGGCAAGCAGAACTTCCAGCCCTCTCCCCCACCCCTCTCCCACTTCGCGGGAGAGGGGAGCAAACCGAGGGAAAGGAAACAGAATAACTACGGGTTTACCTGTGGTTTTGATATAACCAGAAAAGTCTAAACTCCCTCCCCATGCAAACCAGGCCGATCACCCTTACCGAGCGCGTCATCCAGCAGTTGCGCGCCGAAATAGCCGATGGGACGTTTCCCGTGGGCGAGCGGCTGCCTACGGGCAAGCAGCTTTGCGAGCGCTTTGGCGTCAGTGCTGCGGTGATCCGGGAAGTGACGGAGCATTTGCGTTCGCAGGGCATGATCGAGAGCCGGCAGGGGCTGGGAAGCACCGTGCGGTCGCGGGTCAGCGACAGCGGGTTTCGGCTGGCGGGTGGCACCGATACCACCGACCTTGCCGCAATTTTCGAACTACGAATCGATCTGGAGGGATCGGCGGCGGCCATGGCGGCGCGGCATCGTACCGAGCAGGACGTCACCCGCATGGCCGGGTTGCTGGCCGAACTGGGAACGCACCTCAACGACCCCGAGCAGGGCGTGGAGTCCGATATCCAGTTCCATATCGCCGTCGCCACCGCCACCCACAATCCTTACTACCTGCAGTTGCTCCAATACATGAACCTGCAACTGCATCACGCCGTGCAGACCGCGCGCACCAATTCCAGCAAGCAGCCGGGGCTGCCGCGTCAGGTCCACGCAGAGCACCTGTCGATCTTCCAGGCGATCCGTGACCGCGACGTCGATCTGGCACGCCAGCACACCACGCAGCACCTGCGCAACGCCGCCCTTCGCCTGGGCCTGAACATGCGCGACGCCTGATTTCCGCCGACTTTCCCGTTTTCCTTCTTTTCCCTTGCCGATCATGTCCGATACGAATTTCGCCCAGCGCCTGACCGAAGCCCTTGGACCCGACGTGGTGTCTACCGCCGCCGATGCCGTGGCGCCGTGGTTGTCCGACTGGCGCGGCCTCTACAAGGGCCAGGCCCAGGCCGTGGTGCGCCCGCGCTCGACTGAACAGGTGGCGCAGGCACTGGCGATGTGCCAGCAGGCCGGCGTGCCCGTGGTGCCGCGTGGCGGCAATACCGGCCTGTGTGGCGGCGCGGCGCCCGATGGCAGCCAAACCAACGTGGTCCTGAGCCTCGACCGCATGGACAAGATCCGTTCGATCGACACCATCGCCAATACGATGGTGGCCGAGGCTGGCTGCATCCTGGGCAACCTGCGCCGTGCCGCCGAGGAGAACGACCGGCTGTTCCCGCTCTCGCTGGCGGCCGAGGATTCGTGCCAGATCGGCGGCAATCTCGCCACCAACGCGGGCGGTGTGAACGTAGTGCGCTACGGCATGACGCGCGAACTGGTGCTCGGCGTGGAAGCGGTATTGCCGAACGGCGAGATCTTTCATGGGCTGCGCACGCTGCGCAAGGACAACACCGGCTACGACCTCAAGCAGTTGCTGATCGGCTCCGAGGGCACGCTCGGCATCATCACCGCTGCCGCGCTGCGCCTCTCGCCACGCGCCGATTCGCGCGCCGTGGTGCTTGCCGCCGTGGAATCCTCGCAGCAGGCGCTGCAACTGTATTCGCTGCTGTTCGCCCGTTGCGGCGCACGCTTGCAGGCGTACGAGTTCTTTACCGGCGAGTGCCTGGAACTCGTGCTCAAATATGCCGAAAACGTCCAGGCGCCCTTCCCCGATCGCCATCCGGCCTATGTGCTGCTGGAAATCGCCGATACCGCGTCGGAGGATGTGCTCAACGCGCTGCTGGAATCGGTGATCGGTGAGGCGCTGGAACAGGGGCTCTGCCTCGACGCCGCCGTCTCCGCTTCGCTCGCCCAGTTGCAGGGCCTGTGGAAGCTGCGCGAGGAAATCTCCGAAGCGCAGCGCATGGATGGCCTGCACCTGAAACATGATGTGTCGCTGCCCATCGAGAGTATTCCGGCGTTCATGGAATCGATGGAAGCGCGGCTCAAGGCGCGCCACCCCGGCATCCGCCCGTTTATCTTCGGGCATTTCGGGGATGGCAACCTGCACTACAACCTGTCGCGCCCGCTCGGTGCCGATCCCAAATGGGCGCTGGGCGAAGGCAAGCCCGTCAGCGACGAAGTCATGGAGGAAGTGGCGCGCTACAACGGCAGCATCAGTGCCGAACACGGAATCGGCCAACTCAAGCGCGACGCCTTCCTGACGCTCAAGGACCCGCTCGAACTGCGCCTGATGCGTGCCATCAAGCAAGTGTTCGACCCCAGCGGCATCATGAATCCGGGCAAGCTGCTGTAACGCCGCTTTCCCGCGTTTCAGGCGGGCCACGCCGCTATACTGGGAGCCTTTTCCGGCATGCGGGGGATATCCACCCATCGCATGCCGCTCCCCCACGGTTCCCAGGGTTTCCAAATTGGCTGACCAAGACCTGAGCAAGTTGAAAATCGACCGCAGCGCCATGGCGCCTGCCCCGCGCCGGCGTCGCCGCTGGGTGCGTTACGCGGTCATCGCACTGATCCTGCTGGTCCTGATTGCAGTGGGCCTCAGGCTGACCGGCCCGCAGGCTGTGGAAAGCACCACGATCACGGCGGCCTATCCCTCCCAGAACTACACGATGCTGAACGCCACGGGCTACGTGGTGCCCCAGCGCAAAGCCGCCGTCGCCTCGAAGGCGCAGGGCCGGCTGGAATGGCTCGGCGTGCTGGAAGGCTCCCGCGTGAAGAAGGACGAGATCATTGCCCGCGTGGAAAGCCGCGACGTGGAAGCGTCCGCTGCGCAGGCCCGTGCCCAGGTGCAGGTGGCCGAAGCCAATCTTCAACTGCAGCAGGCCGAACTGCGCGATGCCGAGGTCAATCTGAAGCGCTCGGAAATGCTGCTGGAGCCGAAGGCGATCTCGAGGCAGCAATACGATGCGGATCTGGCGCGCTTCAACAAGGCGCGGGCGTCGATCGGCAACGCGCAGGCGTCCATCACCTCGGCCAAGGCCAATGCCCGTGCGGCAGAAGTCTCCGTGGAACAGACCGTAATCCGCGCACCATTCGACGGCGTGGTCTTGATCCGCCATGCCAACGTGGGCGACAACATTACGCCGTTCTCCGCCGCCGCCGACACCAAGGGTGCCATCGTCACGATTGCCGACATGGATACGCTGGAAGTGGAAGCGGATGTGTCCGAATCGAATATCGCCAGGATCACCGTCGACCAGCCGTGCGAGATCCTGCTCGATGCGCTGCCGAACCTGCGCATGGCCGGTCGCGTGTCGCGCATCGTGCCAACCGTCGACCGCTCCAAGGCCACCGTGCTCGTCAAGGTGCGTTTCGTGGATCGCGATGCGCGCGTGCTGCCCGATATGAGCGCCAAGATCGCGTTCCTGTCGAAGCCGGTGCCGCCCGAGGACAGCAAGCCGCAGACCGCCGTGCAACCTTCGGCCGTGGTCGAGCGCGATGGCAAGCCCGTGGTGTTCCTGATCGCCGACGGCAAGGCCAGGCAGGTGCCGGTGACACGCGGCGCGAAGATCGGCGAACTGGTGGCCGTCCAAGGTGTGAAGGCGGGCGACACCGTGGTGCTGGCGCCCGGCGACAAGCTGGCCGATGGCGCCAAGGTCACCGTGACCAAGAAGTAAGCCATGGCCGAAGCCTCCGCTGTGACCCACCCCGCCCCGCTCGTCTCGATCCGCCACCTCGCCAAGTCGTACCAGCGCGGCGCGCAGACTGTGCCGGTGCTGTCCGATATCTCGCTCGACATCGCCGAGGGAGATTTCATCGCGCTCATGGGGCCGTCCGGTTCGGGCAAGAGCACGCTGCTGAACCTGATCGCCGGCATCGATCGTCCTGACAGTGGCGAGTTGCTGGTGGGCGGCGTCGATATTTCCGAACTGCCCGAGGCATCGCTGGCGGACTGGCGTGCCGCGCACGTCGGCTTCATCTTCCAGTTCTACAACCTGATGCCGGTGCTGACCGCCTATGAAAACGTGGAACTGCCGCTGATGCTGACGCGGCTGGGCCGCGCGGAGCGGCGCGAGCGTGTGGAAATGGTGCTGCGGATGGTCAACTTGGGCGATCGCATGGATCACTATCCGTCGGAACTGTCAGGCGGCCAGCAGCAGCGCGTAGCCATTGCCCGCGCGCTGATTACCGACCCCACGCTGATCGTGGCCGACGAGCCAACCGGCGACCTGGACCGCACCTCTGCCACCGAGATCCTGACGATGCTGCAACGGCTCAACGCAGACGTCGGCAAGACGATCATCATGGTCACGCACGACGCCCACGCCGCCGAAGCCGCCAAATCGCTAGTCCATCTGGAAAAAGGCGAGTTGCTTCAAACCGAGCGCCGCCAACCCGGGCCGCGTGCCTGAGCGTCCCAATCATGTACCTGCCCAAGCTGATCGCCCGCAACGCCATGCGCCACAAGCTGCGCACGGCGCTGACCGTGCTCGGCCTCGTGATTGCGGTGCTGGCCTATGGGCTGCTGCAGACGGTGGTGGATGCCTGGTACGCGGGGGCTTCGGCAGCGTCGAATGCGCGGCTCGTGACGCGCAACGCGATTTCTCTGACGTTTGCGCTGCCGCTGCACTACGAATACCGCATCAAGGGCGTGGATGGTGTGACGCAGGTGGCGCGCTCCAACTGGTTCGGGGGCGTCTATCGCGATCCCAAGAACTTCTTCGCGCAGTTCGCCGTCTCCGACAACTATCTCGATCTTTATCCCGAATTCATCGTCAAGCCAGAGGAACGCGCGGACTACCAGCGCGACCGGCGCGGTGCGCTGATCGGTCGCCAATTGGCCGATTCGTATGGCTTCAAGGTCGGCGACGTCATCCCGATCAAGGGCACAATCTATCCGGGTACGTGGGACTTCGTCGTGCGCGGGATCATGGAGGGGCGGGATGAGTCCACCATCACGCGCCAGATGATCTTCCACTGGGACTACCTCAACGAGACCGTGCGCAAGAAGACCGCGCGGCAGGCGGATCAGGTGGGCGTATTCGTGGTCGGCATCGACAATCCGGACAACGGCGCCGCCATCTCGCGCGCCGTGGACAACGTCTTCAAGAACTCGCTGGCCGAGACGCTGACCGAGACCGAGCAGGCGTTCCAGCTCGGTTTCGTGGCGATGTCCAACCAGATCATCGCGGCGATTCGCGTGGTGTCGTATGTGGTGATCGTGATCGTCATGGCCGTGATGGCCAACGCGATGGCGATGAGCGCCCGCGAGCGCATCACCGAGTACGCCACGCTCAAGGCCCTGGGCTTCGGCTCCGGCTTCCTGTCGCTGCTGGTGTTTGGCGAGTCGATGATCATCAGCATGGTGGGCGGCGCGATTGGGATGTTACTGACGCCACCCGCCGCGAGCTTCTTCAAGCAGGCCGTGGGCGGCGTGTTCCCGGTGTTCACGGTCTCGCACGACACCATGGCGATGCAGGCCGCGTGCGCCGTGGTGGTCGGATTGGCGGCTGCCATCGTACCCGCCGTGCAGGCCGCGCGCGTGCGCATCGTCGAGGGCCTGCGGGCCATCGGGTAAGTCATGGCGATTCCGCTTCACTACATTGCCCGCAACGTCTGGGCCCGCCGCCTGACTACGGCGCTGACGGCCGGCGGACTGGCGCTCGTGGTCTTTGTGTTTGCCACGATGCTAATGCTCGACGCCGGACTCAAGCAGACGCTGGTGACCACGGGCGAGCGCGATAACGTGGTGGTCATCCGCAAGGGCGCCGAGACCGAGATCCAGAGCGCGATTTCCCGCGATCAGGCAGCGGCGCTGGAAATGCATCCCGCCGTAGCGTTGACCACGGAAGGCCGCCCGATGGCTTCGCGTGAAGCCGTGGTGCTGATCTCGCTGACCAAGACCGGCTATACGACCCCGTCGAACGTGATCATCCGGGGCGTGTCGCCGCTCGGCGTGACCATGCGGCCGCAGATCCGGCTGACCGAGGGGCGCGTATTCAAGCCGGGCTCGTCGGAAATCATCGTCGGCAGCAGCATCGCCAAGGGCTACGGCAACGTACGGATTGGCGACCACCTGCGCTTTGCGCAGCGCGACTGGACCGTGGTGGGCCACTTCGATGCAGGCGGCAGCGGCTTCGATTCCGAGATCTGGGGCGACATCGACCAGTTGATGCAGTCGTTCCGTCGCACGAGTTATTCGTCGATGGTGATGCGGCTGTCGAACGCAGACGGTTTCGACAAGTTCCGCGCCGATATCGACGTCGACCCCCGCCTGGCGAACGAGGCCAAGCGCGAGCAGCAGTTCTACAGCGACCAGTCGAAAGCACTGTCCGCGTTCATTAACATCCTGGGCCTGACGCTGACCACGATCTTCTCGGTGGCCGCGATGATCGGCGCGATGATCACGATGTACGCGTCGGTGGCCAACCGCGTTGGCGAGATCGGCACGCTGCGCGCGCTGGGTTTTCAGCGCAATAACGTGCTGATGGCCTTCCTGATCGAAGCGGTGTTGTTGGGACTGGTGGGCGGCATCGCCGGATTGCTGTGCGCTGCGCTGATGCAGTTTGCGTCTTTCTCCACGACGAACTTCCAGACGTTCGCGGATCTGTCGTTCCGCTTTCTGCTGACGCCGGGGATCATCATGAAAACCCTGCTGTTTTCGATGGCGATGGGACTGATTGGCGGGTTCTTGCCTGCGCTCAGGGCATCGAGGCTGAATATTGTGGACGCGTTGCGGGCGCGGTAGCCTGCGTGTCTCTCGCCTGGTGTTGCTCCCCTCTCCCGCAAGGCGGGAGAGGGGCCGGGGGAGAGGGCCAGCGGTGCAAATTTCCAATGGTCGGCAAGCAGAACCTCGCGCCCTCTCCCCCAACCCCTCTCCCATTTCATGGGAGAGGGGAGAAAAAACAATGCGGTATTGCCTACCCCATCACCTCCTCGCATACCTCCAGCCAAGCCCTGGCCGCGTGCGACAAATACCTGCCCGGCGACCAGATATGGGCCAGTGCCCAGTCCATCGTTGGCTCCGCCAGCCGTGCTACAGACAGCTTGTCGCGCGTCTCCAGCCTGGACAACAACGGCTCCGGCAGAAACGTCGTCCCCAGCCCCGCCGCTGCCATCGACGCCAGAAAATCCCAGTGGCCGCTTTGCGCCACCACTTGTGGCTCGATGCGCGCCTCCAGAAACGCCCGCCGCAGCTTGCGCGTCAGCGAGAACTCGTCGGTCAGCATCACGAGAGGCTCGTCGCGCAATGCCTCCAGCGTGACCGTACGGCCGCTGGCCCATCCCGCGCGGGGCGGACCGACAACCCAGATCGGATACTTGGCGAATTGGCGCGTCTCCAGCGCCAGCCCCGTATCGCCGGGCAGCACTGTTGCGCCCACCTCCAGTTCGCCGCTGGCCACCTGCTGCTCCACCACCTGACCGCCGTGCTCGGATAGCGTCAGTTGCAGATTGGGATACCGCTTTCGGAAAGCGCTGACCGCTGGCGAGAAGAACAGGTTGACCATCGGTGGAATGCCAACCGTCAGTTGCCCCCGTCCGAGCGATGACAGATCGGCCACTTCCAGCGTCAGCCGGTGCACAACGCCCAGCGCCTCCTGGCCCCGGTCGTAGACCACCTTGCCCACATCGGTGAGCCGCACCGACTTGCCTTCGCGGATCAGCAACGGCTGGCCAACCTCATCCTCCAGTTGGCGCACCATCTTGCTGATGGTCGATTGCGTCACATAGAGCGACGATGCCGCCTGGGTGAAGCTCTTGAGGCGCGCAGTCTCGACGAAGTAGCGCAAAGCCCGGATGTCGATCGGCATCGCAAAATCTCCATGAAAATTCCGACTGAGGCGCGGAATTTTAAATCATGACGAGAATGTTTGCTGGGCCATTACACTGGCGATCCCTCGCCCCACCATCGCCGGATACGCCGGCGAACACCAACATGGCTAGCAGGCCGCATGCCCAACAGTGGCTGTTTTCGCTGAAGGCATTCGCGGCCGCGATGCTCGCACTCTATATCGCCTTGTGGTTCGGCCTGCCCCGCCCGTACTGGGCCATGGCCACCGTCTATTTCGTCTCGAATCCGCTCACGGGCGCCACACGCTCCAAGGCCGCCTATCGCGTGGCCGGCACGATGCTGGGTGCTACGGCGGCCGTGGTGACGGTGCCCGGACTCGTCGGGATGCCGATCGTCCTCACCGCCGCCATTGGGTTGTGGATCGCGGTGCTGGTCTACCTGTCGCTGCTGCAGCGCTCGCCGCGCAGCTATGTGTTCCTGTTGGCGGCCTACACCTTGCCGATCGTTGCGCTACCCGCCGTGATGCATCCGGGCGACATCTTCGACATCGCCGTGTCGCGGATCGAGGAAATCGTGATTGGCATCGTCTGCGCCGCGCTCGTCCACGGCATCGTCTTCCCGGCCCGGGTGGCGCCCGCGCTGCGTGCCCGCGCACGGCTCTGGCTCGACGACGCAGCGGCGTGGGCCTGCGATATCGCGTTGGCCAACCAGCATGCCGACGTAAGCCGGCACCGGCTGGCAGCGGACATGCTGGCGCTAGACCAGTTGATCGTGCAGCTATCGTTCGATACCGAGAGCCGGCAGACCCACGATCATGCGCGGGCACTGCGTGCGCGGATGTCGGGCCTGATGCCTGTGCTCTCGGCACTGGAAAGCGTGCTGCACGCGATGCGGGCCAAGGGGCGTCATGTCTATCCACAACCTGTTCTGGCCGAAGCCGCGCACCACCTTCAATCCGTTTACGACACGCTGATGAGTCAATGTACCGCGCTGCAATCAGCCATTGGCGACAGAACGGCACCGCGTTCTTACTCGCGCCGCGCCGATGGGGACGAAGATGCCACCGCCCTTCACCACGACCACGTGATGCTGCTGTTCGGATCGATCTCGGCAGGTCTGGCCGTGTTCTGCGCGGGGCTGTTGTGGATTTTCTCGGGATGGGAAGATGGCGGCGGTCCTGTGGCAGTCGCGGCCATCGCCAGTTGTTTCTTTGCCTCGATCGACGAGCCGCGCGCCATGGTCAAGCCGTTTATCCGATGGAGCGCGATCTGTCTGCTGATCTCGTCGTTCTACCTGTTCCTGGTGGTGCCGCTCGCCCAGAGCTTCGAGATGCTGGCCGGCATGCTGGCCGCACCGTACCTCGCCATCGGCATGCTGATTCCACGGCCCGGGTTCCAGTTGATTGCGATGCTGCTGTCGGTCAACACCGCCTCATTCGCAAACGTGCAGAGCGTCTACGATGCCAATCTCGTCGGGCTGTTCAACACGAGCCTGGCAAACGCCGCCGCCATGCTGTTCGCGCCAATGTGGGCGATGCTGGTGCGGCCTTTCGGCGCCCATGTGGCCGCGCGACGGCTGATCCACGCGAGCTGGCGAGACCTGGCTCGTGCCGCCACATGGCGGGTGTCCGACGAGTACACCCGCGCAGGCGCACGCATGCAGGACCGGCTCGGGCAACTGATGCCGCGCCTGGGTGCCAGTGGCGACAAACTCGCTTCGGATGGCTTCACGGAGTTGCAGATTGGCTATTGCACGCTGGCGCTGCAACGTGCCCTGCCCGGTCTGCCCGGCGTCGTACGTAAGCCCGTGCGGCGCGTGCTCAGCATCGTCGCCAGGCATTTCCGGGCGCGCGTGAAAGCGGGCAGCAGTGAGGATGTGCCGGTCTCACCTGACCTGCAGGCGTCGATTCACACCGCGCTGACGGCGCTGGCGAACGTACACGATCGCCACCTGGCCGCCGACGTTCACAGCGCGCTCGTGGTGCTTGGCATCACGATGCATGCACATGAAAAAACCGACTCGATGAAGGCCGTTTAAATCATCACAGGAATGATTTGAGGTGACTACACTGCAGTCCGTGCCGTACCACTCCGATGCGGCATCGCCCACAAGGCGTTCCCTGGGCGGCGCATCCCCCCCATCCCTGCCGATGCGCCGCCCAACCAAACCGTGAAGACTTCCATGCAACACAAGACCAAGACCCTGCTCGCCACCCTGCTGCTGAGCGTCTGCACCGTGGCCGTCGCCAGTACCGGCGCCGCTCCTGAACAAGACGGTATCCCGCGCGACCGCTACAACCACACCCAGCACAACGGCCAGCGCGACGTCTACACCGAAGGCGCGCACGGCATCCGCGAACGCGATGTCTACACCGACGGCGCCTACGGCACCCGCAAACCCGATCCGTACACGGATGGCGCCCGCCTGGCCCGCCCGGCCGACCTGGCCGGGATGGACCTGCGGGGTGTGTCAGCCCAACCGGCCTGACCGCAATACCGGGTTCTCAACAGAGCCCAGCTTCGTTTTTCAGAGACATTGAGACTTGATGCCGCGTCCGGTGACGGACGCCGGTTTTTTGCTTGGGAAATTCAGGCTGCCCCCATCCTCTCCAACTCCTTCCCCAGCCGATCCAGCGTTTGCGCCCAGCCTTCTTCCGCGCCGCGCGTGAAATCGCCCATCGACGGATCGAGCGCGGTGTAGCGCTGGTTCACCGTCATCTCGGTCCCGCCCGCAACGGGCTGGATGCCTACCGTCGTCAGTGCGCTGAACAGTGGTTTGCCTTCGAGCGTGATGACGGCGACGTCGAGCACGAGCCGGGAGTGCGGCACGATTTCGACATAGTGGCCACGCAGCCATTGGTCATACGTGCCATCGTCGGACTTCATGCGTAGCTCGAACTTGCCGCCTGGACGGAATTCCACTTCGCATTCGGGGATGGTGAAGCCATGCGGTGAGAACCAGCGGCTCAGGTGCTCGGCGGCGCTCCATGCCTTGAACACGAGTTCGGGCGGCGCGTTGAACGTACGGGATACGTCGAGCGACTGCCGGGGAGTCGATTCATTTGCGGTGGCCATCGGGGGCTGTCTCCTTTTTCATCGTTTCGAGGTAATCGCCGAGGCGATCGAAGCGGGCTTCCCATTCTGCGCGGCGGGCGCTTAGCCATTGCTGGGCATCGCCAAATGCCTCCGGCGCGATGCGGCAGGTGCGCACGCGCCCTACCTTCTCGGTTGTCACCAACCCGGCCTGCTCCAGCACGCCGAGGTGCTGCATCACTGCAGGCAGCGACATCGCCAGCGGCCGCGCCAGTTCCGCCACGGACTGCGGGCCGCGCGTCAACTGCATCAGCATCGTGCGGCGCGAGCTGTCGGCCAACGCCTTGAATGTGGCGTCAAGAGGATCGGTGGAATCGGAATAGTTAAGCATGTTCTTTAGTATAGAAATGCCCGATGGTTAAGCAAGAACTTTAGTGTTAAGCGGGGTGGGGAGGAGAGGTTACCGCTGCATCGCGGCGATGCGGGCCATCACGGCCGGCAGTTCGGGGGGCGTTTCAAGCTGGTCGATCAGCCACTGCACGGCGTCGGCGAGTCTGTTGGGATCGTAGTCCGCGGCAAAGCTGTGGAGCGTGGCACCGTGGAGGACGAGCCGCAGGGCGAGCAGTTCCGGCTCCGGCACGCCTTTCGGGTCCTGCCCAAAGAGTCGCTCGGGCACGGCGGCGAGCAACGGACCCACGGAGTCGGCCAGTCGCTCGTCGCCCCGTGCGGCCATCCAGACTTCCAGGATGGCCAGCGAGGTATGTCGATGGCGACGATGGACCAGCGTATGGAGCATCAGGTGCATCCGCACACGGGCCGGCATCGGCCCCAGCGCGTCGAGCTTGCCGGCTTCGGTGTCGATCAGCGATGCCACCATCGCAGGCAACAGGTCATAGCGGCCGTCCGGAAACTGGTGTCGCAACGAGCCCCGGCTGATCCCGGCGATCTCGCAGACACGCGCCTCACCGAACGCGGCATAGCCTTGCTCGATCAGCAATGTGGTGGCGGCATCGATCAATGTCTGCCGGGTGGATGCGCTACGTTCTGCTTGAGTGGCCATGGCGCGATTGTAACGAGAACGTCATGGCGCCGGGTTGAGGGTTCAACGAATGAGAAAGGGGCAGAGCGTCGTCCTGGACGGCCTGCCTCCTCATGTCCACCGGCTCGCAGACTCAGTTTGCGCCGACCTTCTGCACCGGCGGCGGCGACCACGTGTTCTGCAGGATCTCAGCCTTGGGCCAGTAGGCCCGGATGAACAGTTCGAAGTCGCCCGCTGGCGCCGGCAGCCAGTTCGCCACCTTGTCCGCCGCCGGCCGCTTGTTCTGGACGTACAGCGTCAGCGAGCCATCCTGGTTGTAGACGAGGTCCTTGTTCTTGGTGCCGAGCGAGTAGCGCTTGATCTCGTTCGGTGCAAAGAAGTGGGCAGCATCGTAGAGCGTCAGCGACCAAAACCCATTCACGGGTGGCAAGCCACCTTTCGGGAAGGTGATCGTATAGGCGTTTGCGCCGTTCAGCCGCGCTTTGCCAGCGTCGTACTCCTGTCCGAAATAGGCTGACTCCCTGCGCGGATTGACGAAGATGTTGGCCTTGGCCGCCGCCGCGCGGCTGTAGTAATCCGTGCCGAACTCCGCTCCGTTCATCGGCGCCACCCAGTCGTTGCCCACCGGCACGCCCGCGCGGGAGTACTGGTGCATCTCGGTCATCATTTCCTTGTCGGCCTCGACAGCAGCCTGCGCCAGGGTGTCGGCCACGGCCGGGTCCCTGGCAGCGGCGTCGAGCAGCGACTGGAACCATGCGTACAGCGCTTCCTCGCCGCGCTGCGGCGGCACCTCCTTCATGATGGCCGGCAGTTCCTTGAAGAACGCCTCGGGCTTGACCCACTGGGTCTCGGCACCGCTGCCCTGCTTGCCGCCTGCCGGATCGGACAGTTTCGGAATCTTCGACCAGTCCTTGGTCTTCATCTTGCCGTCGTACTCGCTGAGCGGATAGGCCACGATCTGGCTGACCACGGGCTGCACGGCCTTGCGATCCGCGGCGGTATCGTCGAGAAAGGCGCGCGGGATGATGTACGCGATGTTGGTCGGCGATCGGTACACGCCCTTGATGCCCTTGGGCGTCGCGCCCTTCCAGTTCGGCCCCACCACCATATAGAAGCCGGGTTTGGTGCCGTACATCCGGCCTGCGCCGCCCAGGGTATCGGTACGCTGGTCGCCCAGTTGGTAGACCCAGAATCTGTTGCCGAAGTCAGGCACCTGGAACACCACCGGCTCCTTTGCCAGGGAGAGGATGCCGAAACCGTAGACCACGTCCTGGTTCGGCGTGGCCACGGCGCGCTCTTCCGGCTGGATGTAGTCGGTCAGCATGGTGAGCCGGTTCAGCGGCGCCACGGGCAGCACGCCATCGCCCAGCCCGTTCTCCGGCACCTTGGAAAACACCATGTGCCGGTTGTGGATGTTGACCATCGGCCAGCCCCAGATGTACGCCATCTTGGCCAGGTTACGTACGTAGCTCTGCGGCAACTGCGTGCCGGCTACCGGGCCGGGCGGGAGTTTGGACGACGCATCGCCAGCGGCGGACGGGGCAGACCACGCCGGGACAGACAAGGTCAACAGGAGCGCCGTGGTAGCGAGGATGGTTCGGGAATTCAGGGAGGCCATCTGGGAGTCATGGGTAGAGGAAGACACGTCATGCTCCCCCGCTCCCATCTCGATCGGAATTCAATTCTTTTGTGGCGCGGTGTAAATCCGTTCGCGGGAGTCGCCTCCGATCAGCGGATGAATTGTTCGCGTGGCGGGTTGCTGTTTCCTTGATCCGGCGTGTGGCGCTTTCGCCTCCGGAATGGCCGCCCCGCGTGCAGCGGTGCGGGAAAGGGCGTATTCTCACGACCTTGTCATTCCCGCGTCGCAGGCGTAGTGTTTTGCATCGCCTGGCGCTCCGGGGTGCCCCGAGCCGCCCCACCCTGATTGTTGAAGGATGAACCAGAAATCCCCCAAATTCCCGGATGAACCGCCGTTGCCGGCCACCTGGGATGCCCGCCTTGCCCGCCATCTGGTGCGGCCTCTCAAGAACACCCGTGTCACCCCGAACCACCTCACCACCCTGCGCCTGCTGATTGGCGTGGCTGGCGTCGCCTGTATCGCACAGGGCGGCTACGCGTGGACGAACTGGGGGGCGCTGCTCGTGGTGCTATCCAATTTTGTCGACCATACCGATGGCGAACTGGCGCGGATCAGCGGCAAGGGCAGCAAGCTCGGCCACTTCTACGACCTGGCCGCCGATGCGCTGGTGACGGTGCTGCTGTTCGTCAGCTTCGGGCTGGCCGTTGCCAATACCACTGCCGAGGCAGCTGGCGCGCTGGGTCCGAGTTTCGGTCCAGTCCTGCGCGGCACCGTGGCCGGCCTGGCCGTGGCGCTGATCTTCTTCCTGCGCATGCGTATAGAATCGCGGGTTGGCAAGAGCGGCACGAAGCAGGCATCGGCGGCCGGTTTCGAGACGGAAGACGTGCTGTACCTGCTGCCGCTGGTCACGCTGACCAACGGCATCGGCCCGTTCCTGACTGCCGCGTCGATTGGCGCCCCGTTGTTTGCCTTGCTGGTCATCATCGACTACTGGCGCATCATGCGCCGGCCCGTTTCCACGACGACGGACCACTGACGCGGCCCCCTGAAATACCGAGATTCCCCGAGATCCCATGAGCGAGCACGCCACCAGCGACCTGACCCTTGCCGCCACGGCCAGCCATGCGAAAACGCCGGCTACCCACGCCACACTCCCCGGCCGGCCCGATGCCGCCGTGGCACGTGTGACCAGCCAGCTTGACACCCCGGCGCTGCGCGCCGACTTCGAGCGCCAGGGCGCCTTCCTCTACCTGGACAAGTTCCTGGCCCCCGAGGAGACCGCCCAGCTGGTGGCGCTGGCCCGCGCAATGCAGCCGGGCCTGAACCGCAACTACCTGCCCGGCCACAAGCAGGGCGGCAGCGTCAGCCGCCATACCATCGACGAGCAGGCGCCGTTCATCGCCGAGTTGTACCGTTCGAAAGCGCTGATCCACTGGCTCGAACAGATCAGTGGCGACAAGTTGCAGGTCTGCCCTGATGCAGACCCCCACGCCTACGCGCTCTATTACTACACGCGCCCTGGCGACCATATCGGCTGGCACTACGACACGTCCTATTACGATGGCCGCCGCTACACGCTGCTGATCGGCGTGCTGGACGAATCCTCCTGCCGGCTCGACTACGAGTTGCACACGCGCAATCCCGATATTGCCGACGAGCCGGGCTCGGTGCAGATCCCGCCGGGCGGCATCGTGCTGTTCGACGGCGACAAGCTGCGCCACCGCATCACCCCGGCCGGCCCGAACGAGATCCGTGTCTCGCTGACGTTCGAATATGTGACCGATCCGGGCATGCGCCCGTGGCTGCGCTTTATCTCCAACATGAAAGACGCGGTGGCCTACTTCGGCTTCCGCCAGGTGTTCCGACGCCTGCTGGGTGGGAAGTAACCGGTCGTGAGTCGTGCTGCTTTCCTCCTGCTGTCGATAGGCGCGGCGCTGTTTGTCGGCCTGCTGGCCTGGCAGGGCTTTGGCGCGGTGACCACCACGCTGATGTCCGCCGGCTGGGGGCTGGCCGTGGTGGCCGCGTTCCATCTGGTGCCGCTGGTGCTGGATGCCGGCGCTATCGCTGTGCTGCTGGACCGCAAGACGCGCCACGGCTCGTTCTGCAGCGCGCTCAAGGCCCGTTGGACCGGCGAAGCGGTGAACAGCCTGCTGCCGGCCGGCCAGATTGGCGGTCCGGTGCTGATGGTGCGCTACCTGTCGCATCGCGGCGCCCGGATGCGCGATGCTGCCGCCGCCATCACCGTCAGCACCACCACGCAGGCGCTCTCGCAAATGCTGTTCGCGCTGCTGGGGATCGTTGTCTTTGGCGCCCAGGGCGACCTGTCCGGCTACCAGACGCCAATCATCGCGGTCACCGTGGTTCTGGCGGCCTGCGTGCTGGCCTTCTGCGTGCTGCAACGGCGTGGCATGTTTGGCCGCGTGATGCGCATCGGCCAAAAGCTGTTCGGCAAACGCAAGGCCGCCGAAGACGGCCACGCAGGCGCGGGTCGCTGGGCCGGTCTGGCGCTGCGAGCCGACGCCGTGGACAGTGCGATTCGGGAACTCTATCGCGATCGCAAAAAGGTGGCCGCGAGTTTCGGGCTTAACCTGCTCGGCTGGATCGCCGGTACCGGCGAGGTCTGGCTGATCATGCATTTCCTCGGCCATCCGGTGAGCTGGGCCGAGGCATTGCTGCTGGAAAGCGTGGGTCAGGCCATTCGCGGTGCCGCCTTTGCCATTCCGGGCTCGCTCGGCGCACAGGAAGGCGGCTACCTGCTGCTGGCCCCGCTCGTGGGCCTGCCCCCGGACGCCGCGCTGGCCCTGTCGCTGGCCAAGCGCGTGCGCGAATTGATACTCGGCATCCCCGGGTTGGTGTACCTGCATTTCAGTGAACGGAAGTACCAGCGCCGCCGTGCCGCCACCACGGCACTACAAGGGTCAGACTGACACGATTGGGCCCGTCCCTTAAACATTGAGAAAAATACGATGCGCGCAATCATTCTCGCTGCCGGCCTCGGCCTGCGGCTGCAACAACAGCAAGGCAAGCAGTTTCCGAAGTGCCTGTTGCGCTTCGATGGCATGACGTTGCTGGAGCGTCACCTGCGTCTGCTCGATGCCGCCGGCGTCAAGGAAGTGGTACTGGCCCTCGGCTTCGAGCCGCAACAGGTGCAGGACGAACTGGCCAGCCTGGGCCGCGACCTCGAAATCGTGATCAACCCGCGCTACGACCTGGGCAGCGTGCTGACCGTACACACCGTGGCCGACGCCATGACGCGCGGCGGCGACGTGCTGCTGATGGATGCCGATGTGCTCTATGACGAGCGCATCATGAGCAAGCTGGTGGCTGGCGAGACCGTCAACCGCCTGCTGATCGACCGCGACTTCGAAGCCGGCGACGAGCCCGTGAAGCTCTGCCTGCGCGACGGCGTGCCCGTGGAACTGCGCAAGCAGCTGATGGCCGATCTGCAATACGACACCATCGGCGAATCGGTAGGTTTCTTCCGTTTCAAGGAAGACTGCGCGCGCCGCCTGGCCGAGATCGTCAAGGGTTATGTCGATTCGGGCCGCGCCAACATGCCGCACGAAGAAGCCGTGCGCGACCTGCTGCTCGAGCAATCCCACGTATTTGATACGGCCGACGTGACCGGCGCCCCGTGGATCGAAATCGATTTCCCGGGCGACGTCGCACGCGCCGCTGAAGAAGTCCTGCCCCAACTTCTGCCTGTAGGAATCGCACAATGAACGCCATCGACCCGAACCTGCTTGCCTCGTCCAATGCCACGCCGCTGTCGCGCGCGGCGCGTCTGCGTCAGATGCTGACGTCGAACGAACTGGAATTCATCATGGAAGCCCACAACGGCCTGTCCGCGCGCATCGTGCGCGAGGCCGGCTTCAAGGGCATCTGGGCATCCGGCCTGGCCATCTCGGCCCAGTTCGGCGTGCGGGACAACAACGAAGCCAGCTGGACCCAGGTTGTTGACAACCTCGAATTCATGGCCGACGCCAGCGACCTGCCCATCCTGCTCGATGGCGACACCGGCTACGGCAATTTCAACAACATGCGCCGCCTGGTGCGCAAGCTGGAGCAGCGCGGCATTGCCGGTGTCTGCATCGAGGACAAGATTTTCCCGAAGACCAACAGCTTCATCGGCGGCGAGCAACAGCCGCTGGCCGATGTGGACGAGTTCTGCGGCAAGATCAAGGCCGGCAAGGATTCCCAGGCCGATGACGATTTCTCGATCGTGGCCCGTGTGGAAGCGCTGATCGCCGGCTGGGGCATGGAAGAAGCCCTGCGCCGCGCCGAGGCGTACCACGAGGCCGGCGCAGACGCGATCCTGATCCACAGCAAGCTGTCGAAGGCCGACGAGATCGTCACCTTCGCCCGCGAATGGGCTGGCCGCAGCCCGCTGGTGATCGTGCCGACCAAGTACTACAGCACGCCGACCGATGTCTTCCGCAAGGCGGGTATCAGCCTGATCATCTGGGCCAACCATTTGATTCGCGTGGCGGCATCGAGCATGCAAGCCGTGGCCAAGGACATCTACGAGAACGAGACGCTGGTCAACGTGGAAGACCGCATCGCCACCGTCAACGAAATCTTCCGTCTGCAGGATGCCGACGAGTATTCGGCGGCCGAGAAGATCTACCTGACTGGCGGCCAGGCGCCCGGCGCGGCCGTGGTGCTGGCGGCAGGCCGCAGCAAGGGTCTGGAAGCGCTGACCGAGGACAAGCCCAAGGTCATGCTGCCGGTAGCCGGCAAGCCGCTGCTGCGCTGGCTGGTGGATGGCTTCAAGAACCAGGGTATCAACGACATCACCGTGGTGGGCGGCTACAAGGCCGAGGCCATCGACGCCGCCGGCATCACGCTGGTGCGCAACGACCGCTACACCGAGACCGGCGAACTGGCCTCGCTGGCCTGCGCGGCGGATTCGCTCAAGACCGACACCGTGATCGCCTACGGCGACCTGCTGTTCCGCAGCTACATCCTGCGCGATCTGATGGATACCGAGGCGCTGTTCAGCGTAGTGGTGGATTCGTCGGAATCGCCGTCGAACCAGAGCGTTCGCGACTTTGCATGGTGCTCGGCTGGCGACGACCGCGACCTGTTCGGCCAGAAGGTCACACTGAAGAAGATTGCCGACGAGGTGCCGGCTGGCGATGCGCCCAACGGCCGCTGGATCGGCCTGCTGAACGTGCGTGGCGAAGGCCGCGTGCGTCTGCAGAAGCTGCTGGGCGAACTGCGCCAGCGCGCCGATTTCGACAAGCTCGACCTGCCTGACCTGCTCAACGCGCTGGTGGCTGCGGGCGAGGAAGTCGAGGTCAAGTACGTGCACGGCCACTGGCGCGGTGTGAATGACCTGGACGACTTCCGTCGCGCCGGTGACTTCGCGCACACGCAGACGCCGTACGCACTGGGCAACAACGCCGGCGAGGCGGCCCGATGATCGAGGCAGTCCAGTTTGTGGAAGCCGCGCGAGAGCGCGGTTTTTCGTGGTACGCGGGCGTGCCCTGCTCGTACCTGACGCCGTTCATCAACTACGTGGTGCAGGATGACTCGCTGCACTACGTCTCCGCCGCCAACGAGGGCGATGCCGTGGCGTTTATCGCCGGGGTGACCCAGGGCGCCCGCGACGGTGTGCGCGGCATCACGATGATGCAGAACTCGGGACTCGGCAATGCGGTGAGTCCGCTGACATCGCTGACGTGGACGTTCCGGCTGCCGCAGTTGCTGATCGTGACGTGGCGCGGCCAGCCGGGCGGCGCCTCGGACGAACCGCAGCACGCGCTGATGGGTCCGATCACGCCGGCCATGCTCGACACCATGGACATTCCGTGGGAGCTGTTCCCGACTGAAGCCGATGCCGTGGGTCCCGCGCTGGACCGTGCCATCGCCCATATGGACGCCACCGGTCGGCCGTACGCGCTGATCATGCAAAAAGGCAGCGTCGCGCCCTACCCGCTCAACGCCCAGACACCGCCCGTGGCCCGTGCCCGCGCGACGCCGCAGGTGTCGAACACCGGCGCCGCCGAACTGCCGAGCCGTCAGCAGGCGTTGCAACGCGTGATCGCGCATACGCCGCTGGCATCGACGGTCGTGGTCGCCTCCACCGGTTTCTGCGGACGCGAACTCTATGCGCTCGACGACCGGCCCAACCAGCTTTACATGGTGGGCTCGATGGGCTGCCTGACGCCGTTCGCGCTGGGTCTCGCCATGGCGCGTCCGGACCTGAAAGTTGTGGCCGTGGATGGTGATGGCGCCGCGCTGATGCGCATGGGCGTGTTCGCCACGCTGGGCGCCTACGGCCCGGCCAACCTGACGCACGTGCTGCTGGACAACAACGCGCACGATTCGACGGGTGGGCAGGCGACTGTCTCGCACAATGTATCGTTTGCGGGTGTAGCGGCGGCTTGCGGCTACGCATCGGCCATCGAGGGCGACAACCTTGCCATGCTCGATACGGTGCTGGCGAACGCGGCAACCGCCACATCGGGACCGAATTTCGTGTGCCTGAAAACGCGTCCCGGCTCTCCCGATGGCCTGCCGCGCCCATCGGTCACGCCGGTGCAGGTGCGCACCCGCCTGGCGCACCAGATCGGCGCGGATCTGGGTACGACCGAACACGCCTGAACAAGTCTGAACCCGTCTGAAAGATTGAGGAATCGCATGCTGCTGCTGAACCCGGGCCCCGTGACGCTGACTGAGCGCGTCCGCCAGAGCCTGCTGCAAACCGACCTGTGCCACCGCGAAAGCGAGTTCTTCGACTTGCAGGACGAAGCGCGCCAGCGGCTGGTGGGGGTCTATGATCTCGATCCGGCCCAGTGGACGGCCGTGCTGATGACCGGCTCCGGCACTGCCGCGCTGGAAAGCATGATTGCGGGTCTGGTGCCGGCACAGGGCAAGCTGCTGATCGTGCAGAACGGCGTCTACGGCGAGCGTATCGCGCAGATCTCCGCGCAATACGGCATCGCCCATACCGTGGTGAAGCATGAGTGGATGGAAGCGCCGGATCTGGCCCGCATCGACGCGGCGCTGGCCGCCGATCCCGCCCTCACACACGTAGCGGTGATCCACCACGAAACGACCACGGGACGCCTGAACGACATTCCGGCGATCGATGCGCTGTGCCAGAAGCACGGAAAGCGTCTGTTGCTCGACGGTGTGAGCAGCTTTGGCGCGGAAGCGATCGATTTCAGCGGCAATATCGACGCCGTGGCCGCCACGGCCAACAAGTGCCTGCACGGCGTGCCCGGCGCGGCCTTCGTGGTCACACGCCGCACGGCACTCGCCAACGCGGCCAGCCGCACCTATTACCTCGATATCGCCCGCCTGGCCAAACTCCAGGACCAGCGCAACACGCCATTCACGCCGTCCGTGCACGCGTACTACGCACTGGTGGAAGCGCTGCGCGAGCATCAGGAAGAAGGCGGCTGGCAAGGCCGCCACCAGCGCTACGCCGCATTGGCCGAGGAAGTCCGTTCGGGTCTGGCTGCGCTGGGCATCGACGCGCTGTGGCCGCCCACGCAATCGTCAGTGGTGCTGCGCGCGTACAAGCTGCCCGAGGGCGTGAGCTACGAGCAATTGCACGACGGGCTGAAGGCGCGCGGATTCGTGATCTATGCCGGCCAGGGCGGCTTGTCGTCGCAGCTGTTCCGGATTTCGACAATGGGGGCGCTGCAGGCTGCGGATATGCATCGGCTGGTGGCGGGGTTCAGGGAGTTGGTGGGGAAGTAATCTCGCTCTCCCGTTGGGTTCGCTCCCCTCTCCCGCACGGCGGGAGAGGGGCTGGGGGAGAGGGCAAGACGCCCTGCTTGCCGACCACATCGCAATTTGCACCGCCGC
>NZ_JBDKXK010000044.1:0-8842 GCF_039710735.1 Cupriavidus sp. DL-D2 | reverse complement strand
CCCCCCCCCCCCCGACGCCCTGCTTGCCGACCACATCGCAATTTGCACCGCCGCCCCTCTCCCCCGCCCCTCTCCCACTTCGCGGGAGAGGGGAGAAAACCGGCAGAGGGGATACGAGAACCAGTGATTCAGCACAGCAACGCTTCGTGGGCGTTAAGGCAATTTCGCGCGGAGGCGGTCTAGCCAGGTTGGCGGAAACTTCAATTCCCCCTCGGGGGAGCGCCCATGTTGTAAATCACACCTCCGTCGTACCAGATCAACTGTCTGTCGGCGTCGAAGAATAATCTTTCCACCAGCAGTTCACGCGATTTGGCATCGTAAAGGCGAAAGAGAAACGTATCTCTTCCACCGACGAAGCATATTTCACCGAAGTATTTGGGTGGTCCGTCCATCCCTCGCGCATACGCAGGCTGATATTGCCGCATGCATTCGCCCATTTGCGACCGCGTCCATAGTCCCCATGCATATGGGATGCCAGCGAATAATGCAGCGACGAGGATCAGTGCAATGGCGCAGAAACGTTTCATGAGTGTCATGGTAGCTTCGCCCGGAGGCGGTCTAGCCAGGTCGGTGGCAAACTAACTCCTCCATCCGGGGTGTACCAGACAAAATTCTCGCCCCACGTCAAGTGCATGTCCGTGTCGCGATACTGGCGTTCAGCCAACAATACGCGCGTTTTCGCATCGTATAAGCGAAAGAGGTAATCGTGCCGTCCTTTCCCGACCCAGCAGATATCGCCGATGTACTGCGGTGGAACTCCTGCCTTCCGCCCATAGGTCGGCTGGATCTCCCGGATGCAATCGAGTTCTTTCGCGCGCTCCCACGTACCACACGAATACGGAAGGCCGAGCAGTAAGCCTACGATAAAAAGCGGAACAGAATAGTGACGCTTCAACAATGTCAAGGCAACTTCGCCCGCAAACGGTCCAGCCACGTTGGCGGCAATCGAACACCCTCATCGTCCGAATACCAAACGAAATCTTCGCCCCATATGAGTTCAATTTCAGTACTGCGATAGTGACGCTCCACCAACAACTCGCGCGTTTGCGCATCGTACAGCCGAAAGAGATAGTCGAGATTACTCCGCCCGACAAAACAAATATCCCCAATGTATTTCGGTGGCACTCCTGGCTTCCGCCCATAGGTCGGCTGGATTTCTCGGATGCACTTGGCATCCTGCGCACGCTCCCAAACGCCACACGAATACGGTAGGCCGACCAGTATTGTCGCAACAATAAGCAGGACAGAATAACGGCGCTTCATTGATCAAACTCCATGACGACATGGTCTCGCATTGGAACGCGATATTTGTCCGAATATAAAATCAAGTCACCGCCTTGTCGGTGCTTTAATTGCCATTCCCTGTAGTCCTTGTTTCGCACAGGATAGTAGATATTATTCTCAGACGCCGTGTCGTTTCGCTGAGCAACAAAGTTGAAACGATCTGATGCCGAAATTTCGCCCACCGCAATTGCCGCTGGAACTAAAATGAAACCAGTCTTGTTCCAGTGTCCAAGGTATTGAGTTCCCCTGGTTCGATCAAGAAACGTGAAGGCATCCCGCATGTAAATGGAAACACCATAGATAGTAAGGCGAGTTCGCCCCGGGCGTAGGCGAAAATAGGTGTAGCTATCAATGGCTGCGTAAAAAGAGAAGGTTCCAAGTGTCCCATATAAATCATCCATCCAAACACCGTTCGGGGCCGCTACTCCTTTTGCTGCCATGGCAAGCTTAGCCGCAATACCATCATCCACTCCAATCAGTTGGTATTGGAAGACTCGATGCTGGGCATGAATATCCTCGTCGCACATCCTCCAGGCATTAACACAATATGGGGATGTCTTTATCGTCCCAAATTTTTTTGCGAGCGCCGCTCTTGCTCGTTAGTTAAATAATGTCCCCGTCAAAAGCTCATCAAACTTTTCCTTTGCACGCGGAAACTGAAGTATCCAATCCAGTTTGATAGTCGTGGTATCAATCATGGTTTCGGGAAATGGCTTTCCTTCGTGATTGATCGCTTTAACTTCGCCCTCCTTCGTACTCACATAATTCAACTCCCCCGAAAACCATTTCCGCTGAATCTTCGCCGCCATTGGCCATCCGATCCGGTCCATCGCTGCCGGGATGTCCTGCAAATCGAAAGGCTTGATAGGAGGCGTCTTGACCGCAGGCGCGGCCGTGGCTGGCGCTGCTGGCGGTTTCGGTGGTTTGGGAGGGGGTGGCGTGTTCAGCCATTCGTGAAAATCACGAAACCCTTCTATCAGACCCTTGGGGGGCCGCGTAGGTACGGCGGCTATCTTGGGTGCTGGCGGCGGGGGTGGCTGGTCGCGGAGCTTCGGGGGCGAGCGGCTGAGTGACAAGGCACAACGCGCGGCATCGACGGGAATGCACGTATTGCCTTTGTCCTTCCAGGATGGAAGGAGGAAGCCCTTTTCCAGAAGGGGATACTGCGGTCCTGAAGCACTCATGTCGACTCACTCCGCTAGCGATGTCACGTTCTAGCAGGTGCGTCACACAGCTTTAAATCGCAGAACTCCTAAAAGACAACCGGGACGTCAACATCAAAGCTCCTCCTCCACCGGCAGCATCCTCAACACCGCCTGCTTGAACTTGTCCCACGCGTTCATGTCCGGTTCGCTCTTGTAGATCCGCAGTACCCCATCCTCCCGCGTCACCCATTCCAGCGATTTTCCGTCTTCGGACAGCACCACCTGGTAAGCCGCGTCCAGCAGGGACTCGTCCACGCCCTGGCTCAGCATGTCGCACAGTTCCTTGCTATCCACCACGATGCCCATCTCGGTATTGAGCCGGGCCGAGCGCGGGTCCAGGTTCAGGGAGCCGATAAACAGCTGGTGGCGATCCACCATATACGTCTTGGCATGCAGGCTGGCACGGCTGCTGCCGCCGGGGCCGTGGCGCCGTTTCTGCTTGGCCAGTTCGGCATAGGCTGTGGGTTTCAGTTCGTACAGGATCACGCCCGCCTCCAGCAGTGCGCGGCGGCGGTGCGCGTAGCCTGCGTGGACGGCTGACACATCGGTGGCGCCATAGGAGTTCGTCAGGATGCGGACCTGCACGCCGCGCTTCTGCATGTCGGTCAACCACGTCATGGCGGAATCGGGCGGCACGAAGTATGGCGAAATCAGCGTCAGGTCGTGCCGGGCGCCTTCGAGGAACTTCACAAGCTGCGGAATGGCGTGCGTGGAGTTGTCGTCGGGCGGGGCCATGACTTTGGCGGCGCGGTCGGCAATGACGGTGGCCTGCCCCCAATAGCTGATCAGCTTGTCCTGCGACAGCAGTTGCACGATGCCGGTTTCGAGCACCGATTTGCCATAGGGCGTGGCGCGCATGGCTACCGCGTGTTCGTCGAGGTAGGTGCGCAGCTTCTGCCGCTGCGTGTCACCTTCGTCCCCGGAGAGCGGCTTGGCCAGTGCGGATAGCGGATAGGCCGCCTCGCTGTTCCAGTAATCGTCGAATACCGCCGACACCCGGGGCACCACCGGTCCACCCGCCAGCAGGTCGAGGTCCGTGAAGTCGGTATCCGCTGCGCCGTAGTAGGCATCGCCCACATTGCGGCCGCCGACGATGGTCAGTTGGTTGTCTGCGGTCATCGACTTGTTGTGCATGCGCCGATCGATACGCCGGAACGCCGTCACATACTCGAACAGCCGCACATTGCGGCTGGCGAACGGGTTGAACACCCGTACCTCGATGTTCGGATGTGCGTCCACGGCCGAGAGCGGTTTGTCCTGCCCTGCCAGATGGATATCGTCGAGCAGCACGCGCACGTGCACGCCACGGTCCGCTGCCGCCATGATTTCCGCGAGCAGGGTCAGGCCGGTGCTGTCGGCGTCGAAGATGTAGTACTGGATGTCGAGGCTGCGCTGGGCCGTGCGCGCCAGCGCAATGCGCATGGCAAAAGCGTCGGTGCCGGCCAGCAGTGGATAGAACACCGATTCGCCAGGGTGCTCCGCCAGCCTTGGGGCCAGGCCCCGCGCCAGTGCCGTATCGGCGGTGTCCTGCCGCGCGGCCTCGGGCGGCAACTGCGGGCGTGGCGGCAGGCTGGCACACGCCGAGAACAACCCGGCCACGAAAATCATCCACAGGCGCGATGCCCACGCAGGCGCCGATCGAGTCCCGAACGTCATGCCGTCTCCGGTGATTGTTCCAGTCGGAACAATGGACTTACGCGAAACAGACGCTTGCGATAGTACTCCGCCCTGCTAAGCTAGCGATACTTTCATCATGCAAGCTATATAGCTTTCGCGAATATTGTTATGTCGATCCAGTCCGCCCAGCCCGCCCGGCCCAGCCTCTTCGATCCACTGTCGATCGGAGACTTCCAACTACCCAACCGCATCGTCATGGCACCGTTGACCCGCCTGCGTGCGGCCGATCCGGTACATGTGCCGAACGCCGTGATGGCCGAGTACTACGCCCAGCGCGCCAGTGCCGGCCTGCTGATTTCGGAAGGCGTGCCCATCTCCCCGGACGGCGTCGGGTATGCCAACGTGCCGGGTATCTGGAGCGACGAGCAGGTGGCTGGCTGGAAACAGGTGACCGATGCCGTGCATCGCGCCGGTGGCCGTATCGTGGCGCAGCTCTGGCACGTGGGGCGGATTTCGGATCCCGCCCTGCTGCAGGGCCGCCAGCCGGTGGCACCGAGCGCCATCGCCGCCGATGGCCACGTCAGCCTGCTGCGTCCGCAACGTCCGTACGAGGTGCCGCGCGCGCTGACCGTGGAGGAAATCCAATCGGTGGTGGCCGATTTCGGGCGCGCTGCGGCCAATGCCAAGGCAGCCGGCTTTGACGGTGTGACGATCCACGCGGCCAACGGCTACCTGCTCGACCAGTTCCTGCAGGACGGCAGCAACGCGCGTGACGACGCCTACGGCGGCTCGGTGGAAAACCGCGCGCGCATCCTGCTCGAAGTGACCGATGCCGTCACCGCTGTCTGGAGCGCGAACCGCGTGGGCGTGCATCTGGCGCCGCGTTCACCCAGCCATTCGATGTCCGATTCCCAGCCCGCGCAGACTTTCGGCTACGTTGCGCAGGCGCTGGGCCAACGCGGCATAGGGTTTCTGTTCGTGCGCGAAACCCGTGGCGAAGGCGCCCTGCTGCCCGCGCTCAAACGCGCGTTCCGTGGTGTGGTGATTGCCAATGACGGTTTCGATCAGACTGCCGCGCAGGCTGCATTGGACAGCGGCGCCGCCGATGCCGTGGCATTCGGGCGCGCCTACATCGCCAATCCGGATCTGGTGGAGCGCCTGCAGCAACAGGCGGCGCTCAATGCGGTAGACCCGACCACGCTGTACGACACAGGTGGCCTGGGTGCACGCGGTTACACCGACTACCCGACGCTGGCTCAGGCAAGCTGAGCCAAACGCCGAAGCGAAACGAGGACGTTCACCCCTGCACGGGGTGAATCGGAATCACGGTGCGGGCGCCGCATTCACGCAGCAGCTCGCGCAATTCCTTGATGACGGGGAAGACCTCGTGATTCCAGTCCTCGCCCTGACTGTCGTGGGCACGTTGCTCCATTTCCACGATCTCGCGGTCTTCCTTGAAGATACGTTCGGTGAACCAGACCAGCAGCGGCCAGGCGAGGTCGAGCGCAAACGGCACGCCGGGACGCCGGATCGACAACGTGCCGAAGGTGCGATTGGTGCGCTGCGCCGCGTCAAGCGGCACATAGGCAATCCACAGGTCCATCACCAGCGTGCCTGACGAAGTACGAATCTGCAGCGTCTGATACGGATAGCCGGTGCGAACCGTCATCACGTCCTTGTTGTTCTGCCCCCCGTCCTTGCCGAACACCAAGGCTTCGCCCACGGGCTGCTTGCCCTGCTCGCGTTCGAACGTGTAATCGACCTCCACATAGCCCTCGCCCCGGCGCCGTCCCAACGAGCGCGCGCGCATCATGCCCATCTGCTTGCGATGCAGGAACTGATGGTTCATGTCCATCAGGTTCTCGTGCATGAACGAGTAGTGGCACTTCACTGCACGGCCCAGGCGGCGAGTCTTGTACTTCGGATCGGTCACCGACGCGAACTCGGGCAGCGGCTGCTCGGCAGCCAGCGCCGGGTTGCCCGGAAACACGAAGATCAGCCCGGCGCGCTCTTCGCACGGATAGGCGCGCACGCCGTTGGGCAGGCGCTCTTTGCCTAGATAGGGCACGTCGATGCAGCGGCCCGAGCAATCGTAGGTCCAACCGTGGTAGCAGCAGCGGATGGCCTCGCCGTCCACCACGCCAGCATGCAGCGGCACCTGCCGGTGCGCGCAGCGATCTTCCAGCGCGAACAGCTTGCCTGTGGCGGTGCGCACAATCACGATCGGATCGCCCGCGAAGGTCACGCCATGGGCCTTGCCGGCCTTGACTTCGCGCGACCACGCCAGCGGATACCAGTAGTCGGGATGGATCGGCACGCGGCGCAAGTCTCGCGGCGGCGCCTCGGGCCGCACCGCATTTGCGGAACCGACCGAGGCATCGGCCACCGCTCCCGTGACGGGATCGGTGGAACGGCGGTCTAGCGCGGACTCTGCGTACATGCGGGCGTCTCCGGGAGCGGCGGTGAAGATTGTGGGATCGGGATCATGGGTGCGGACCCTTAGACAATCGACTCTAGCGTAACGGCCATGCCGCGGTCTGTCAGCTTTTATCCGACTGGCGTCGGCGGGGCGTACGTGCCGCGTCAACCTCCGAACGGGTGGAGCGCCATGTAGCGCCCTGTCCGGACGACTGATTTGCAACACAATTCAGTCCGAATCCTCTGCCTGCCGCAAACGGGGGTATGCTTGCCGGCAACTTACATACCGTCGTGTACGTATCGACATGACCCGCGCCGCCCCTGCGCCGGGATCTCGCCCCGAGACCGGCAAGAACCCTGCCTCGTATCGCACCCTGGTGGAGTCGATCACCGACTACGCCATCTTCTCGCTCGATGCCACCGGGCATATCACCAGCTGGAATCCCGGCGCGCAGCGGATCAAGGGCTGGACGCGCGAGGAAATCCTCGGCCAGCATTTTTCGGTTTTCTATACCGACGAGGCCAACGCCCGCAACTGGCCGGCCATCGAACTGGAGGCGGCTGCCCGCCAGGGGCGGTTCGAGGACGAAGGCTGGCGCCTGCGCAAGGATGGGTCTCGGTTCTGGGCCAACGTCATCATTACTGCGCTGCACGACGAACAGGGCGAACTGATCGGCTTTGGCAAGGTCACGCGCGACATGACCGAGCAACGGCGCACTGCCGATGAACTGCGCCAGAGCGAGGAGACGTTCCGGCTGCTCGTGGAAAGCGTCAAGGACTACGCCATCTTCATGCTCGACGTGGGCGGCCATGTGGTCAGCTGGAACTCGGGCGCCTCCTATATCAAGGGCTATCGCCGCGACGAGATTCTTGGCAAGCATTTCTCGGTGTTCTATCCGCCCGAGGACCTGGCCACCGACAAGCCGGGCCGCGAATTGGTCATCGCCCGCGAGGTAGGCCGGGTCGAGGACGAAGGCTGGCGTGTGCGCAAGGACGGTTCGCTGTTCTGGGCCAACGTGACGATCACGGCCATCTACGACGAGAAACGCGCCTTGCGCGGCTTCGCCAAGGTCACGCGCGACATGAGCGAGCGCAAGCGGCTGGCGGAACTGGAGCAATCCGAACAACGCATGAACGAATTCCTGGCCACGCTCTCGCACGAACTGCGCAACCCGCTGGCGCCCATGCGCAATGCGTTGACGGTGATGCAGTTGCGCCCGGACGATTCCGCCGCAATGCAGAAGAGCGTGGGGCTGGTCGAGCGCCAGATGTCGCACCTGACGAGGCTGGTTGACGACCTGCTCGATGTCGGCCGCATCGCCGCCGGAAAAATCGACCTGCGTCACGAAGCCGTGGATGCCACGGAGATCCTGACCCTCGGCATCGAAGCTGCCGAGCCGGCCCTGGCCGCGAAATCGCAGACCGTCACGGTCACCACCGACGCCGGCGCCCTGCCGCTGTTCGTCGACAAGACGCGGCTCACCCAGGTCATGCAGAACCTGCTGCTCAACGCATCGAAATTTTCGGCGCCGGGCGCAGCTATCGCTGTGGCCGCCTCGGTACGCCAGCGCACGCTGGTCATTCAGGTGATCGACCACGGGCGTGGCATCTCCTCCAGCTCGCTCGAATCGATTTTCAACCTGTTCGTGCAGGAGGATCGACCCGGCAGCAGTGCGCAGGGCGGCCTGGGCATCGGTCTGTCGCTGTGCCGCTCTCTCGTGGAAATGCACGGCGGCTCGATCACCGCCACCAGTGAGGGGCCGGGGCTGGGTGCCGCGTTCACGGTGCAGCTACCGCTGGCCGCGACACACGACACCGCTCATCCCCCCGACGGGGGCGCCACCACGCCCGGCCACCGCCTGCGTATCCTGCTCGTCGACGACAACCGGGATGCGGCCGACAGCATGTCGATCCTGCTGGAAATGTCTGGCCACGAAGTCACCATCGCCTACGACGGCATGGAAGCCATTCACGCCGCCGCCCGCGTCCGTCCCGAGGTTGCCTTGATCGACCTTGCCATGCCCGGCATGGACGGCTTCGCCGTGATCCACGCGCTGCGCGGCATGCCTGCGCTTTCCAATACACGGTATGTGGCGCTCACCGGCTTCGGCCAGACCTCGGATCGGGAGCAGACCAAGGCGGCGGGGTTCCATACGCACCTGGTGAAACCGATCGAGCTGGATGTGTTGCTGAAGGTGATCGGGGGGGAGTGAGGTAAATAGCGAACAAATCCCGCTGGTTTTCGCCCCTCTCCCATGCAATGGGAGAGGGGCGAAAACCAGCGGTAGGTCATGGGCTGGCAGGCACCGCCCACACCC
>NZ_JBDKXK010000043.1:0-18007 GCF_039710735.1 Cupriavidus sp. DL-D2 | reverse complement strand
TCCCGCTGGTTTCCGCCCCTCTCCCATGCAATGGGAGAGGGGCGAAAACCAGCGGTAGGTCATGGGCTGGCAGGCACCGCCCACACCCGCCCATCCCCCACCACAAACACCCGCTCGCCCTCTTCCGGCCTGACCGTCGCCAGCCCGGTAAATGCCCCGAACGCCGGCAGGATCGCGGCCCGATTGCCCACGACAAAACACGGCAGGCGCAATCGATCTCCACCCGCACCCCGCAGCACAACCCCCGGATGCAGATGCCCCGCCAACGCATACCCTCCCTGCCTTGACCCCGGTTCATGGCACAAGGCAAAAGGCGCCACTGCCAGCGGTTCGGTCACCACCGTAAACCCCAGCGTCTCAGGCGGGTCTCCTGCGTGGGTGTCGTGATTCCCCCGCACCAGCGTGCAATGCACGCGCGATGGCATTGCGCGGTGCCAGTCGTGCAGGGCAAGCAGTACGGCCGCAGTCCGCGCCGCGCGGGCGTGGAGGAAATCCCCCAGAAACACGAAGTCTCGCGCCGGGTAGCGGCGAGCAAGGTCGAGCAGGCGCGCAAGGTTGTCGGCGGTGGTGCCGTGCGGCACCGGTTGGCCCCAGGCGCGGAATGCTGCCGCCTTGCCGATATGGATGTCGGCGGCCATCAGCATGGCAGCGCGGGGCCACCAGATGGCGTGCTCGGGCAGCAGCCAGAGCGTTTCGCCGGCCACCTCGATCACCTGCGCTCCGGCTTCATCAGGTGTCATAGCAGCGGCAACGGTTTCGATGGTTTGCGGGCGCGCCTCGGCTTGCGCGGGCCGCCCGATTTCGCGTGGTCGGCCATGCCGAAGCGTGCCACCTCGGCCACCTGTTCGGCATCTGGCGCCACTTCATCATCGGCGGCTGCATCGTCCTTCGACGCAGCGTGCTCCAGATCGGCCAGCATGCGCGCGATGCGATCGGCCAGTTTCTCCGTGCTCAGTTTCTCGCGCAGGAACTCGACGATCAGCGGGAAGGACAGCGGCGATGGCCGTTTCAACGTGCGCAGGTCGAGTCGAAGGCCGGCCATCCGGGCCAGTGTGTCGGCCAACCGGTGTGCGTCCAGTTCCTGCATCAGCACCTCGTGCTCGGCCTGCCCCAGCAGCAGGTTGCCGGGATCATGCTTGCGGAAAACCTCGTAGAACAGGCTCGACGAGGCCTGCAACTGCCGCGCGCTGTGGTGTGCCCCCGGATAGCCCTGGAAGATCAGACCCGACACGCGCGCAATCTCGCGGAAGCGGCGCAGCGACAGTTCACCGGCATTGAGACTGCCCATCACATCGGCGGCAAGATCGCGCTGGCGTTCCTCGGCCAGCACCTCGGGCAGCCACCGCGACCACTCCAGCGGCGCCGAGGCCAGCAGTTCCAGTCCATAGTCGTTGACCGCCACCGAGAACGTGGCCGGCACCTTCTGCCCGAGCCGCCAGGCCAGCAGGCTGCCGAGCCCGAGATGCACGGACCGGCCAGCGAACGGATAGAGAAACAAGTGCCACCCTTCACGCGAATGAAGGGTTTCGGCCAGCAGCGTGTCGGGCGAAGGCAGTGCGGACCAGCGCGCCTGCAGTGCCACGAGTGGTTCGATCAGCGGGAGTTCGGGCGTGGTCGTGGCATCGAGCCGGCCGGCCTGCACGGCGTCGAGCGTGGCGACCACGGCCTCGGCCAGTTCGGTGGAGAGCGGCATCTTGCTGCCGTTCCAGCGCGGCACGGTCGGCCGCTTGCCCGTGGCGCGGCGCACATACGCAGTCATCTCCTGCACGCGCACCAGTTCGAGCAGGCGGCCGCCGAACAGGAAGCAGTCGCCCGGCGTCAGTCGCGCGATGAAGCCCTCCTCGACCGTGCCCAGCGAAGATCCGCCACCGCCCGCCCGCGTCCAGAACCGCACCTGCATGGTGGCATCGCTGACGATGGTGCCGACGCTCATGCGATGGCGTCGCGCCAGCCGCGAATCGGGCACGCGCCACGTGCCGGTCTCGTCGGGCTGCGCGCGCCGATAGTCAGGATATGCGGCCAGCGTGGGGCCGCCCTGCCGCACGAAGTCCAGGCACCAGCGCCATTCGTCGTCGGTCATGTTGCGGTACGCCCAGGTGCTGCGCACCTCGTCGCGCAACTCGTCAGCCTGAAAACCGCCGCCGAGTGCCACGGTCAACAGATGCTGCACCAACACGTCGAGCGGCTTGTCGGGCGACTCCCGCGCCTCCATCTTGCCCGCCTGGATGGCATGGCGCGCCGCCACGGCTTCCACCAGTTCCAGGCTATGCGTGGGCACCACCGTCACGCGCGATGCGCGGCCCGGCGCGTGGCCGGAGCGCCCTGCCCGCTGCAGCAATCGCGCCACGCCTTTCGGGGAGCCGATCTGCAGCACGCGCTCCACGGGCAGGAAATCCACGCCGAGGTCGAGGCTCGACGTGCAGACCACCGCGCGCAGCGCACCGTTCTTGAGATTGACCTCGACCCACTCCCGCACCGCGCGATCCAGCGAACCATGATGCAGCGCGATCTGGCCGGCCCAGTCGGGCCGCGCGTCGAGGATGGCCTGATACCAGAGCTCGGATTGCGAGCGCGTGTTCAGGAACACCAGCGATGTGCTGCTCGATTCGAGTTCGCGCAGCACATGCGGCAGCATCGACAGGCCGAGGTGCCCCGCCCACGGAAACCGGCTCGCAGCATCGGGCAGCAGCGTATCGACGATCAGCGTCTTGGGTGTATGGCCATGGACGATCACGCGACGCTCAGGCGGCACCCCGGCCAGCAACACATCGCGCGCATGGTCGAGATTGCCGAGCGTGGCGGACAGGCCCCAGATCCGCAGGTCAGGCTGCCAGCGATGCAGCCGAGCCAGCGCCAACTGCACCTGCACGCCGCGCTTGCTGCCGATCAGTTCATGCCACTCGTCGACCACCACCATCTTCACGCGCCCCAGCGCCTCGCGCGCATCGGCACGCGTCAGTAGCAGCGACAGGCTCTCCGGCGTGGTCACCAGCGCCGTGGGCAGGCGCCGCGCCTGCGCGGCACGCTCGGTGCTGCCGGTGTCGCCGGTGCGCAGCGCCACAGCCCAGTCGAGGCCGAGTTCGGCGAGCGGCGCCTGCAATGCGCGGGCGGTATCGGCGGCCAGCGCACGCATTGGCGTGAGCCAGAGTACGGTCAAGGGCGGCGTTGGCGCATTGGCACGCGCAGGCGGCGTGGCAAATGCCAGCAGCGCCCCAAGCCACGCCGCATAGGTCTTGCCCGTGCCCGTGGTGGCATGCAGCAGGCCGCTTTGCCCTTTGCCGATGGCGTCCCACACCGCGCGCTGGAAATCGAAGGGCTGCCAGTGCCGCGCGGCGAACAGCGCCGGCAGCGATTCCGCCACGGACGGGGCCTGCACGAACGGGGCGTTCTCGCCCTTCATGCCGGTTCCTTGACGCTCGCCGGCGGGAGCATGGCCTCCAGCGTGGCAAGGGTGTCGGCTTCCTCGATGGGCTTGTCCGTCCGCCAGCGCAGCATGCGTGGAAAGCGCACCGCGATCCCACTCTTGTGGCGCCCGCTGCGGCCGATGCCCTCGAAGCCCAGTTCGAATACCTGCGTGGGCGTGACGCTGCGCACCGGGCCGAACGATTCCACGGTGGTGCGGCGCACGATGGCATCGACCGCGCGCATCTCCTCGTCGGTCAATCCCGAATACGCCTTGGCGAACGGCACCAGCGCGCGGTCGGGCGTGCCGGGCGGCGCGTTCCAGACCGCGAACGTGAAATCGGTATAGAGGCTGGCGCGCCGGCCGTGACCGCGCTGGGCGTAGATCAGCACGGCATCCACGGCGTACGGGTCGATCTTCCATTTCCACCACAGGCCCACATCCTTGGTGCGTCCTGCGCCGTAGGCCGCATCCACCGCCTTGAGCATGAAACCTTCCACGCCGAGGTCGCGCGAGGCATCGCGCAGGCGGGCGAAGTGGGCCCAGTCGTCGGCCTCCACTTGCGGACTCAGTTCCAGCGCCGGATGCACGTGATCGGCCACCACACGCGCCAGTTGCGCGCGGCGTTGGGCCTGTGGACGGGTACGCCAATCCTCGCCCCGCCATTCGAGCAGGTCGTAGGCCATCAGGATGGCCGGGGCATCGCGCAGCAGCCTGGCGCCCACCGTCTTGCGTCCGATCCGTTGCTGCAGCAGCGCGAACGGCTGCACACGGCCATCGATCCAGATCACGATCTCGCCGTCGAGCACCGTGCCGTCGGGCAGCGACTGCGCCACCGCGGCCAGTTCGGGAAAGCGCTCGGTAATCAGTTCCTCGCCGCGCGACCAGAGCCAGATCTGGCCGTCACGCCGCACCAGTTGCGCGCGGATGCCATCCCACTTCCATTCCACCTGCCAGCGGGATGGCGCGCCCAGAAAGGTGTCGAACTCCTCGACCGGCGCCTGCAGCGGATGCGCGAGAAAGAACGGGTAGGGCTGGCCGCCACGCGTGACCGCACTACCCTCGCCTTCGGCAGGATCGACGAGTGCGAGGAAGCGGTCTGGCGTCGGTTTCTGTGAGATATCGGTGTAGCCGACCATGCGCTCGGCCACGCGCTTGGGGTCGATGCCAGCCACCTCGCCCAGCGCACGCGTAACCAGCAGCTTCGATACCCCGACGCGGAAGCTGCCCGTGATCAGCTTGAACAGGACGAGCCGCTCGCGTGCATCGAGCGGCGGCCAGAGCGCGTCTAACGCCGCCGTCAGCACCTCGGGCGACTGGCCGCGCAACGGTAGCAGGCGCCGCTCCACCCATTCGGCCAGCCCGGCATCATCCGCTTGTGCGCCCTCGGGCAACAGCAAGGCGATGGTCTCGGCCAGATCGCCCACGGCCTGATAGCTTTCCTCGAAGAGCCATTCCGGCAGCCCAGCGGCGCGCTGCGCCAGTTCGCGCAGGGCCGATACCGGGACGATCTGTCGCGGCTTGCCGCCCGACAGAAAATACGCGGCCCACGCGGCATCCTCCGGTGGCGCGTGGCGGAAGTATTCGCCCAGCGCGGCCAGCTTGGCCTTGTTCGATGTGGTGCCGTCGAGCGCACTGTAGAGATCGGCAAAGGCTTTCATTCGCTGGCCTCCACCTTGCCGCCCTCTCCGACTTCCTCCACGTCGTCCACATCGCCAAACTCGGTCTTGAACGCCTGGGCGTCCAGCCCCTGCTCGGACAGGTATCGCACCATCACCGGCACGTTGCCATGCGTGACGATCACGCGCTGCGCGCCGGTGGCGTCAATGGCCTGCAGCAGGCCCGGCCAGTCGGCGTGGTCCGACAGCGCAAAGCCGCGATCCACGCCGCGTCGGCGGCGGGTGCCGCGCAGTTGCATCCAGCCACTGGCGAACGCATCCGCCGCTTCCGCCCCAAAGCGGCGCAGCCACGTGGACCGTTGCGCGGACGGCGGCGCCACCACAAGCGCCCGCTGCAAGGCCGGACTGCGGGCAGGCAGGTCGGACACGATCATCGTCGGCGCCAGTTCCACCCCGGCTTCAGCGTAAGCGCGATTCAGGCCGGTCATCGCGCCATGGACGATGATCGGCCCCGGCATGGCCAGATCGGTGCCGGCGTGGCGCAACAATCCGTGCAGGACGCGCTGCGCCTTGCCGAACGCGTAGCAGTACAGCACGCTGGCGCGGCCCGCTTCGGCGTTGAGCTGCCACCATCGGAACATCTCGGCCATCAGCACGGGCTGGGACTGCCAGCGGTAGATGGGCAGCCCGAAGGTGCTTTCGGTGATGAAGGTGTCGCAGCGCACCGGCTCGAAGGGCGCACAGGTGCCGTCGTCCTCCACCTTGTAGTCGCCCGAAGCCACCCAGACCTGCCCGCCGTGTTCGAGCCGCACCTGCGCGGAACCGAGCACATGACCCGCCGGATGCAGGCTCAGCGTGACCCCGTGATGGGTAATGCGCTCGCCGTAAGGCAGCGTATCCAGCGTGATGCCGGGCAGCCGCGCCAGCAGCACGCCGCGCCCCGGCTCGGCGCAGAGGTAGTGTTCGTGCCCAAAGCGGGCATGGTCGGAATGGGCGTGCGTGATGACGGCGCGCGACACAGGCCGCCAGGGATCGATATAGAAGTCGCCGGGCGGGCAGTACAGGCCTTCCGGCCTGGCAACGATCAGATCCGACGGCATGTCATCCGGCCTCGGCCCTGGCAGGCGTCTGGCTCTGCTCGGCACGCCGCGCCTTGGCCTGGCCCCGTATGTTCAGTACCGCCAGCGCGAATTGGAGCACCACCAGCGCCCACCCTCCCGTATGCAGCCCCCACGCTACCCACAGTGCATTGCTGGCCAGGAATATCCAGAAACCGGCCTTGCGGCGCCCGGCGCTTGCCGATCCCACCAGCCAGGTGGCCAGCACAGTGATGACCATCGCTGGCCATTGCAGGGCATCCAGCCAGTCCATCGTTGTCTCCACAGTTCCCGAGTTGGCCCGAGTTGGCCCCATGGATCAAGACTAGGCTTCTGTGCCTGTACCGTCAGCCGTGCCGCTTCCCGTTCCGGTGTCGGTGGTTTCTCACACGGAATGTGTTGTTTCTGCGGCACATCATGCCGCAATGCCGATTTCAGTTGCGGCGTCAATCAGCGGGCCGCCGATAGTGTGAACTATCAATCCCTCCTAGAATCGTTTTTGTTTGATGTGCGCACCTTCCTGCGCCCCCCTTTCACCCCATCACGAAAGACGCCCCATGCGCCGAGAAAACCAGCGACTAGCCGACCTCCTGCGGGACGACCAGGCCAACCTCCTGAGCGGCTGGGCCGCGGAGTATCACAAGTACGCCGAAGGCCGCGGGCTGACCCGTGATTTGCAGGCGCAACAGACATCGATCCTGCGCGAGCTGGAAGCCGGCATCCGGGCCGACGGCAATGCCGACAATTTCAACGATCCGGCCTGGCGTGTCCTGCGCGAGGTGCTGGCGCAGCTCTCCAACGAACGCGCGGCCCAGGGCGAGACCGCCGACGTGACCAGCGGCTTCGTGCTGGCGCTCAAGCGCCCGATCTTCGACGGCCTGCAACGCCAGACCGGTGGTGCGATAGAAGGCCAGATCGACGTGATCTGGCTGACCTCGGCCGTGGTGGACCGCATGGCGCAGTGGACAGTCGCCAATTACCAGAAGACGCGCGAGGACATCATCGTGCGTCAGCAGCACGAACTGATGGAACTGTCCACGCCAGTCATCAAGCTGTGGGACGGCGTGCTGGCCGTGCCGCTGATCGGCACGCTGGACAGCAGCCGGGCGCAGATGGTGATGGAATCGCTGCTCGAACGACTGGTGGAAACCGGCTCGGAACTGGCGATCATCGACATCACCGGCGTGCCCACCGTGGATACGCTCGTGGCGCAGCACCTGATGAAGACCGTCACGGCCATCCGCCTGATGGGTGCCGAGAGCATCATCAGCGGCATCCGGCCGCAAATTGCGCAGACCATCGTCCACCTGGGCATCGACTTGCAGGGCATCGTCACCAAGTCCACGCTGGCCGACGCGCTGCGCACGGCCATGCGCATGACCGGCCACACGGTAGCCCGGGCCGCCAGCTAAGCCGGCCGCATACAAAGATCGGGAAGAGATCGACATGGAACGCATTCCAATCCTGCGGATGGGCAAGCACCTGCTTGTGACCATCCAGATCGACATGCAGGACCAGACCGCGCTGCAGTTGCAGGAAGACCTGGCCACGATGGTGGACAAATCCGGCGCCAATGGCGTGCTGATCGACGTCTCCGCGCTGGAAATGGTGGATTCCTTCATCGGCCGCATGCTGGTCAGCATCTCCGACATCGGCCGGCTGCTGGGCGCCACCACCGTGGTAGTGGGCATCCGCCCGGCGGTGGCCATCACGCTGGTGGAACTGGGCCTGTCCCTGGGCGGCGTGAAAACAGCGCTGAACGTGGAGCGCGGCATGGCCCTGCTCGACGCCAACCGGACAATCTGACGTGGCGACCGAACTGGCCCCCACCGGCAGCGCACCGATTCGCGACGAGCGCGACATCGTGCAGGCCCGCGCCCTGGTGCGCACCCTCACCGCCCAGCTGAAGTTCTCGCTGGTGGAGCAGACTAAGATGATTACGGCGGCCAGCGAACTGGCGCGCAACACGATGGTGTACGGCCGGGGCGGCGAAATGCGCTGGGAAATCGTGGCCGAAGGCATCCGGCGCGGCTTGCGGCTGCATTTCGAGGATCAGGGCCCGGGCATTCCGGATGTGGAGCAGGCGCTGGTGGATGGCTGGACCACGGGCAGCGGACTCGGCATGGGCCTGTCCGGCACCAAACGGCTGGTGAACGATTTCGCCATCCGCACGAAAGTTGGCGAGGGAACCTGTGTCAGTATCACTCGGTGGAAGTAAGCATCACGGCCCACACCGTGCGGTGCCGATGGGCGATCCGAGCCGCGTGGGCGAGGCGCGGCGGTACGTGGCCGATCTGGCCACGCGGCTGGACTTCGACGCCATCCAGCGCGGCCGGCTGGCGGTAGCCGTCAACGAACTCGGCAACAACCTGCTGCGCCACGCCACCAACGGCCGGCTGCTCATGGCCGCGCGCGACATCAACGGCGGCATTGCCATCGAGTTGATGTCGATCGACGATGGTCCCGGCATGGCGGACCTGCAGACGTGCATGCGCGATGGCTACTCCACGGCAGGCAGCGCGGGCGAGGGCCTGGGCGCCGTGCAGCGCCTGGCCGACGATTTCGACGTACACACGCGTGCTGGCGACGGCACGCTGATCCTGGCCCGCTTTTATCGCAGCCGCGACGCGGCGGGCAACGCCGTGCGGCCCCGCAAGGGGTTCACGGTCGGCGCCGTCTGCGTGCCTGCACCCGGCGAGCAGGTCAGCGGCGACGGCTGGGAAGTGGCGCTGCTCGACTCTCACGCCGACGTGGTGATGGCCGATGGTCTGGGCCACGGTCCGGACGCCGCCGATGCCGCCGACGCCGCGCTGGCGGTGTTCGACGCCGCACAGGGCGCGATGCCCGGCGTGTACGTGGATCGCGCCCATGTTGCGCTGCGCGGCACCCGTGGGGCCGCTGTGGGTGCCCTGCGGCTCGATGCCGAAGCCAACCGCATCCGGTTTGCCGGGGCGGGCAACATCATGGGCCGGGTAATCTCGGGCCTCGCGGACCGCACGCTGGTCACGCAGAGCGGCACCGCCGGCCTGCAGGTGCGGAGCGTGCAGGAGCAGGAAATCGAATGGCCGTTGCATGCGCTGGTGATCCTGCATTCGGATGGCATCCAGTCACGCTGGCAACTGGGGGACCCGAGCCTGCTGCAGCGCGACCCGGCCATCGTGGCCGCCTTCATCTTCTGGAAATTCGGCCGCGGCCGCGACGACGCCACGGTCGTGGTAGTGCGACGCACCGAAGCCTGACATCAAGCGATTCCTCATGAGCAGCTCCGACTCCACCTCCGCCGCACCGTCCCAAGACCTTGCCGCCCTGCGTGAAGCGCTCGACGCCCGTACGCAGGAAGTGGAGGCGCTGCGCGCCGAAATCGAGGAAACCAATCGCGGCGTGCTGGCGCTGTACTCCGAACTCGACATGCAGGCCGACCAGCTGCGGCAGGCCACCGAGCTCAAGAGCCGATTCCTGGCGTACATGAGCCACGAGTTCCGCACGCCCATCGTGGCCATCCAGAGCATCACGCGCCTGCTGATCGACCGCGTGGACGGGCCGCTCACGCCCGAGCAGGAGAAGCAGGTCATGTTTGTGCGCGACACGGCGGCCGAGTTCGCGGAGATGGTCAACGACCTGCTCGACCTGGCCCGGCTGGAAGCGGGCCGCGTGGACGTGTCGCCGGCCTGGTTCGACATGGTGGCCCTGTTCGACGCGCTGCGCGGCATGTTCAAGCCTGTGCTGACCAATCCAGAGGTGTCGCTGATCTTCGAGGAACCGCACGGCGTGCCCAAGCTGTTCAACGATGACCGCAAGCTCTCGCAGATCCTGCGCAACTACATCTCCAATGCGCTGAAATTCACGCCCAGCGGCGAGGTGCGCGTGGCGGCGCACTACGACGATGAGAACTCCATCACCTTCTCCGTGCGCGATACCGGCATCGGCATCCCGCCCGAATCGCACGGCGAGGTCTTCCAGGATTTCGTGCAGATCGACTCCCCGCTGCAGCGGCGCTATCGCGGCTCGGGTCTCGGGCTGGCGCTATCCAAGCGGCTGGCCGAACTGCTGGGCGGCCGTGTCGGCTTCGAGAGCGAAGTGGGTGTGGGTTCGCGCTTCTACGTGACCGTGCCGGCGACCCTGCCGGGCACGGCTGGCATGTCTTCCGGAGATGGCCATGGCGGGTGAAATCCTGGCGCCGGTGCCCCACCCCAACCACGATGGCACGCCTCCGCGGGTGCTGGTGGTGGACGACAACCCCGTTACGCGGTATGCCACGGTACGCGTGCTCAGCGCGGCGGGTTTCCAGACCATCGAGGCCGAGAGCGGACAGGAGGCGCTGCAGCGCGCCGACACCAGCGTGTCTGCCGTGGTGCTCGACGTCAATCTGCCCGATATCGACGGCTTCCAGGTCTGCCGCACGCTGCGCAGCCGGCCGGAGACGGCCACTGTGCCGGTGGTCCACCTGTCCGCCACCTATGTAGCCGACTACGACAAGGTGCGCGGGCTCGATGCCGGCGCCAGCGCCTACCTGATCCATCCAGCCGAACCGGCCGTGCTGGTGGCCACGATTTCCTCGCTGCTGCGCGCCAGCGCAGCCGAGCGCTCGATGCGCGAAAACGAGGCCCGCTTCCGCGCCATCTACCACCAGGCCATTGGCGGCATCTGCACGCTGGACCTGGCCGGACGCTTCGTGGATGTCAATCCGGCGCTGCTCGGCATGCTCCAGCGCCCCGAGCCCGAACTGCTGGGCCAGCCTGTAGCCGCTTTCGCCCCGCTGGAATGGCGCGACAAGGTGGCCGAGGCCACCGGCTATTCGCAGCAGGACGGCTGGCAGGGCACGTTCCCGCTACAGGATGCCCATGGCGAGACCATGCACCTGGAGTGGAGCATTTCGGCGGTGCTGGAGACCGGCGTCAAGGTGGCCGTGGTGTCGAACATCACCGACCACATCAACCTGGAGCGCCAGCGCCAGCAGTTGATCGAGCGCGAGCAGGCCGCGCGTGCCGCCGTGGAACGGCTGAACCGGATGAAGGACGATTTCATCGCCATCCTGTCGCACGAACTGCGCAACCCGCTGAACGTGATTTCGGTCTGGACGCACGTGCTGTCGCGGCATGTGGAGTCCGAGGAAGGCCGGCGCGGGCTGGCAGCGGTGGAGCGCAACATCGCCATCCAGCGGCGGCTGGTGGCGGACCTCGTCGATGTATCGATGCTCAACGTCGGCAAGATGAAGCTGGAACGCGAACGCGTGAACCCCGCCGAGGTGGTGCGCGCCGCGCTGGACAGCATGCAGACGCAGGCCGAGGAACGCCACGTGAAGCTGGCTGCCGAACTCTCGCCCCGGCTCGCCCCGGTGGCATGGCTCGACGCCGCGCGCTTCCAGCAGATTCTGTGGAACCTGGTGTCGAATGCCATCAAGTTCTCGCCCGAGGGCGAGACCGTGCGTATCGTCGCCACGTCCGACAGCGACTACCTGCACGTCAGCGTGATCGACCGAGGACGCGGCATTCCCACCGATTTCCTGCCGCTGCTCTTCGACCGATTCACCCAGAGCGAGGACGCCAACCGCCGCAAGCACGGCGGCCTGGGGCTGGGACTGGCCATCGTCAAGCACCTGTCCGAGATGCACGGCGGCACGGTGCGCGCGGCAAGTGCCGGTCCAGGGCTGGGTTCGACATTCGAGGTACTGATTCCGCTGGATGATCCGGCCCGCACCGATGACGCCGGCACCCGGCCACCCGTCCCCGCCACCGAGCCCAGCGTGCCGCTCAACGCGCTGGACGTGCTGCTGGTGGAAGACGATGCCGACGCCGCCGCTGCGCTGTCAGCCATCCTCGGCAACTACGGCGCACGCATCCGCACCGCACGCGACGCCGAGGAAGCCATCGGACAGATCGAGCAAAACACCCCGGACCTGATCATCAGCGACATCGGCCTGCCCGGCCGCGACGGCAACGACTTCATGCGCGAACTCCGCGTGCGCGAAGCGGTGGACTCGCTGCCTCGGATTCCCGCCGTGGCCCTGACCGCGTTCACCCGCCAGCAGGACCGCCGCGCGTCCATCGAGGCAGGGTTCGATGCGGTGTGCGGGAAACCGCTGCGGTTGCAGGAGTTGATGGATGCGATTGATGCGGCGCTGGCGCCGGGGGGTTGATTCCCGTCTCCCTACTTGTGTTACTCCCCTCTCCCGCAGCGCGGGAGAGGGGTTGGGGGAGAGGGCAACAAAGCTCTGCTTGCCGACGGCATCAAAATTTTCACCGCAGGCCCTCTCCCCCGCCCCTCTCCCGCCGTGCGGGAGAGGGGAGAAAATCAACGGCAAACCAAAACCAAACTCACCGCCCCAGCCCAAACGTCCGCTTCGCAATATTGATCTGATGAATCTGGCTCGTCCCCTCATACAGCCGGAACAGCCTGACATCGCGATAAAACCGCTCGATGCCGTAGTCCGCGATATACCCGTACCCCCCAAACAGCTGGACGCAACGGTCCGCCACGCGGCCGCACATCTCGGACGCAAAGTATTTGCAGATCGACGCCTCCATGGTCACGTCCTTGCCGTCATCGCGTTTGCGGGCCGTCTCCAGGATCAGTGCGCGGGCTGCGTGAATATCCGTCTGGCAGTCGGCAATCATGGCCTGCACCAACTGGAAATCCGCCAGCAACTGGCCGAACTGCTTGCGCTCGGTGACAAAGCGCACAGCATCGTCGAGCATCCGGATCGCCGGCCCCGTACACAGCGCGGCCAGGTGGATGCGCTGCTTGTTGAGCACCTTCATCGCCGTGCGGAACCCCTGCCCTTCCTCGCCGCCGATCAGGTTGGCGGCCGGCACGCGGCAGTTGTCGAAATGCACTTCTGACACTGGTGAGCCGGCCTGCCCCATCTTCTGGTACGGCTGCCCCGTGGTCAGCCCCGGCGTATTGCGCGGCACAATAAACGCCGAAATGCCGCTCGCACCCGGCTTGTCAGGATCTGTGCGCGCCATCACCGTGAACATCCCGGCGATGGGCGCATTGGTGATGAAGCATTTGGTCCCGTTGAGGATGTAGTGGTCCCCCTCGCGCCGCGCGGTGGTCTGCAGCGCCGTGGCATCGGAACCGGCGTCGGGTTCGGTCAGTGCGAAGGCGCCGGTTACCTCGCCCGTGGCCAGCAGCGGCAGGTAGCGCGCCTTCTGCTCGGGCGTGCCGTCTGCCACCAGGGCCTCGGAGCCGATACCCGTGTTGGTGCCGACCCGCGCCCGAAACGCCACCGAGCACTGCGACAGTTCCATCGCGGCCAGCACCAACTCCTCGGTGGTCATGCCCGCGCCGCCGTATTCCTCGGGGATCGAGTAGCCGAACATGCCCTGCGCGGCCATGGCGTCGACCAAGTCCTGGGGCACCTCGTCACGCGCGGCCACCTCGGCTTCGCGCGGGACCAGCCTCTCGCGCACAAACCGACGCAGCATCAACAGAAACGGATCAAATACTTCGGGATCTCTAATCATTGGCGTCTCCCCATTCTTGTTTTCCATCTTTAAGGAAAAGACTACGCCGGGTTTCGGAATAGTGGGATGACTGTTTCGCTATCTGGAACATCACGGGAACTTTCCGAAGCTGGGTCGGCTAAGATTCTTTCGCATGGCACCCTCTCGTCCGCACCACCCCGATCCCGAATTTGCGACCACCCTGGCGCATGGACTCTCGCTGCTGCAATGCTTCCGAGTCGGTGAACCGCTGCTCAGCAACAAAGAACTTTCCGAACGCACCGGCCTGTCCAAGGCCACCATCAGCCGGCTGACCTACACCCTGGCCGTACGCGGCCTGCTGTTCTACGACACGCGCCTGCGGCGATACCGGCTAGGCTCCACGTCGCTGGCGCTCGGCTACCCGCTGCTGGCCAGCCTGCGTGTGCGCCAGGTGGCCCGGCCACTGATGAAGGCGCTGGCCGACCGTGTGGGCGGCTCCGTCTCGCTAGGCTTGCGCGACAGGCTGCGCATGGTCTACGTCGAATCCAGCCGCGGCCATGACGCGATCGTTTTTCGTCCAGATATTGGCGCGTCGCTGCCGATATTGCCTTCGGCAATGGGTCGGGCGTGGCTGGCGCAGGCCCCGGAAACCGCACGGGCCGAGGTGCTTGAAGCCGTCCGCCTTACGGATCTGCCGCTCTGGCAGCGCCATGCCGACAGAGTGCAGGTGGCATGCGACGATCTGGCCCAGCGCGGCTACACGCGCTCGCCGGGCGACTGGCTCATCGATATCCACGCCGTGGCAGTACCGATGCATAGGCCCATCGAAGGTGAGATCCTGGTGTTCAATTGCGGCGTGCCCACCGCGCGCATGTCGGCTGACAAGCTCGATCGCGACATGGGGCCTGCGTTGATTGCGCTGGTCAACGAAGTCGAGGCACTGCTCGCATGAATCCGAATTCCCCTTATTCCCAGCCTGATCCGGTACACCCGGCCAATCCGCCCGATCCCAATAATGGCGGCAACAAGGATCGCCAGTTCGCCACCACGCTGGCCAACGGCATCGACATCCTGCTGGCCTTCCGCCCGGGCGAATCACTGCTCGGCAACAAGGATTTCGTGCAGCGCACCGGGTTGTCGAAGTCCACGGTGGCGCGGCTGACCCACACGCTGGTGGTGCTTGGCTACCTGCGGCACGATACGGCGCAAGCCAAGTACCGGCTGGGTGCGCCGGTGCTGGCACCAGGCTACCCGCTGCTTGCCAGCATGCAGATCCGGCAAGTGGCGCGGCCCCTGATGAAAGCGTTGTCCGACGAGGTGGGTGGATCGGTGTCCCTGGGCATCCGTGAGCGCACCGGGATCATCTATGTGGAAACGGCCCGCTCCATCGCCAACTCGCTGCTGCTGCCCGATATCGGCGCCACGCTGCCGATGCTGACCACGGCCGTCGGCAAGGCCTGGCTCTCTCGCGTACCCGCCGATCTCCGCGAGCCGGTGTTGAATCGGTTGCGGCTCCAGGACCCCGACCAGTTCACCCGCGCAGTGCCCCATCTGGCGCAGGCGCGACAAGATCTGGCAACGCTCGGGTTCTGCTCGAACCGGGCCGAATGGCGCCATGACGTGTTCGGCTTCGCCGTGCCACTCTGCAAGCCGGTGGACTCCCAGTGGTTCGTTGTGAACTGCGGCCTGGTGGCACGACCCGACGCCTTCGCGGCGCTCCAGAAACAGGTGGGGCCACGGCTGGTGACGTTGGCCCAGACTCTCGAAGCGCTGCTCGGCCTGCGCTGAACCGGAGGCTCCGCCGGGAGGCGTTCAGACCAGTTCAGACCGGTTCAGGCGGATTCAAGGTTGTATCCATCAAGTCTCATCCACGTATCCTTTCCGTGACAAATCGGCGTAACGGCATGCGTTTCTCGTCGATTCCGACCCCTTCCTTCGCTTAAAAGCGACATTCCCCGACACTCCTGCGCGTTGTGCGCACCTTCACCTTGACGGCGTTACCCGGCTTACGCATTATTCGCGCTTGAGAACGTTAACAGGAATCATTCCTAGTAGCGTTCGCATTTCAAGTCCGGATAAGACACCATGACCCAGAGCCAAATCGCGGCCGCCACGAGCCGCAAAAACGCCGTCCCCTCAACCATCCGCCCGCTGGCAGCGTTTGCCCGCATGGCGGTATTGGCCGGCTTCCCGCTATGCACTGCCGCCGCGTTTGCGCAGTCCGCCGACGCACCCGAACAGGCGCTGCCGTCGGTCACCGTGAGTGCAAAGCAGGAAGTCGACATCGGCCCGCAGTTGCGGAAGAAAGCCTCCAGCGGTGCCCTGGGCAGCAAGTCGCAGCTCGATACGCCGTTCTCGACGACTGTCGTGTCCGGCGAAGACCTGGCCGAGCGCCAGGTCACCAAGATCGGCGACGTGTTTTTCAACGACGCGTCGGTCTCGGACAACAGCAACGCCAACAATGCCTGGGCGTCGTACACCACGGTCCGCGGCCTGCAGCTCGACTGGCGCAATGCGTACAAGATCAACGGCATGCCATTCATCGCCTACGGCATCACCATGCCGTATGAACAGCTCGAACAGGTAGAACTGCTCAAGGGCGCGTCGGGCTTCATGTACGGCTTTGGCAACCCGGGCGGCACGGTCAACTACGTGACCAAGAAGCCGACAGACCAGTTCACGGCCAGCGTGGACCTGGGCTACCGCTCCTCGCACGTCTGGACCGAGCACGTGGATCTGGGCGGCCGCGCCGGCCCGAACAACATGTTCGGCTATCGCCTGAACCTGACACACGAGGAAGGCAAGCCGTCCAACGCTGTCGGCATCAACCGCAACTCGGTATCGCTGGGCCTGGACGCACGCATCACGCGCGACCTGACGTGGACGTTCGACGGGATCTATCAGGACCGCAATACGTGGGGGGCGACGCCGTCGTTCTATGCGGGCGCGCTGTCGACCACCGGCGCCCAGCTTCCGGGCGTGGTGAGCGGCCGTGGCGGCCTTTACAGCGGCAATGACGCGCACTTCTACTCGAACCTGCAGGTCTACCAGACCGGCCTGCGCTACAACCTGAATTCGGACTGGACCGTCAGCTCGATCTACAGTTTCAGCAAGCAGTCGCGCAGCCGTAACGAGACCACGCTGAACCTGTCGAATTCGGCCGGCGACTACAGCGATTTCCGCTACGACGGCGCCGAAAGCCAGCAGTTCAGCAACTGGACGACGATGGTCGAGGGCAAATTCCGCACCGGCCCGTTCCGCCACGAACTGGTGGCCGGCCTGAGCTGGCAGAAGCAGATCGACCGCTACAGCAACAACTTCGTCTACACCGCACTCGATAACGGCAACATCTACGCGCCGTACACGGGCGTGTATTACAGCCAGACCGCGTTCCAGAAGTACCGTGCCGGCGACACCGAACAGAAGGCCGCATTCGTCAGCGACACGATGCACCTGACCGACAAGTGGTCCATCCTGGGCGGCCTGCGCGTGACGAACTACGAGCAGAACAGCTACACCGGCACTGGCGTGGGCGATACGAACTACAGCAAGAGTGGCCTGATCACGCCGACCGCTGCGATCATGTTCAAGCCGATGCCGAGCACGACGCTGTATGCCAGCTACGTGGAATCGTTCGACGGCGGCGGCGTGGTGGCAACCAACTACGCCAACGCCGGCCAGGGCCTGACTCCAGCCAAGAGCCGCCAGTACGAAGTGGGCGCCAAGACCGACCAGGGCATCTGGACGGGTACGGCCGCACTGTTCCGTATCGAGCGCCGCAGCGAGTTCGCGCGCAACAACGGCCTCGGCGCGCTGCCGACGTTCGTGCAGGATGGCGAATCGGTCTACCAGGGCCTGGAACTGGCCGGCTCGTCGCGCATCGGCTCGCAGTGGGAAGTGGGCGGCAGCGCGATGTTCCTGGACACCGAGTACACCAAGGGCGATACCAACATCGGCAACCGCGTGGCCGGCGCACCGAACTTCATGCTGACGGGCCGCGTGTCCTACCGCATCCCGTTCGTGCCGGGCCTCAAGGTGGGCGTGGATGGCAAGTACACCGGCCCGACCAAGATCGATGCAGCCAACAACGTGAACATCGGCGGCTACACGATCTTCAACGTCGGCGCCTCGTACAACACGCGCCTTTACGGCAAGGAACTGACGCTCCGCGCGGCGCTGACGAACCTGACCAACAAGCGCTACTGGGCCTTCCAGTACGAAAACTACGTCCAGCCCGCCGATCCGCGCACCATCAGCCTGAGCGCGAAGATCGCGTATTGATCGTTTCGTATCCCGCTTGGTTGCTCCCCTCTCCCGCAAGGCGGGAGAGGGGCTGGGGGTGAGGGCCGGAAGTTCTGCTTGCCGACGGCTCGCAATTTGAACCGCTGAGCCCTCACCCCCGACCCCTCTCCCACTTGTACAGACCGGAGACATGGGTAACAGGTGTTCGGAGACATGGGT
>NZ_JBDKXK010000042.1:0-5733 GCF_039710735.1 Cupriavidus sp. DL-D2 | reverse complement strand
AGGTCTGCCTGAAAAAGTGTCCAAGATTACTTGACCACTACACCCAACCCCTCTCCCGCACGCGGGAGAGGGGAGAAAACCGAGAGGTAGTTCATTCCCCCGCCGCCACAAACCTCCTCTCCCGCATCCACTTCGTCGCTACCCACTTCTCCCCGCGTAGCACCTCGGCCGCCGCATGCAATGTGCGGCCATCCAGTTGTCCCTGGCTGTCGCAATACTCGAAATACACCGCATTGCCCTTGCGCGGCACCACTGACAGGCCGGTCTCGGGGAATACCGTTTCGCCGCCGTCTTCCACATCGTTCAGGTAGATCACCATCGTGCTGACGCGCTGGCCACTGCGCGCAATGGATGCCTGATTGGCGGCATTGCCGGGCATGAGGAAGTCGAAGTGCGGACGGCTCTGCGCGCCCGGCGCGTATTGCAGGACCTGCAGCCCTTCGCCGTTTTCCATCGGCATCTGCATCAATGCGGAAATGCGGCCATCGAGCTTCGTCAGCAGCGGTGTTTCCGCCAGCCGGAAGAACATGCCCTGGCTGGTGCGGTCGGGACTCACCACTTGCTCGCCCGTACGCGGATCGACAATCGTCGAGGCTTCGAGGCGCGGACGCGCGGCGGCCATCAGCGCGTCGCATTCGTCGTGGGTCAGCACGCTTTCAAGGACGGCGATGGTCGGCTTGTCCGTGCGTGTCAGGACGTGGATATCCCGGTCGCCGCCGTGCAGTATCGCGCTGCGCGGCAATCTCGGCAGTGCAGGGCCTGCGGCTTCGCGCTCGATGGTGAGGCTGCCTTCCGGCATCGGCGATCCGTCGCGTAATACCCGCCCAAACGCATCCACCAGTTCGCGCGCCACGCCTGCATCGAAGCGCTGCCCGGCCAGTGCACGCACGATGTCGTCTGCGGAACCGCCACGGCGCAGCGCATTGACGATCCAGTCGCGGAGTTCGTTCGAGAAGTGGAGGGTGGCGAGTTGGCGGGCTGACATCGATGACGGAGCGAGAGGAAAAACCTTTCAGCCATTGAAAGGTTCGGGGCCACGAAAAGGCTTGGAAAGGCCGCAAATATGCGCTTTTCCAGGATGTCTGCCAATGCCGTCCGCCATGAAATATTCCGTAACTTGATGCGTCAACGTTGATACATGCGGCGCAATCAAACCGTCACATTCGGCTTCTAGGATCGGGGCCGCTGTAGCCATGCCCACCATCGCTGCAGTCCTACCTCCCACTAAGAAACTCGCCCTTGTCCAGGCGAAGCCAGAACATGCACCCAAAAAACTCCAGCTTTGTCCCGCTGCTGACCGCGCTCGCGGCAGCCGCCACGCTCGCCGCATGCGGCGGCGACGGTAGCAGTTCCACCCCGTCTTCCGGCACCAGCGGCACCACGCCCGCTGCTACGGTCAGCGGTGTGGTTGGCGGCACGGCGATCAAGAACCCGACTGGCTTTGCGGCATCGTCGGCCACGGGCGTCGACTACGCAAAGAGCACCACGGGCGATGACGTGCAGCAGAAGATCGTGCCGACGGTCTACGCCAATGCCACGGTCTGTGCAGACACCAACGGCAATGGCCTGTGCGACAACGGCGAGGCGTCCACGCGTTCGTCCGCCGATGGCAGCTTCACACTGACCACGCCGGCGGCAAGCCTCGTGGCCGTGGTGGATACCGACGCCACCTATACCGACGCCAGCGGCGCCACGACCAAGGTCGCGAGCAAGATGGTGTTGCGCAGCGTGGCAGAGCAGGCCGCCAACGGCGCGAGGGTTGTCATCAGTCCGTTGTCGACGGAAGTCGTGCGTCTGGTCGAAGCCGAGCACCTGAGCGTGGCCGATGCCAAGAGCGCCATCGCCGGCCGCCTGAGCCTGACGGGTGGCACCGCCGACGTCACGGTCAACGCCGCCGATGTACTGGCCCTGCCGGCCAGCGTGGCCGATGCCCGCGCTTCTGCAGCCTTGTTGACGGAGTCGAACACGCTGGCAGGCCGCTTCCAGCTCGCATCGAAGATTCTCGATCGCGGCTATGCCAGCGACGTGGCCGCCGACCCGGTCACGACGATCCAGGCCGCGCAGGACGCCGCGTTCAATCCGGAGGGTATCCCGCGCTACGACCACCTGTTCGTGGTCGTGTTCGAGAACCACAGCAACCAGACCATCGACGATCCTGCCTATCCGAACTTCTACAAGTACCTGAACCAGGAAGGCAACAAGGCGGCCAACTATTTCTCCACGGGTAATCCGAGCGAGCCGAACTACATCTCGCTGGCCAGTGCCGACGACTGGGGCGTGGCCGACGACAACGCGTGGAACTGCCTGCCGGCCGGCGACACCGCCAATCAGCCGACCGATGTCTATGTGCCGGTGAATGCCTGCAACGCCGACACCAAGGTCCACAATCTCAAGGGCCGCCGCAATATGTTCACGGCGCTGTACAACGCCGGCATGGGCGCGCGCGTCTACAGCGAATCGATGGACCCGGGCCAGGACCCGCGCAAGGATGGCGCCGGCAATGCGGCCATCACGGCAGTCAACGTGACGTCGGGCCTCGGCGCGACCGAGCCGATGATTTCCAGTCTCTACAAGACCAAGCACCATCCGGCGGTGAACTTCGATGAAGTGCGCAATCGCCCGGACTTCTTCCGAAACCTGAACCGCACGGTGGGTGGTGGCCAGTGGGATGCGGCTATCGACACCTATGCCAAGAGCAAGGGCATAACATGGAACACGCACCAGTTCGAGGATGACCTGAAGAGCGGCGACATCGGCGCGCTGAACTACATCGTGCCCGACCAGTGCGATGACATCCACGGCACGGGTTCGGCGGTGGCGGATTGCACGAACGCCGCAGCGGGTATCAAGCGGGGCGATGCCTACGCCAAGTATCTTGTGGAAACCATCAAGGCTTCGCCCATCTGGAAGAACACAAACCGCCGCTCGGCCATCGTCATGCTGTTTGACGAAGGTTCGAGCTTCTACGGCAGCTCGTCGTGCTGCGGCTGGAACGTGGGCGGTGGCGCCACCAGCGGCTGGCCGCTTGGCGAAGGCATCAGCACGGCCGTGGCGCGTTACAACGGCGGCAACAAGGGCGATGGCCCCACCATCTTCTCGTTGCTGACCAACCAGCCCAACGCGCCGAAGCAGGTCATCGACTCCGATGCCTACAGCCACTTCTCGTTCGTGCGCACGATGCAGGACATGTTTGCGCTGGCAGACCCCGGTGTAGCCACGTCGTACATGAATCGCTCGAAGTACACCGAGCAGTACATCGCGCAGAACCTGGCCAATCTGGCCGAATACTCGGGCAGCGCCAACACGCACTTTGACTCGGTACGTCCGATGAACCACAAGTACGTGGTCAAGTCCGGGGACATCGTCTCCGGCGGCGCGACGAAGGGCGTCAGCGGCAGCGGCTCGCTGAGCGGCGGCAACACGGCTGCAGGGCCGGATGCCACGCAGACCAGCATCTGGGCGATCAAGTCCTGATGCTGTCGCGTTAGTTCCGATGCACGCACGGCGGTGGATTCGTCCCCGCCGTGCCGCTGTTTCTGCGTAGTTACCGATCATCGAGCATCATGCGTATTTCCATTCAAGCCGCCGGTTTCCTGGCGGCCGCGTGCATTGCCGTGCTGGGAGGCTGCAAGCCTGCCGACGATGCACCGCACGCTGCGGCCCATGCCGCCGTGCTTCCCAAGCCTGCTGTCGTGCAGGTGGCCCAGATTGTCACCCCATCGGCACCCGCCTCGCCCGCACTGACACCCGCCGCACAGGTCGGCGCGAAGCTGTTCTTCGATCCGTCGCTGTCGGGCTCCGGCAAGATGTCGTGCGCCACCTGCCACGATCCCAATCACGCCTATGCACCGGCCAATAACCTCTCCGTGCAACTGGGCGGCAAGGATGGCAAGCAGCCCGGCACGCGTGCCGTGCCCACGCTGATGTACAAGGAGTACACGAACGCGTATTCCGATACCTTCGAGAATCCCGACATGATCAGCGCGCCCGGTCCCGGTGGCGGACTGACATGGGATGGCCGCGCCAACACCATCGCCGAGCAGGCAGCCATTCCGCTGCTGGCTCCCAACGAGATGGCAGCGGACAGCAAGGCGGCTGTGGTGGATGCCGTGCGGCAGGGCGCTCATGCCGATGCGTTCCGCCAGGCATATGGCGCGAATGTGTTCGATGACACGGATCGCGCGTTTTCACTGGTGGGTGCGGCGCTGCAGGCGTTCCAGGTGGAGGACCGCAGCTTTCATCCATACAGCAGCAAGTTCGACCGCTATCGCACCAACAAGGTGGGCGGTGCATTGACCGATGCGGAACTGCGCGGCCTGCGTGTGTTCCTCGATCCGAACAAGGGCAACTGCATGGCGTGCCACTTGATCGGTGGTGGTAACGATGGCAGCCAGGACATGACGAGCGACTACTCGTTCGCAGCCATCGGCGTGCCACGCAATCGCGAGATTCCCGCCAATGCAGATCCGAAATACTTCGACCTGGGCCTGTGCGGACCGCTGCGTACCGACCATCGGCCGGGCCGCGACAAGGGTGCGAAGGAAACGTGCGGCATGTTCAAGACGCCGGTGCTGCGCAACGTGGCCACGCGTCAGGCGTTCATGCATAACGGCGTGTTCCACGCGCTGGAGGATGTGGTCCGCTTCTACAACACGCGTGATACCGCGCCAGAGAAGTGGTATCCGCGCGATGGCAAGGGCCGCGTGAACAAGTACGACGATCTGCCCGCGCAATACCGCGCCAATCTCGATGAGCAGATGCCACTGGACCAGCGCCGCGCCGGCAGCAAGACGCCGATGACCGATGCGGAGACGCAGGACCTCATCGCCTTCCTGAAAACGCTGACCGATGGCTTTGTGCCGCCGGCCAACGCCGCGCAGCCTGCCAACACCGTGGCGAATGCCGCCGCTGAATTCGCCGCCGAACATGGCGCGCATGCCGTGAAATCGAAATGAAGAGAATCCTTTTGTGTACGGCCATCGCCCTGACCGCGTGTGGCCATCCCGACGCGGCGAACGAAGCCAACTTCCGCGCCGGGCTTGAAAAGCAGCTTGCCGAGTATGGCGATCTTTGCATCGGCCGGCACACGTGGCCCGTTGATGTGCCCGACTTGCCCGTGGCCGCCCAGATGCGTGACGGCATCCAGATGCCCGCGCTGGAGCATGCTGGGCTGGTGTCGCATGTGGCGGCGGAAATGACGCTGCGACATCAGGATGGATCGAGCGAAACGGTCAAGGCGCTGCGCTATGACCTGACGGAAAAGGGGCGCGGATTTGTGAATGCGCATCCGAAGACTGCGGCGCATGGTGCTGAAGCGGATACGCCGGACCTTTGTTACGGTCATGTGAAGCTGGCGAAGGTGACCGGCTGGGACAAGCCGGTTCACGACAATGCATCGCGGCTCACGACTGCGGTGCGATATACCTACACGCTGGATGCGGCGCCATGGGCTGCGGACACGATGGTGCAGCAGGCGTTTCCGGTGCTGGCGCGCGTGGTGAAAGGCAGCGGGACGATGGAGCTGAAGCAGATGATGGTGGCGACGAGTGGAGGGTGGGTGACGGAGTGATGCGTTAACCCCGCGCTGGTTTTCCCCCCTCTCCCGCATGGCGGGAGAGGGGCGGGGGAGAGGGCCAGCGGTGAAAATTGCGATGTGGCCGGCAAGCAGACCCTCCGGCCCTCTCCCCCAACCCCTCTCCCACTGCGCGGGAGAGGGGAGCAAAACACCATCTC
>NZ_JBDKXK010000041.1:0-97761 GCF_039710735.1 Cupriavidus sp. DL-D2 | reverse complement strand
GGGGCGGGGGAGAGGGCCAGCGGTGAAAATTGCGATGTGGCCGGCAAGCAGACCCTCCGGCCCTCTCCCCCAACCCCTCTCCCACTGCGCGGGAGAGGGGAGCAAAACACCATCTCCCGCAACCCGGTGTACCATCGCCCCCGAACCGTTTACATGCTGGAGAGCAACCATGATCGTATTCGTCACTGGCGCCACCGCAGGATTTGGCGCTGCCATTGCCCGTCGATTTGCCGAGGCCGGCCATCGCGTGATTGCCGCGGGGCGGCGTGAAGACCGGCTCGAAGCGCTGGCCGATGCCCTGGGCCGCGACAAGGTGCTGCCGCTCGTGCTCGATGTGCGCGACCGTGATGCCGTGGCCGCTGCCGTAGCTGCGTTGCCGGCCGAATTCGCAGAAGTTGACCTGCTGGTGAACAACGCCGGTCTGGCGTGGGGTCTGGAATCGGCGCAGAACGCGGATCTCGACAAGTGGGACGCGATGGTCGACACCAATATCAAGGGCCTGCTCTACATGACCCGCGCGGTGCTGCCGGGCATGGTCGCGCGCAATCGCGGCCACGTCATCAATATCGGCTCGGTGGCCGGTGAATACGCCTATCCGGGCGGCAATACGTATGGCGCGACGAAAGCGTTCGTGCGTCAGTTCTCGCTGAACCTGCGCGCCGACCTGACCGGCACGCGCGTCCGGGTGACGGACGTGGCGCCGGGTCTGGTGGGTGGCACCGAGTTTTCGGCGGTGCGTTTCGATGGCGACCAGTCGCGCGTGGCGAAGATCTATGAAGGCGCCGATGCGCTGACGCCCGAGGACATCGCCGAGACCGTGTTCTGGTCCGCGACGCTGCCCTCGCGCGTCAACATCAACTTCCTGGAAGTCATGCCGGTCTCGCAATCGTTCAGCGCGCTGTCGATCACCCGCGAGAAAGCCTGACCCTCCAGGCAATCCAGCCGATCAGGCCGGTACGAACTCGTCGGTGAACGCGGCGAGTTCGGTCACCAGGCTGCGCGCGGCCAGTTCCACCAGCGCCTGGCCCTTCTCCGGCGTGGCCTGGTTCGGGTCCGAGCCCATGCGGCCATCGGGGAAGCGTCCCCGGAATTCCAGCGCCTCGCGGATCGGGCCCGACGGCGCGATCTTCGGCGCGTAGTCCGCGTGCTTGATTGCATCCGGAAACGCGAACTGCGTGACCGCGATTTCAGACGGCGTGGCGTGCGCACCGTGTCCCGTGGGGAACATCTCGCGGGCCAGTTCGTTCACCCCTTCCAGATCCCACCAGTTGCAGAGCTTCAATGCAAAGCCGGCGCGGCGCCCGGCGAAACTCGACTCGGCATAGATCTCCGAGAATGCGGCCTCGATCGAGGCGATATTGCCGCCGTGCCCGTTCAGGAACAGGATTTTCTCGAAGCCGTGGCGCGTCAGCGAGTGCACCCAGTCGATGATCGCCGCGATGAACGTGGTGGGCCGCAGCGAGATCGTGCCCGCGAAACCGAGGTGATGCTGCGCCATGCCGATGTTGAACGTGGGTGCCACGAGGATGTCGCCGTGTGCCTGCGCGGCGCGGGAGATGATCTCCGGGCACAGCCAGTCCGTGCCGAGCAGGCCCGTGGGGCCGTGCTGTTCATTGGAGCCGATCGGGATGACGATGGTCCGGCTGCGTTGCAGGTATTGCTCGATTTCGGACCAGGTGGAAAGGTGCAGCAACATGATGTTCTCCAGGAGTGGGGTCGCGCTTCAGTGGCGCTTGGGAAGTTTGTTGGCGAGGATGATCAGCGCGGCGGCCAGCGGCATCGCCGCCATCACCAATACGCCGGGATGCAGGCTGCCAGTGGCCGTCTTGGCCCAGCCGATGATGGCTGGACCCCAGAATCCGCCTGACAGGCCAATGGTGTTGATCAGCGCAATGCCGCCTGCCGCAGCCGGGCCCTTGATGTACTCGGGCGGCATGGCCCAGAACACCGTGTAGGTCATCCACAGAGCGGTTGTGCCCAGCGTCAGCAGCGCCAGTGTGATGAACAGGTGCCCGTCGGCCAGCGTCGATCCGGCGAGCAGTGCGGCACCGGTCATCGCGGGAATGGCAGCATGGAAACGGCGCTCGCCCTTGCGATCTGAACGGCGGCCCATATAGACCATGCCGATGGCGCCACCCAGATAGGGCAGGGCCGTGTACCAGCCCAGCCGCACGGTATCGGTCACGCCTTGCGCCTTGATCAGCGTCGGCAGCCAGAAACTCAGCGCGTAGATGGCGGCGATCACGCAGAAGTAGGCGGTGGCCAGCACATAGACCTTGGGGTCGCGCGCCACGGCACCGAACGAATGCTTGTGTGCGGCGGGCACGGCCAGTTCCTGCTCCAGCAGGCGCTTTTCGTCGGCGGTCAGCCAGTTGGCGTCGGCGGGACGATCCGGCACCATCTTGAGCGCCAGCACGCCAAGCAGCAGGCACGGCAACCCTTCGACGAGGAACATCCACTGCCAGCCGGCCAGTCCGCCGTGACCTGCCAGCGACGTCATCAGCCAGGCCGAAGCCGGGCCGCCGATGATGCCGCCAATCGGACCCGCCAGGAACACGATGGCAATCGCACGCGCCATGCGCTGCGGGCCGTACCAGCACGACAGGTAATAGATCATGCCCGGCGCGAAGCCCGCTTCGAATACGCCCAGCAGGAAGCGCATCGCGTAGAACGTGGGCACGTCGCGCACGAACATCATGCAGGCCGAGGTGATGCCCCACAAGACAAGGATGCGACTGAATGTCTTGCGCGCGCCAACACGCGGCAGCATCAGGTTGCTCGGGATTTCGAACAGCACATAGCCGATGAAGAAGATGCCGGCGCCCACCCCGTATGCGGCATCGGAGAAGCCCAGGTCCGATTGCATTTGCAGCTTGGCAAAGCCGATGTTCACGCGATCCAGATAGGCAAACAGGTAACAGACCAGCAGGAAGGGCAGTAGCCGCAGGTTGATCTTGTTGTACAGGGCAGAGGTGCCGTCGAGGGCGCCAGTATTCGACATCACTAACATTGCCAGTCTCCAGAGCGTTGTGATGGTTGGGGGATTGGCTTGGATAGTGGCAGCGGCTTAGACTTGCACCAACAGCAACAAAGTCCACAAATCGTTCTTGCCAGAGCAACGCAGCCCCGCGTGCTCGCGAAAATGTGACTTAAGAAAGATAAAAGGGTAGAGGGATGCGAGAGATCAATCAGCAGCGGCTGCGCTATTTCCGCGAGGTGCTGGCCCACGGCACGATCCGGGGCGCGGCGGAAAGCCTCAATACGTCGCCGTCGGTGATCACGCGGCAGATCCGGCTGCTGGAGGAAGAACTCGGCATCACGCTGTTCGAGCGCCAGCCGCGCGGCGTGCGGCCCACCGAGGCCGCCGCACATCTGCTGGAGTTCTGGCGCGGATATCGCGCGCATCAGGAGAAGCTCGAAGATCAACTGCATGCGCTGCAGGGATTGCAGCAGGGCATGGTGCGAATCGTCTTGAGCGAAGGCTATGTCGATGCGCTGGTCAACGAGGTCATCGCACCGTTCAGCGCCCAATATCCACGTGTCGATATCCGCATGGAAATCCTGCCCGTCGATGATGTGCTGGACGAGGTGGCCGAGAGCCGCGCGCATATCGGGCTGGCCTACAACCCGCCGCTGCATCCGCGCATCGAGTATCGCGCGAGTTCGCCGCAGCCCATCGTGATGCTGTCGCGCCAGGGCCATCCGCTGGCGGTACGCGGCGGTTCGGCCACTATCCGTGAGGTACTGGAGTATCCGCTGGCCCTGATGCCCGAGTCGTACGGCATTGGCCATGCGGCCCGGATGCTCGAATTTTCCGAGAACCTGTCGATCCATCCCACGCTGGTGAGCAACTCGCTGGCGGCGCTCAAGCAGTTCGTGGCGAATAGCGATGCCGTAACGCTGATCGGCCAGTTCGCCGCCTATCGCGAAGTGGCCGCCCGGACGCTGGCGACCGTGCCCATCGATCATCCGCTGTTCCGTGGCACCCAGGCGAGACTGCTCGTGAAGGCAGGCAGGCCATTGCCTGCGGCGGTGCTGGAGGTGCTCGATTTCATCGAGCGGCGGATGGCGATATTCGCGCATGGGGCCTGATCGGGGGTGTCCTCTGGGGTGAGGCGATGATCGCGGCGTGGCGTATCTGTCATGTGTGGCGCAGGGCGGCTTTTGTATCGGCATGTATGCCACCGCACCGATCCCGCGCGCGCGATGCGTCAAGGTGGCCGATCTGCCGACATCGACGTTGACCATAGCCCCGGCAGACGCGAGGTGCCATGCTGGGAGACATGTTCCGCATCGAGACCGGGCCGGACGGTGCGCATCACATCTACGCACATACCGACAGCCTGCCGGTAGCCATCGTGATCGTGGCGGGGCTGCTGATCGCCATCGTGTTGGCGAGCGTGTTCTGCTACTACCTGACGCGCTGGATCATGCTGTGGGCGGTGCATCGCCTGGCGCGTGGCGAACATCGCAAATGGCTGCGGGCCGCCGCGCATCGACGCGTGTTCCATCGACTGGCGCCGATCGTGCCCGCGCTGATCGTCTACCTGTCGGCGCCGTTGCTCAAGGGCGTGACGTTTCCCGTGATCTCCATGCTGGGCACGCCGGTTGCGGTGCTGGCCGCGAGCTTCATGGTGGTGGCAGGGCTGCGCGCGGGGTTTGCGTTCCTCGCCAGCATCGAAGACCGCTACAACCATTTTCCGCATGCCGCCACGCGGCCGATCAAGAGCTTCCTGCAGGTCTCGACGATCGTGCTGTACCTCGTCGCTTTCATCGCAATCGTGTCGCTGCTGGTAGACCGCTCGCCCACGTACTTCCTGACCGGCGTCAGCGCGATGACGGCGCTGCTGATCATCGTGTTTCGCGATTCATTGCTGGGCTTCGTCGCCAGCATCCAGTTGGCCGCCTACGACATGCTGCGCATCGGTGACTGGATCGAGGTGCCCGGCTATGTGGCCGATGGCGTGGTGACCGACATCGCACTGAACACCATCAAGGTGCAGAACTTCGACAACACCATCATCACGCTGCCAAGCTATGTGCTGCTGACCAGCGGCGTGAAAAACTGGCGCGGCATGCTGGAGTCCGGCGCGCGGCGCGTGCGGCACAGCATTCCTGTGGATGCAGACAGTGTGCGGTTTTGCGATGACGACCTGCTGGCGCAACTGGCTGTCAATGCAGAGATGAAGGTGCCGCTCGCCATGCAGGCAGACGAGGCGCGGCTCACCAACCTGGGCCTGCTGCGCCGCTACATGCTGGACTACTTCCGCCAGCATCCCGCCATCCGTCAGGACCTGCCGCTCGTGGTGCGCCACGTGCAATCGACCAGTCAGGGACTGCCGCTCGAAGTCTTCCTGTTCGTCAACGACACGCGTTGGGAATCGTATGAACAGACGCAGTCGGACCTGTTCGATCACGTCTATGGCGTGCTGCCGCTGTTCGGGCTGAGGGTATGGCAGAAGCGATAGGCCGCTGCGATGTGACGAATCGACGGTATAAGGCTTCGACAGGTGGCATCCCGTGCATTTTCCGCGTGCTGAGGTGCGCGGCGGTGTGCGTGAAGATTTGCGTTCAGGCGCTTCTGCGACCTATGGTTATCCACGGGCCCCGGCACCGCGGCCATCGGTCGACTCCTTGGAGATGCCATGAGCAAGTCAAGTATCACGACCTGGATCCTGATAGCGATGGTTCTCGGCGCAGGGGTCGGCTACGCGTGCAATACGGCGTTCCCTGACCCCAAGGTGGCGAAGGACATCGCCGGTTATATCTCGATCATCACCGACGTGTTCCTGCGGCTGATCAAGATGATCATCGCACCACTGGTGTTCTCCACGCTCGTCATGGGCATTGCACACATGGGCGATGCCAGCACGGTAGGGCGCGTGGGCATCAAGGCGCTGGGATGGTTCATCACCGCATCGCTGGTGTCGCTGACGCTGGGGCTGATCATGGCCACGCTGCTGCAGCCGGGCGTCAATATCGGCCTGCCGTTGCCTGACGTGGGCGCTGCCACGAACCTGAAAACCAACGCGTTCACGCTCAAGGATTTTATCTCGCACCTGGTGCCGAAATCCGTGGCCGAGGCCATGGCCAACAACGAGATCCTGCAGATCGTGGTGTTCTCGATCTTCTTCGGTACGGCGCTCTCCACGCTGGGCGAGCGCGGACATCGCATGGCCGGTGTGATCGAGGATCTCGCGCAGATCATGCTGAAGATCACTGGCGCAGTCATGTGGATGGCGCCGCTGGCCGTGTTCGCGGCGATAGCGTCCACCGTGACCACGCAGGGGCTGGGCATCCTGATTACCTTCGCCAAGTTCATGGGCAGCTTCTATCTGGCGCTGTTCGTGCTGTGGGGGCTGCTGGCGCTGGCCGGGTTCGTGTTCCTCGGGCGGCGCATCTTCGACCTGATCCGACTGATCCGCGAACCGTTCCTGCTGTCGTTCTCGACGGCGAGCTCGGAAGCGGCGTATCCCAAGATGCTCGACTCGCTCGATCGCTTCGGCGTGAGTCGCAAGATTTCCAGCTTCGTGCTGCCGCTGGGCTACTCGTTCAATCTCGACGGGTCGATGATGTATTGCACGTTCGCCGTGCTGTTCATCGCGCAGGCGTACGACATCCACCTGCCGATGGCGACGCAGATCACGATGCTGCTGTTGCTGATGCTTACGTCGAAAGGGATGGCAGGGGTGCCGCGCGCGTCGCTGGTGGTGATTGCGGCCACGCTGAACCAGTTCGGCATTCCCGAGGCCGGACTGCTGCTGATCATGGGCGTGGACCAGTTCCTCGACATGGGACGCTCCGCGACCAATGCCGTCGGCAACTCGATTGCCGCTGCCGTGGTGGCCAAGTGGGAAGGGCAGTTGACCACGGGGCCGGTGCCAGAGACCGAGAAGGACATCCCCGGCACCAAGCCCGAATCGGCCGGAGCCTGACGCCATGCACTACGTCCTGGCTGCCGCGCTGGCCGCGTGGCTCGGCATCTTCGCGCCTTGTGTGACGGCGCAGACCACGGCACCCGAACCCGTGGTGCTGGCCGGCACGCTGAAGAAGGCGCGCGATACCGGCGTGCTGGTGATTGGCTACCGAGAGTCTTCGCTGCCGTTCTCCTATCTGAATCAGGCGAAGCGGCCGATTGGCTATTCGATCGATATCTGCCAGGCCATCGTCACGGCTGCGTCCGCCGAGATCAGCCGGGAGCTGACGGTGCAATGGGTGCCCGTGACATCGGAAAACCGCTTCGATGCGATCACGTCCGGCAAGATCGATCTCGAATGCGGCTCCACCACGCGCAACGCCGAGCGGATGCGGACCGTCGGATTCTCGCCCGTCATTTTCGTGGCGGGCACCAAGCTGATGGTGCCGCGTAATTCGTCCATCAAGACTTTCCGCGATCTCAAAGGGAAGACCGTGGTGGCGACGGCCGGCACGACCAATGCGGATGCCATCGAGCAATTGTCGCAGCGCTTCAACCTCGGCACAAAGCTGATCCGCGCAAGGGATCACGCCGATGCCTTCGAAGTGCTGCGCCACGGCGGCGCCGATGCGTACGCGGGCGACGACGTGCTGCTCTACGGCTTTCTCGCCCGCGCCGACGCCGGCAAGCAGTTCGTGGTCACGCGCGATTTTCTTTCCTACGACCCCTACGGCATCATGCTGCGCCGCGCCGACCCGCAGTTTGCCAGCATCGTCGACAAGGCCGTGCGCGACCTGATCACCTCCGGCGAACTGGAACGGCTCTACAAGCAGTGGTTCCTGAACAGGTTGCCAACTGGCGAACGGCTCGGCATCCCGATGAGCGCGCAGTTGGAGGACATCATTGCGGCGACGCCGAAGGGGCCGGAGTAGGGGCCTCGGCCTCACTCTTCCGATTGTTTTCTCCCCTCTCCCGCATGCGGGAGAGGGGCGGGGGAGAGGGCCAGCCGTGCAAATTGCGACATGGCCGGCAAGCAGACCCCCTCCCGCCCTCTCCCCCAACCCCTCTCCCACTGCGCGGGAGAGGGGAACGAAAACCCGAGCGGTTTGATGCTTCATAGGACTGAATCCAACACACCCATGCACAATTGACAAGCACAGTTTTCAGATTGTGCACTGCAACCGTGCAAACTGTACTCTTCGTGCTGCCCTGACACTGTACGTTTCCCGCATCACATTCCGGCAATAGTCTGCATCCATCGTTGCGGGCGCCTGGGCACACGGAAAACCGGGCCGGGCGCCCAGGTCTTTTGCTGGTTTTGCAGGAAGTCGCCCCCGATGAGTACCCCGACACCCGAAAAGGGACACGTTTCGCCCTATACGCACCCGGCCGCCGGCTGGGGCGCGCTCAAGCAGGTCGCCATCAACCTGGTCAAGGAAAAGGTTTCTGGCGGCAAGTACAAGACGCTGTTCAAGCAAAACCAGCCGGATGGCTTTGATTGTCCGGGCTGCGCCTGGCCGGATCGCCAGCACGCGTCGACCTTTGAATTCTGTGAAAACGGCGTCAAGGCCGTGGCGGCCGAAGCCACCAGCAAGCGCGTGACCAACGAGTTCTTCGGCCGCTACACGGTGGCGGAGCTGATGCAGCAGTCGGACTACGAACTGGAGCAGCACGGCCGCCTGACGCATCCGGTGCGCTACGACGCTGCCACGGACAAGTACGTGCCGGTGGACTGGGACGAGGCGTTCCGGCTGATCGCCGCGCATCTGCAGCGGCTGGACAATCCCGATGCGGCCACGTTCTACACGTCGGGCCGGGCCAGCAACGAAGCAGCATTCCTGTTCCAGTTGTTCGTCCGGATGTACGGTACGAACAATTTCCCCGATTGCTCGAACATGTGCCACGAGGCCACCAGCCGCGGCTTGCCGGTGACGGTGGGCGTGGGCAAGGCTACGGTGCTGCTCGACGATTTCCAGTTGGCGGACACCATCATGGTCTGGGGCCAGAACCCGGCCACGAACCATCCGCGCATGCTCAATGAGCTGCGCGACGCCGCCAAACGCGGCGCCACGATCATCTCGATCAATCCGCTGAAGGAACGCGGCCTGGAGCGCTTTGTCAGCCCGCAGCACGTGACCGAGATGCTGGGCGGCGGCGGCACCAAGATCGCCTCGATGTTCGTGCGTCCCAAGCTGGCTGGTGACCTGGCGCTGCTCAAGGGCATGGCCAAGCGTGTGATCGAACTCGACGATGAGGCCGTGGCCACGGGCGGCAAGCGCGTGGTGGATGTCGATTTCATCGCCGAACACACCGCTGACTACGAAGCCTTCGCCGCCGATCTTCGCGCCGAAAGCTGGGCCGATATCGTGGCCGAGTCCGGCGTGACGCGCGAGGATATCGACGCGCTGACCGACGTCTACGTGAAGAGCGAGCGCACGATCATGTGCTGGGGCATGGGCCTGACCCAGCACAAGGAGTCCGTGCGAACCATCCAGTTGCTGTCGAACGTGATGATGCTGCGCGGCAATATCGGCCGCCCCGGCGCGGGCCTGATGCCCGTGCGCGGCCATTCGAACGTGCAGGGCGACCGCACCATGGGCATCGAGGAACAACCCGATGCCGCGTTCCTGGACCGCCTGGGCCAGGTGTTCGACTTCGAGCCGCCGCGCGAGCACGGGCAGGACGTGGTGGCTGCCATCGCCGCCATGCTCGAAGGCAAGGTCAAGGTATTCGTGGGGCTGGGCGGCAACTTCTCGATCGCCACGCCTGACACGCCGCGTACCTGGGAAGCGCTGCGCCAGTGCGACCTGACGGTGAATATCGCCACCAAGCTGAATCGCAGCCACCTCGTGATCGGCCGTGACTCGCTGCTGCTGCCGACGATCGGCCGCACCGAGATTGACGAGCAGGATGGCGTGGCACAAGGCGTGACCGTGGAGGATTCGGTCTGCATGGTGCATATGTCCTACGGCATGAACAAGCCGGCCTCGCCGCATTTGTTGTCGGAAACGATGATCGTGGCGCGCATGGCCGAGGCCACGCTCGGTGCCGAGAAGGTGGACTGGCGCTGGTATGCGCAGGATTACGCGCGCATTCGCGATGCCATCGAAAAGGTCATTCCGGGATTCGAGCGCTATAACGAACGCGTGGCAAAGCCGGGTGGCTTCCATCTGACGCCGGCCTCGCGCAATCGCGTGTGGCGTACGGCGTCGGGCAAGGCGCAGTTCCTCGTGCATCCGATCGACAAGGACACCCCGATCCAGCGCGCCCGCGAGCGGTATGGCGATGACCTGCTGGTGATGATGACCACGCGCTCGCACGATCAGTACAACACCACGATCTACGGTCCGGACGACCGCTATCGCGGCGTGTTCGGCCTGCGCCGCGTCATCTTCATCAACCGTGCCGATCGTGAGCGCCTCGGGTTTGCAGAGGGCGAACGCGTAAATGTCACGAGTGTCTGGGAAGACGGCATCACGCGCCATGTGAAAGACTTCCTGCTCGTGGACTACGACATTCCGGCCGGCTGCCTCGGCGCCTACTATCCGGAGACCAATCCGCTGGTGCCGCTGGAAAGCATCGGCGACCGGTCGGGTACGCCCACGTCGAAGTCGATCCCGGTGCTGCTGCAACGCGCGGCGGTATCGGCGTAATAGCGCGGGTAGACGCGCCGGGATTCCATCCCCGGATTGCAGGAGGGCATCATGGCCGAACGAGGTTACGTCGCGCGGGATATTCGCCGCCACCAGGGCGACAACACGGCGCTGGAAATCGACATGGTGGCCGACGAGGTGCCGGTGGCGCTGGTCTACAACGGCATCTCGCATGCCGTGATGATGGCCACGCCGCTCGATCTCGAGGTCTTTGCCGTGGGGTTTTCGCTGACGGAAGGCATCGTCGACGGTATCGGCGAGATCTACGATATCGAGGTGGAGCCGGGCTGCGATGGCATCGAGGTCCGCATCGAGATTTCGCAACGCGCCTTCATGGCGATGAAGGCCCAGCGGCGCACGCTGGCCGGGCGCACCGGGTGCGGCGTGTGCGGGATTGAAAGTCTCGCGCTGCTCGATCTGATTCCCGATCCGATTGGCCGCCCCGTGCATCGCATCACGCCGACCCCGGCCCTGATGCGCCGGGCCGCCGACGCCATGCGTGCCCGCCAGCCGCTGATGGCCGCCACCGGCGGCGTTCATGCAGCGGCGTGGTGCGGTCCCGATGGCGAGGTGCGTGCCATCTTCGAGGACGTGGGGCGCCACAACGCACTCGATAAATTGATTGGCCACCTCGCGCGTGCACGGGAATCGTTCGGCGATGGCTTCGTGTTTCTCTCCAGCCGCGCCAGCTACGAACTCGTCCGCAAGGCCGCGCGGATGCGCATCCAGATGCTGGCCACCATCTCCGCGCCCACTTCGCTCGCCATCCGCATCGCGGAACAGGCGGGGCTGCGCCTGCTCAGTTTCTGCCGCCAGGACGGCTACGTCGAATACACTTCGACAGATTCCGAGATCGCTACCGATCCGCCGGTGACCGCAGGCTGACCGCCCAGGGTTGCCCGGCGCGGCCGGATAACCTGAAAGGCGCCCCCGTTGGTCACCCTGTACGAAAAGCTTGCCGCCGATATCGAAGCGCTGGTGCAGCAGGGCGTGCTGCTGCCCGGCGAGAAGATCCCGTCCGTGCGGCAGGCCGCCCAGCATCATCGGCTCAGCATCACCACGGTCATCCGTGCCTATCTGCTGCTGGAGTCGCGCGGCATCCTCGAAAGCCGTCCGCAATCGGGCTACTTCGTGCGGGCACGCCCCGGCGAGCCAGCCATCGACCTGCAGCCCAGCCGCCCCGCCGCGCGGCCCTCGGCCGTCGATGTCAGCGCGCTGGTGCTCTCCACGCTGCGCTCGATCCGCGCGGACGATGCCGTTCCGCTCGGTTCGCCGTATCCGGACCCCAAGCTCTACCCGTGGCAGCGGATCATCCAGTACGCCAATGCCATCGGCAAACGCTACGACACCTGGAGCGTGCTCGACGACCTGCCGCCCGGCTCGCCGCAACTGATCCGCCAGATCACGCGCCGCTATCTGGAAAACGGCTACACCGTGGATCCGAACGAGGTGATCGTCACCATCGGCGCGACCGAGGCCATCAACCTCTGCCTGCAGGCCGTGGCCAAACCGGGCGACACCATCGCCGTGGAATCTCCCACGTACTACGCCATGCTGCACGCCATCGAGCGGCTGGGCATGCAGGCCGTGGAGGTAGCGACCGATCCGGTGGAAGGCATCGACGTTGGAGCACTGGCCAGACTGCTCGACGAGCGCCCCGTGGCCGCGTGCATGGTGATGCCGAATTTCCAGAATCCGCTCGGCTTCCAGATGTCCGACGAACGCAAGCAGGCGCTGGTGCAGCTGCTGACGGATCGCGATACCCCGGTTATCGAGAACGATGTCTATGGCGAGCTGTACTACGGCGACGTCCATCCCACGTCATTGAAATCCTATGACACGGCCGGCATCGTGCTGCACTGCTCGTCGTTCTCCAAGACGCTCACCAACGCGTACCGCATCGGCTGGGCGCTGCCGGGCCGCTACAAGGAGAAAGTGGAGCGGCTCAAGTTCCTGAACACGCTGACAACCTCGACGATTCCCCAGCTTGCCATCGCGGAGTTTTTGCGAAAGGATGGCTACGACTTCCACCTGCGCCGCGTGCGCAAGGCCTACGCGCAGCAGGCCAATATCATGGCGGCGGCGGTGCGGCGCTTTTTCCCGGCGGGAACAAGGGTTTCGCGACCGGCGGGCGGCTACGTGCTGTGGGTGGAGTTGCCGGAAGAGGTAGACGCGATGTCGCTGTACCACGCCGCGCTGGAGCGGCAAATTACCGTGGCGCCCGGCCATATCTTCTCGCCGGTGCCGACCTATACGAACTGCATCCGCCTGAACTACAGCGGCGCCTGGTCTGCGGAAGTGGAAGCAGCCGTGGTCACGCTGGGCAAGCTCGTGGCGACCTTGCAGCAACGGGAGACGATATGACAGACCGCGCAGACGACGACAGCAACCAGAGCGACGACAGCAACCGAAACGACGATGCCGACGACGACCTCGATCCGGTGCTGGGGGCGATCCTGCAGACGCTGTGGGACCACACCCGCAGCGTCGCCGCGCAGCCCGAAGCCGCGGCGAAGGATCTCTCGCTGGCCCGCCTGAGCAAGCGCGCCAGCGTGCAGATGAGCGTGCTGCGACGTATGCTGACCCAACTCTCCGAAGCCGATCTCGTGGTGACTGCCATGGAGGAGGATGGGCGCGGCACGGCCCGCCTGACGGAGGAGGGTGAAGCGTTGTGCGGGCAGTTGTTTGGGGAGGGGGAAGAGGGGCAGGATAACCAGACGGTGCACTAGCCTTCGCCTTCGCCAATTGTGCAGCAGCCTGCTGCACAATTGCCGTCCTCACCAAACTGTCAGACCACCTTCCCAGGATTCATCAGGCCCTGCGGATCGAATGCATGCTTGATCGCACGCATCATCGTCAGCTCCACCATGCTCTTGTAGCGCTGGTTTTCCTCGACCTTGAGTTGTCCGAGCCCGTGTTCCGCCGAGATGGAGCCGTGGTGGGCATGGACGCTGTTGTGGACGATCAGGTTGATGGCGTCCTGATGCGTGAGGAAATGCTCGTGATCCACACCCACGGGTGGCGACACGTTGTAATGCAGATTGCCATCGCCGAGGTGGCCGAACGTGACCATGCGCGCGCCGGGATAGGCGTCCTGCAGCAGCGCGTCGGTGGTCTCGATGAAATCCGCTACGCGCGAAATCGGCACGGCGATATCGTGCTTGATGTTCTTGCCTTCCTCTACCTGCGCCAGCGGGATGTGTTCGCGCAGGTTCCAGAAATCGCGCGATTGCTGCACGGACTCCGCCACCACGGCGTCAGTGACCACGCCGGCCTCGAACGCGGCCTCCATCATCTTTTCGAAGATGCCGCGCGCGTGTTCCTCGCTCTCGCTATCGGACAGCTCCAGCAGCACCAGTTGCGGATGCGGGGCGTCGAACGGATAGCGCAGTTGCGGGAAGTGCTTCGTCACCAGTGACAGACACATCGCGGACATCAGTTCGAAGCCGGTCAGCATGGCGCTGGCATGGGACTGGGCGATAGCCAGCAGCGCCAGCGCCGCGCGCGGGCTCTGCACGGCGGCCAGCGCCGTGACGCGGGCGCGCGGTGCCGGGAACAGCTTCATGACCGCCCCCGTGATGACGCCGAGCGTGCCTTCGGCGCCGATGAACAGGTCGCGCAGGTCGTAGCCGGTGTTGTCCTTGCGCAGGCCGCGCAAGCCGTCCCAGACCTCGCCCCGCACGTTGACCACTTCCAGCCCCAGGCACAACTCGCGGGTATTGCCATAGCGCAGCACCGCCGTGCCCCCAGCGTTCGTGGACAGGTTGCCGCCGATCGTGCAACTGCCTTCGGCCGCCAGCGATAGCGGGAACAACCTGCCGTGCTGCTGGGCCACTTCCTGCAACTGCTGCAGGATCACGCCTGCCTCTACGGTAATCGTGTTGTTGAGCGGGTCCACCTGGCGTACGCGGTTCATGCGCTGCAACGACAGCACGACCGTGCCACGCGCCGCGCTCTCGCCAGCCTGCGGCGTGGCGCCGCCGCAAAGGCCGGTGTTGCCGCCCTGCGGCACGACGGCTAGCTTGTGCGCATGGCAGGCTCGCATCACCGCGGCCACTTCTTCCGTCGATCCGGGGCGCAGCACGGCCAGTGCATCGCCGGTATAGCGATGACGCCAGTCAGTCAGGTAGGGCGCCTTGTCGGCAGGCTCGGTCAGCACATTCTGCGGGCCCACGGCGGCGCGGCAGAGATCGAGGAAGGAATCGGTATGCGCAGCGGTCATGGCAGTCAGGACGAAATGAAAACGAATCAGGACGAAGATTGCGCGGAAGCCTTGGCGGTGGCGCGTGCCCGGCGCTTGTAGGGGCGCAGGTAGCAGACCGTCGCCACGAAGAACAGCACCGTCAGGGCCACTTCGCCCCAGGCCAGCCACGAGGAAGGCGCGCGGTCGCTGGTGGCGCGGACGATGCCCTCGGTGAAATACAGCAGGATCAGCATCGACGACCACTGCATCGTATAGCGATTGCGCTGCCAGACGCCGCGCAGCACGGGTAGCAGCAGCACGAACTTCAGGATCAGCCACGATCCGCCCGGCCGCAGCGGCGCCAGGAACCATTCCCAGGCGATGCAGAGCACGATGAGCGCCACAAGGCTGGCCACGCTCAGGCGCCACAGCGCCGGGTTGTGCAGGGCGCCGTCGGTCTCGACGGAAGCGGTGGCTTGGGATGGGTTCGTCATGCGGCGAGTTTCAGCGCGGATTCGGCCAGCCGGCGACCCATGGCGATGGCCAGCGACGCCTCGTGGTCGGTCAGCGGGCCGGAGTTGTCGACGTGGGCATGATGGCTAGGGCCATAGGGCGTGCCGCCCGCGGTGGTGGTCATCAGCCCGGCTTCGGAGTACGGCAGGCCGACAATCAGCATGCCGTGGTGCAGCAGCGGCAGCATCATCGACAACAGCGTGGTTTCCTGTCCGCCATGCAGGCTGCCCGTCGACGTGAACACGCAGGCCGGCTTGCCCGACAGCGCGCCGGAGAGCCATTGCGCGATGGTGCCGTCGAGGAAGTACTTCATGGGCGCAGCCATGTTGCCGAACCGGGTCGGGCTGCCCAGCGCCAGGCCCGCGCATTCCTCCAGGTCACGGAGTTCGGCGTACGGCGCGCCTTCGGGCGGGATATCCGGCGCGGTGGCTTCGCAGACGGTGGAGACGGGCGGCACGGTACGCAACCGCGCCTGGGCGCCCGGCACGCGCTCGATACCGGCGGCGATCAGTTCGGCCAGCTTGCGGGTGTTGCCGTGACGGCTGTAATAGAGAACGAGGATGTCGGTCATCGGGATCGGCGGCGGGGTGATCGGCAAAATGGCACGTTCTACCGGGTCAAGGCCGTGAATTTGCAACGAAAAATGGCGAAAGGCGCCGCGAAACAATCCGCGTATTATAGTTGTGCCCCCGCGCCAGGTGCCGTATCGATGGCACGTCGGCTGCCATTTTGAGAATAGTCTTCATCGAGGAGTTCGCCCCCGCATGTCTGCTGCCGCTGCCCGTATCGCCCGCCTCCGCAGGGAATGGAATCTGCAGAAGGTGCGTGCGCTGGCACGTTACGCCTTGCGTCGCGCTGGGGAGGATCGTCTGCCGCAGGTCTCGGCCAGCCTGACCTTCACCACCTTCCTTTCCGTGGTGCCTGTGCTGACCGTGGCGTTCGCGCTGCTGGCCGCGTTCCCGGTGTTCCGCGATTTTCGCGGGCAGATCGAGATGTTCCTGTTCCAGAACCTGATTCCCGGTGGCAACGTCAGTGATTCGGTCTCGCGCTACATCGGCCAGTTCTCCAAGAGCGCGCGCGGCCTCACTGCACTGGGCCTGGGCGGATTGATGGTGACCTCGGTGCTGACCATGCTGACCGTGGAGGATGCGCTCAACGCCATCTGGCGCGTGAAGCGGCGCCGGCCCCTGGCACAGCGGGTACTGGTGTTCTGGGCCGTCCTGACGATGGGCCCGGTGCTGATCGGTGCCAGCCTCTCCGTGAGCTCCTACCTGCTGTCGATCTCGATGGGCTACGTCGGCAACCTCCCGTTCGGCGTGACGATGTTTGTCAGCGTGGTGCCAGTGCTGCTGTCGGCCGTTGCCTTCGCATTCCTGTACATGGCCGTGCCGTATGCCTACGTGGACTGGCGCGATGCGCTGACCGCCGGCATCGTGGCCGCCGTGGCCTTCGAGGTGGCCAAGCGCGCCTTTGGCTACTTCATCACCCATATCCCGACCTACACCGCTGTCTATGGCACGTTCGCCGTGCTGCCGCTGTTCCTGCTGTGGATGTATGTCAGCTGGCTGGTAACGTTGCTGGGCGCCACCATCGCGGCCAACCTGCCGGTGATCCGCGAAGGGCACTGGCGCCGGCGCACGTTCGCGGGCAGCGAGTTCTTTGACGCGCTGGGCGTGCTGTACGTGCTGTACCGCGCGCGGGAGGACGTGCCGCGCAGCGTGGGCGAGCTCGACCTGGGCCGCAAGCTGCGCGTCGAGGCCGATTATCTGGCCGTGCTGCTTGGCAAGCTCAAGGCGATGCATCTCGTGGGCAAGCTCCAGCAGGACCGGGGGCAGGCGCACTGGGCGCTGCTCTGCGATCCGTCTCAGGTGACGCTGCGCATGCTGCATGACCGGCTGGTGCTGAACATGGCGCGGTTGCCGCGAACCGCGCTGGCCCAGCAGATGCAGGGTGTGGAGGTACTGCGCGGCATCCTGGACAATCCCCAGCTCGATCAGCCGCTGGAAGCCATTTTCCGCCAGCAGACGGCCAATGCCGCCGCCAACGAGGCGGGTGAAGTGCCGGGACCTCAGGGCGATGCGCGCAAGCTCGTCGAGGTGGTCCCGCCGGGTTGGCACGGCCAGGTCTGAGACCGCTGACGGTGCCGGATCAGAACGGAATCCGTCCGCGCCAGATATCCGCGTACATCACCCAATCTCCCATGAAGCTGTAGAACGGGTGCCGGAAGGTGGCGGGGCGGTTTTTCTCGAAGCCGAAATGGCCCACCCAGGCGAATGCGTAACCCGAAACGAACCCGGCCAGCAGCCACCACAGGCTGCCCGTTGCCACCAGTGCGCCCAGGCAGAGCAGGGAAATCGTCGAGCCGATGAAATGCAGGCGGCGGCAGGTTCGGTCGCGGTGCTCGTTCAGATAGAACGGGTAGAACTCGGCGAAGCTGGCGAATTCCTTCGTGGGGGCGTGGGCCATGGCGGTCTCCTGTTTTTCTGGTGGGACTGCAATGCAGGCAGCCGGCTATCGGGCTGCCACAACCTTGCGCGCAAAGGCTGCCAGCGCGTCGAGTACCTCGTCCGGCTTCTCGCCCATCATCGCGTGCCCGCTCGGCACCGTCACGATGCTGGCCTGCCGCATCTTGCCGGCCAGCGCCTGCGCGGCCTTGGGCGACGTCATCATGTCCTTGCTGCCGACCACGAACAACGCCGGGCAGGTCACGGCCACCGCCGCTTCCTCGCCGTGCGCGTAGCCGTTGCAGGCCGAGAAGTCGTTGTGGAATACGCGCACGTCCGGATTGCGCGCGGCCACCCGTTCCATAAGGCGCTGGCTGCCGCCGTGCATCCAGGCACCCGGTCCCGGCGAGGATGGCTTGCTGGCGAGGCTGGAAATCGACCACTGGTTGACCATGGCGATGGCCTCCGGCTCGCGGTGCAGCGCGGCGTCGAGCAGGGCATCCGACACCTTCATCGGATAGGCCGTGGCCAGCAGGCCGATGCCGCGCACAGCGGCCGGATGGCGCGCCGCGCATTCGAGCGCGATCAGCGATCCCATGCTGTGGCCGAACACCAGCACGGGTGCCGTCACGCCGGCGGCAGCCACCAGCGCCATGACCCAGTCGGCCATGGCCTCGACGGTATCCAGCGGCGCGCCTTCGCTGCGGTTGTGGCCGGGCAGGTCCACGGCCAGCACCGAAAAACCATGGTTGGCGAACCAGCGCGTCTGCAGCGCCCAGACGCTGTGATCGTTCTGCGCCCCATGCACGAAGACCGCGCAGGGCAGGGCGGCGTCGAAGGGTTTGCCGCCGGTGTAGGCGTAGGCCGGATTGCCGGAGAGGTCGAGCTTCATTGCTTGCCTCCCTTCTCCATGGCCTTCTCCGCCGCCTTCAGGCCGCGCTTGAGATCCTCGATCAGGTCGTCCGGGTCTTCCAGTCCCACTGACAGCCGGATCGTGCCTTCGCCGATGCCGGCGGCCTTGAGCGCGGTGGCGTCCATGCGGAAGTGCGTGGTCGAAGCGGGATGGATCACCAGCGACCGCGCATCGCCCACATTGGCCAGGTGCGAGAACAGCGACAGGCTCTCGATAAAGCGCTGGCCGGCCTGGCGATCGGCCTTGAGGTTGAAGCTGAACACGGCGCCCGCGCCCTTGGGCAGCAATCGCTTGGCCAGCTCGTAGTCCGGATGGGTTTCCAGTTCCGGATAGGCCACCGATTCCACCATCGGATGCCCGGCCAGGAACTGCACCACGCGGCGCGTGTTGTCCACGTGGCGGCTCATGCGCAGCGGCAGCGTCTCGATGCCCTGCAGCAACTGCCACGCCGCCATCGGATTCAGGCAGGCGCCGAAATCGCGCAGCCCTTCGCGGCGGGCGCGCAGCAGGAACGGCGCCACCGTGCTTTCCTCGGTGAACACCATGTTGTGGAAGCCTTCGTACGGCTCCGACAACTCCGGAAACTTGCCCGATGCCTCGAAATCGAACGTGCCGCCTTCACTCAGCACGCCGCCGATGGTGGTGCCGTGTCCGCCCAGGAACTTGGTGGCCGAGTGGTACAGCAGCCCGGCGCCATGGTCGAACGGACGCAGCAGGTAAGGCGTGGTGAAGGTGGAATCGACCAGCAGCGGGATGCGGTGGTCCCGCCCGAGCTGCGCCACCGTGGCGATGTCCAGCACATCCAGCCCCGGATTGCCGAGCGTCTCGCCGAACAGCAGGCGGGTCTCGGGCCGGATGGCGGCGCGCCAGGCGTCGATATCACGCGGATTGACGAACGTGGTCTCGATGCCGAAGCGGCGCAACGTGTAGTGCAGCAGGTTGTGCGAGCCGCCGTAGAGCGCGGTGGACGCCACGATGTGCGATCCCGCGCCCATCAACGTGGCCACGGCCAGATGCAGCGCGGCCTGGCCGGAGGCGGTGCCGATGGCGCCGGCGCCGTTCTCCAGCGCGGCCACGCGTTCCTCGAACACGGCGACCGTGGGATTGCTGATGCGGGAATAGACGTGGCCGGCGCGCTCCATATTGAAGAGCGACGCGGCGTGCTCGCTATCGCGGAACACAAACGACGTGGTCAGGTGGATCGGGGTGGCGCGGGCCCCTGTGGCGGGGTCGGGCGCGGCGCCGGCGTGCAGCGCCAGCGTGTCGAATCGGGTACCGGACATTGGGCTTCTCTCGATCGATGGATTGTCTCTGCCCGGCATCCTAGCACCATGCGGCGCCAGCGCCATCGGGGGATACGCGGCGCCGGGAGGCCCGCTCGGGGGCTGTCCCGCCAGGCAGTCTGGCCCCGAGGCCGCCCTCGCTTTACTTGCGGCGTCAAATTGGGCTAGGATCGGCCATCATCGGGCCTGAGCCCCCCATCCCTATTTCAAGCCCGCCAACGGGCACATGCATCGAGGCAGCGGAGACACCACCATGAAAGTCAGCGACATCCTGCAAATCAAGGGCAATACGCTCTATACCGTTACGCCGGATACGCCGCTGCAGGAGGCCATCGACACCATGGCCAGCCACGACATCGGCTCGCTGGTGGTAATGGAATATGGCGATCTCGTCGGCATGCTGACCTTCCGCGAGATCATCGAGACGGTGGCCGCCAACAAGGGCACGCTGGGCACCCACAGCATCCGCAAGGTCATGGACGACGCGCCGCTGACCTGCACCCCCGAAACCGACGTCAACGAAGTGCGCCGCATGATGCTGGAGCGCCACACCCGCTACCTGCCGGTACTGGAGAAGCGCACGTTGATGGGCGTGATCTCGTTCTACGATGTGGCCAAGGCCGTGGTGGAAGAGCAGAGCTTCGAGAACCGCATGCTCAAGGCGTATATCCGCGACTGGCCGGAAGAGGGTGGCGAACGCAAGAGCGAGCCGGACCGCGTCGGCTGACGACTCCTGGCGTTTTCCCCGGCGCCCACGGCACTCACACGCGGCCCTCCATGGGCCGCGTCGTTTTTCTCTGAATTATCCGAATTGAGAATCGTCCCATAGCCGCAACCGCCGGCTGCTGGCATGATGGCGGCGAACTGATGCCCCGCGGGTCACCGGGGCCCATTGCAGTTGCCATCCGATTGCCATTCATGAGCCAACAAAGCCAGTTTCGCCTGCTGGGTCTGCGCCGTTTCGCCCCGTTCTTCTGGACGCAGTTCCTGGGGGCAATGAACGACAACGTCTTCAAGGTCGCCTTTACGTCGCTGGTCACGTACCACGCGGCGCTCTTCGAGGGCGTAGATCCTCATAGTGCGGCTTTCCTGATTTCTGCGATTTTCATCGCGCCATTCGTGCTGTTCTCCGCAACCAGTGGACAGATCGCCGACAAGATCGAGAAATCGAAACTGATCCGGCTGGTCAAGACGCTGGAGATCGGCATCATGCTCCTTGGGCTGGCTGGCTTCTACCTGCACAGCGCGCCGCTGCTGTACCTGGGCACCTTCCTGATGGGCCTGCATTCCACGCTGTTCGGGCCGGTCAAGTTCGCTTACCTCCCTCAGCATCTGGACCAGACCGAACTCGTGGGCGGCAACGGACTGGTGGAAATGGGCACCTTCGTGGCCATCCTGCTCGGCACGCTGCTGGGCGGCGAGATGGCGGGGCTGACGCAGGGCGACGGCACCATCGTGGGCCCGCTCTATGTGGGCATCGCCTGCGTGGTGATTGCCGTGGCGGGCCGCGCGGTGTCGCAGGGCGTGCCGCTGTCCCCGGCGCCACAACCGGACCTGCGCATCAATTGGAATCCGATCACAGAAACGTGGCGCAACCTGATGCTGGCGCGCGAACGCCGCGTGGTGTTCCTGAGCCTGCTCGGTATCTCGTGGCTGTGGTTTCTGGGCGCCACGTTCCTGACCTCGTTCTTCAGCTTTGCCAAGGATGTGCTCGGCGGTGACCAGAACGTGGTCACGCTGCTGCTGGCGGTGTTCTCGATCGGCATCGGCATCGGGTCGCTGCTGTGCGAGCGGCTGTCGGGCCGGCATGTGGAAATCGGGCTGGTGCCATTCGGCTCCATCGGGATGACGGTCTTTGCGGTAGATCTCTACTTCGCCACGCATGGACAGTCGACTGGCGCCACACTGAGTGGCGTGAGCGGCTTCCTCGCCCAGCCGGGGCACTGGCGCGTGCTGTTCGACCTGTTCCTCCTGGCGATGTTCGGCGGCTTCTACAGCGTGCCGCTCTATGCGCTGATCCAGAGCCGCTCGGCGCCCACGCACCGCGCACGGATCATCGCCGCCAACAACATCCTGAACAGTTTCTTCATGATTGCCGCCTCGCTGCTTGGCGTGTTCATGACGCAGGCCGGCTACTCGATCCCGCAACTGTTCCTGGTGGTGGGGCTGCTCAATGCCGTGGTGGCGATCTATATCTACACGCTGGTGCCGGAGTTCCTGCTGCGCTTCATCGCCTGGCTGCTCGTGCATACCCTTTACCGGCTGCGCCGCATCGACGCCGAGCGCATTCCGGAGGAAGGCGCCGCCGTGCTGGTCTGCAACCACGTGAGCTTTGTCGATGCCGTGGTGCTGATGGCGGCCAGCCCCCGGCCGGTGCGCTTCCTGATGGATCACAACATCTTCAAGGTGCCGGGCCTGTCATGGTTCTTCCGCCAGGCCAAGGCGATTCCGATCGCCCCGGCGCGCGAGCATCCGGAAATGCTGGCGCGCGCCTACGACGCCGTGGCGGAGGCGCTTGCCGATGGCGAACTGGTCTGTATCTTCCCCGAAGGGAAGATCACGGCCACGGGGGAACTCAACCCGTTCAAGAACGGTGTGCACCAGATCATCCAGCGCACGCCGGTGCCCGTGGTGCCGATGGCGCTGCGCGGCCTGTGGGGCAGCTTCTTCTCGCGCAAGGGTGGGTCGGCGATGACCAAGCCATTCCGGCGCGGCATCCTGAATCGTCTGGAGCTGGTGGTGGGCGAGCCGGTGCCACCGCAAGCCGCCACACCCGAAACCCTGCAGCAAATGGTGCTCGCCCTGCGCGGCGACTGGAAATGAACGGAAACCCGCCCATGATCACGCTTTACACATTTGGCCCGGCATTCGGGCTGCCCGATGCCAGCCCGTTCGTGATGAAGGCCGAGATGCTGCTCAAGCTCGCCGGCCTGCCGTACCAGACGAAGCGTGGCGACGTGCGGCGCGCCCCCAAGGGCAAGTTGCCGTATCTGGACGACATGGGCCGGCTGGTAGCGGACTCCACGTTGATCCGCTGGCACCTGGAAAAGACCTACCACATCGATTTCGACGAAGGCCTGTCGCCCGCCGAGCGCGGTACGGCGTGGGCCGTGGAGAAGCTGCTGGAAGACAACCTGTACTGGGCCGTGGCGCGGGTGCGCTGGCTGGAGCGCGGCAACTTCGAACGCGGCCCCGCGCAGTTCTTCAACATCGTGCCCGCGCCAGTGCGAGGACTGGTCAAGACAATGGTGCGGCGAAAGGTTCGCCAGATGCTGTGGGCGCAGGGTTTGGGGCGCCATAGCGAGGCCGACATGACGACGATGGCTACCCATGGCGTGAAATCGGTGGCCGATATCCTGGGCGACAAACCGTACCTGATGGGTGATCGACCATGCGGTGCAGACGCCACTTTGTTTGCATTCGCGGCGAGCCTGCAGTCGCCCGTGTTCGAAACCCCGATCCGCGCAGCGGCTGAAACGCATGCGAACCTCCAGGCGTATCTGGCACGCATGCGCAAGCAGTACTACCCCGACTTCGCGGGCAGCGGGGTGTTTGCGCCGGCGCTGGTGGGGCAGGGCGGCGAGGTTGGTGTCGCCGCCTAAGCGGGTAATGGCCGTACAATGTAGGCCGTCCCCAATTCCTGCGCGGTTTCGATCATGTCTGGCAATACTCTCGGCCTGCTTTTCACAGTCACCACCTTCGGCGAATCCCATGGGCCCGCGATTGGCGCGGTCGTCGATGGTTGCCCGCCGGGAATGTCGCTGACCGAGGCCGATATCCAGATCGACCTGGATCGCCGCAAGCCCGGCACCTCGCGCCATGTGACGCAGCGCCAGGAAGCCGATCAGGTCGAAATTCTCTCCGGTGTGTTCGAAGGCAAGACCACGGGCACGCCGATCTGCCTGCTGATCCGCAATACGGACCAGCGCAGCAAGGACTACGGCAACATCGTCGAGACCTTCCGTCCCGGCCACGCCGACTACACCTACTGGCACAAGTACGGCATCCGCGACTATCGCGGCGGTGGCCGTTCGTCGGCCCGCCTCACCGCGCCCGTGGTGGCCGCGGCGGCAATTGCCAAGAAATGGCTGAAAGAGCAGTACGGCACCGAGATTCGCGGCTACATGTCGCAACTTGGTGAAGTGGAAGTGCCGTTCACCGACTGGAAGCACGTGCCGGAGAACCCGTTCTTCGCGGCGAATGCCGATATCGTGCCCGAGCTCGAAACCTATATGGACACGCTGCGCCACGATGGCGATTCCGTGGGCGCGCGCATCGAGGTGGTGGCCAGCGGCGTGCCCGTGGGGCTGGGCGAGCCGCTGTTCGACAAGCTCGACGCCGATATCGCACACGCGATGATGGGCATCAACGCGGTCAAGGGCGTCGAGATTGGCGCGGGCTTCGACAGCGTGGCACAACGCGGCACGGTCCATGGTGACGAGCTGACGCCGCAGGGTTTCCGTACGAACAATGCAGGTGGCGTGCTGGGCGGGATTTCGACCGGTCAGGACGTCACGGTATCGCTGGCGATCAAGCCGACGTCCAGCATCCGCACCGCGCGCGAATCGATCGACAAGGGTGGCAATACGGCCAGCGTCGAGACGTTTGGCCGTCATGATCCGTGCGTGGGCATCCGTGCGACGCCTATCGCGGAGGCCATGCTCGCGCTGGTGCTGATGGACCACGCATTGCGCCATCGCGCGCAGTGTGGCGATGTCCACGTCGATACGCCGCGCATTCCGGCTCACGTCCCGGTTCAGGACACGCCCTGAGCCACCCCCTGGGCACGACGACGGCTCCGTCGGGTTCGATCGACAGAGCCACCTACCTTCGTTTCGGGCTGTTCTATCTCGGCTACTACGCCTACGTCGGCGTCATCTCGCCGTATGTGAGCCTGTTCTTCGCCGACCGGGGCTTCTCGCCCGTGCAGATCGGCGTACTGATGGCGTGCTTTCAGTTGAGTCGCATCGTCGGCCCCTATCTGTGGGGCTGGCTGTCCGATGTCATGCACACGCGCGTGAAGCTGTTGCGGCTCGCGGCCGTGACGGCGCTGCTCGCATTCCTGGCCGTACCGGGGATCACCAGCTACGGCGGCATGATGGCGATGATGATCGGCCTGAACCTGATCACGAGCGCCATGTCGCCGCTGGGCGATGCCCTGACCATTTCCACGCTGCGCCGCCATGGCGCTTTCGATCATCGCTACGGCCGCGTGCGCATGTTCGGCTCGGTCGGATTCATCGCGGCCGTGCTGACGGGCGGGGCATTGTTCGAGCACTTCGGCATGCCGGCCTTCCCGTGGTTGGCCAGCGCCACGCTGGCGCTGTTCGCGGTGGTGGTCTTCGGCATGCGCGATGCCACGGACGAAGGGCCACGCGTCAAGCCGCCGCCCGCGCTGCCTCTGCTGCGTCGCCCTGACGTGGCGTGGTTCCTTGCCTCGGCCTTCCTGATGATGTTCGCGCACGCAGCGCTCTACGTCTTCTATTCGCTCTATCTGGAACGGCTGGGCTACAGCAAGATCGCCATCGGCGCGATGTGGACCATCGGCGTGGTGGCGGAGATCGTGTTCTTCTTCTATCAGGGCCGGCTGTTCGGCGCACTGGCACTGCGCACGATCCTGGCCGGCACGTTCGTGCTGGCGGCGCTGCGCTTCGGCCTGACTGGCTACTTCGCGCAGTTCGCGTGGCTGATGGCGGCGGTGCAGATCCTGCACGCCGCCACGTTTGCCGCGCACCACAGCGCCAGCCTCAAGCGGCTGCAACGCTGGTTTGCCGGACCCCTGCAAGGCAGAGGACAGGCGCTGTACACGGGCATTTCCTACGGACTCGGCGGCACGCTGGGCGGGCTCGCAATGGGCTGGACGTGGAAGACGCTCGCGCCCATGCATACGTTCGGGCTCGCGGCTGTAGCGGCAATGCTGGGGGCGGGATGTGCGGTGATGAGTTTTCGGGGGGAGGGTAGGGACTGACTGAGTCACCTCTCGGTTTATTCCCCTCTCCCACAAAGTGGGAGAGGGGTTAGGGGTGAGGGCCGGAGGTTCTGCTTGCCGACCTGTCTAAGTTTGCACCGCTTGCCCTCACCCCCACCCCTCTCCCGTTGCACGGGAGAGGGGAGCGCATAACTACGGGCGAGGGTCTATGCCAACAACCCCACCACCTTCTCCCCAATCGCCAGCGACGACGTCAGCCCCGGCGACTCGATCCCAAACAGATTCACCAGCCCCGGCACACCATGCGTTTCCGGTCCATCGATCCTGAAATCAGCAGCCGTCTCGCCTGGGCCGCTGATTTTCGGGCGGATGCCCGCGTAGCCCGGCTGCAAGGCACCGTCCGCCAGCCCCGGCCAATAGCGGCGAACCTCGTCATAGAAACTATCCGCGTCGTGCGGCGGCACGCTGTATTCGATGTCGTCGATCCATCGCACATTCGGGCCGAAGCGCGCCTGGCCGCCCAGGTCCAGCGTCAGATGGACGCCAAGGCCGGCTGCTTCGGGCACCGGATAGATCAGACGCGAGAATGGCGCGCGGCCTGCCAGCGTGAAATAGCAGCCTTTGGCGTAGAACTGCGGTGGAATGTGCGCGGCGGGAATGCCGTCGATCCGACGGGCGAGCTCGGGCGCGGTCAACCCGGCCGAATTGATCACCGTGCGGGCCAGCAGCGTGGTGGCGCCGTCCGGACTGTCGATGTCCAGGCGGATGCCATCGGGCGTCACCGCCCCCGATCGCACGGGCGACTGCACGGCCAGCATCGCACCGGCCTGTTCCGCATCGCCAAGCAGTGCGGTCATCAAGCCGTGGCTATCGATGATGCCGGTCGACGGCGACAGCAGCGCGGCGTGGCATTCGAGTTGCGGCTCCATGGCCCGCGCTTCGTCGCGCGTCAGTAGTTGCATGTCGTGCACGCCATTGGCCTCGGCCTTGGCGCGGATGCCGGCGAGCGTGGCGACCTGAGCCTCGCTGGTGGCCACGATCAACTTGCCGCAGCGCTGGTGCACCACGTGATGGCTGGCGCAGTAGTCATAGAGCATGGCCTTGCCGCGCACGCAAAGCTCGGCCTTCAGCGAGCCGGCCGGGTAGTAGATGCCGGCGTGGATCACCTCGCTGTTGCGCGCGCTCGTGATCGTGCCAAAGGCATTCTCCGCTTCGAGAATGATGACTTCGCGGCCTTGCAGCGCCATGGCGCGGGCTACGGCGAGCCCGACCACCCCAGCGCCGATCACGACGCAATCTACCTGTTCCATCTGTCTGCTCCTGATTCCTGATCCCTGGATGCTGATTTTTCCGAGTCGGTACTCGGGTCCGATGTCACGCCAGGCCCATGCGCGCCGCCGACGCGCCAAGGTGGGCGGTAGCCGCAGCGCGCGCAGCGATGGGATCGCCCTGGGCGATGGCATCGACGAGCGCCGCGTGTTCGGCATCGGCCGCCCGTGGCTGGCCGTCGGTGTCGCGCAGGCGCGCGGTGTTTTCCCAGGCCCGCTGCCGGGCGGCCAGCAGTTGCTGGCTGACGAAATCGGTCAGGCCCGTGAAGCACGGGTTGTGCGCGGCCTGGGCGATGGCGTGGTGAAAGGCAATATCGGCGGCTGCGGCGCTCGGAAAATCATCGGCCTGACGCTGCATGGCGTCGAGCGCCTGACGCATGGCGGCGATATCCGCATCGGTGCGGCGCAACGCAGCCATCTCCGCACACGCCGTTTCCACCACACGGCGCAGTTCGAACAGTTGCGCCAGCGTCGGCCCGCCTTCGGGCGCGCTGGCCACACGCCAGACCTGCCCGCCGGGCGTTTCGGAAACATAAGCCCCCGATCCCTTGCGCGTCACCAGCACGCCGTCGGCCTTGAGTAGCGCAATCGCCTCGCGCACGATCGGACGGCTGACGTCGAAGGTGCCCGCCAGTGTGGCCTCGGCCGGCAGCCGCGCACCGGTGGCAAAGCGGCCGGCGGCAATGTCGTCGCGCAGGGTCTGGGCGATGCGGGAGGCGAGGGTGGCAGGGCGGGACAGTCGGTCCATGGGGAGTGGGCGTGAGGGCGAGAGGGGCTCGGTCGGCAGTTTTAAGATGTCAGGCTGTCTGACAGCATTCGGCGTTTTGGAGATTTTGCGATGTTGTTTGTGCCGCGTCAAGCCAGCCGTCCAAGACTGATGCGTTTTCGGATGCCTGCCCGGTAACCTCTGTTGCGCCCGCATGCCCCCTGCGAGGGGTGTCAAGGTTCGTTCGCAACTGTCGATAGCTGACTCATCCGGGGTTGCACGCCACGCAGGAAATGTGGCGGGGCGGGCCCATCGTCTTCGATTTACCCTCGCACTGGCGGCTGACGCGTACCGGTGCATTGCTTCATGGGGAGCCATCGCGCCATGATTCCATTGACCCCACAGGATCTGCCGGTCGGGCAACCCTTGCCGTGGGCGCTGCTCGACGGCCAGGGCAATCTCATGCTCGGCAGCGGCAGCATCATCCCTGACGCGCGCGACCTCGCGCTCATGTTCCGACACGGTACGGTCTGCCGGCCCGACGACATGCCCGAAGCCGGCAACGAGCCTGACGCGCATGGTGGGTCGAGGCTGAGTTCGGGGCCGCTCGGTCTCCAGGTCGGGACGCTGCTGCACGTGAAGACGCCCGGCGACACGGCCCGGGCGGCTGCCAGCCGGCTGATCGGTTTCATCGAACATGGCCTGTTCGTGACGTGGCCCACGCTGGGTGGCCGCGAATTGTCGATCAATGCGGGCGAAACGTTGCTGCTGCGCGGCTTCTCGGGGCACGCGATCCACAGCTTCACATCGACGGTCACGGCGGTCTGCCGCAGCCCGTTCCGCTATCTGGTGCTGTCGGCGCCGGCACAGACCGAGCAGATGCCGGTACGGCGCGCCGCCCGCGTGCCCACGCGGATGGCTGCCTATCTGGTGGAGGCTGCCAGCGAGAGCGGAGACGAAGGGAGTGCCGAATCGACGCAGCAGGGTGCCGATGTCAGTCTCGATGACCAGATGGGCGAAGGGCTTGCGCGGCTTGGGCTGCTATCGGACCTCAGCACGGGCGGTGCGTTGGTGCAAACCTCCACCCCGGCGCCAGCGGTAGGCCAGCGCGTGAGGCTGCGCTTCCAGTTGCGCACGGCATCGCTCGATACGGAGGTGACGGTCGATGGCACGGTGCGCAGCGCGCCGTCGCAGGACGACGAGGAATTCCCCGCGTTCGGCGTGGCGTTCGAAGCGTTGGGCGAGCGTGAACTGACGCTGCTGCAGTGCTTCATCTACGAGCAGTTGCTGGCATCCACCTGCATGCCGGTCTCGGGCAATTGATGTCGTAGCAAGTTGTATCGGGACGGTTTGCGTTAGCCCCGTCCCGACCGATGCGAGGGTTGCCTCGCATCAATAACCACCTCGGCAGTCAGGCATACGGTTACGAGCAATCACGGATTGCTCAACGAGGTAACCGCATGACAACGAGAAGAAGGTCCCTGATCGTCACCGCCGCCGTTGCGGTGATCGGCATCGTCGCATTCCTGGTGCTCACCGCACCATCCACCTGGCGACTCCTCCATCCCGCGCGGGACGTACCCGATACGTCCATGCCCGATCTGGTAAACGGGCGCACGCAGTTTCTTGCTGGCGACTGCGCCACGTGCCACGCATCGCCAGGCAAGAACGACGAGACAGTGCTTGGAGGTGGCCGCTCGCTGGAGACCGCGTTCGGCAAGTTCCATATGCCCAATGTCTCGTCACACAAGACCGATGGCATTGGTGGATGGACGCTCGAGCAGTTCATCATGGCGATGCGCGAGGGCGTGATTCCGGGCAAGGGCAACGCTTATCCGGCCTTCCCATACACGTCCTACCAGCGCATGTCGGCAAACGATCTGCGCGATCTGTTCGCCTACATGCAGACGCTGCCGGCCATACCCGGCAAGGTGGCAGACCACGAACTGAAATTTCCGTATTCCATCCGGCGCGGCGTGGGCCTGTGGCGACTGGCGTTCCTGGACGGCAAGCCTGTTGCCGATGATCCGACGCAGACCGAGCAGTGGAATCGCGGGCGCTATCTCGTGGAAAGCTCGGCGCATTGCGTGGAATGCCATTCGCCGCGCAACCTGATGGGTGCCGTGCCATTCGCCAGGCGCTTCTCGGGCGGACCGAACCCCGAGGGCACGGGCTACATCCCCAATATCACGCAGGACGAGACGGGTATCGGCTACTGGTCCGTGAACGATATCGCCCGATATCTTGAGGACGGCCTCAACCCGATTGGCATCAAGGCCGGCGGGGACATGAAGGAGGTCGTGATGAACACGTCGCGGCTGTCCGAAGCGGACCGGCTGGCGATGGCGGTCTACCTGAAATCCGTCCCCGCAGTGGAAGCGCCGAACGCAGGCGCGCCCAGGCCGAACCGCACCGAGGAAGTGGTGATGCTGCCGGAGGACCAGCGACACGTCGGGCCATCGCGCCTGACATCGCTGGCGGCGCCGCCGGCCGAACTGGTGCGCCGCGACGAACTCTTCGTCGTATCCCCGACGCCGTTCCAGCTCGATACCAGCGGAGCGGGCGAGGACGGCAAGCTGCTTGGCGCCACGCGTCTGAAGGTGCTGACACGCGAGGGCGACCGCCTCCAGGTGCGCGTCGATGGCTGGCAGCAGGATGGTTCCGAGAGCGCGATGTATGCGCTCAAGGGCCAGCGGATCATGCAGGCGGTGTTGTCTCCGGATGCCATTGCACGGGTGCAGCGCAAGCAGACGGTGCGCGACGAGGAGACAGGCCTGGATTGGCATGAAGGCAGTCTCACGGTCTGGATCCCCTCCGCCGGGCTGTCGGCCGATGTGGCGCAACTCTGGCGGCATGCGGACGAGACGTATCGCCAGTCCTGCGCGTCGTGCCATGCGCTACCGCATGCCAACGAGTACCTGGCCAACCAGTGGATCGGCACGTTGGGAGCGATGAAGCGCTACACCTCGCTCGACGATGCCGAATACCGCCTGATGCTGTCCTGGCTGCAGAACCACTCCAAGGATGTGGGCGGCGGACATGATACGCCCGGCAACGCTGCCGGCACTGCACACGGCGGTGGTCCGCAATGAGCCCGGCTGGCACCGCTGCCTGCACGCCACCTCAGATCCGTGCCTCGACAATCGATTGGATTGGCGGATGGCTCGCGATGCCGCCCACGGAGGCGGTGGTTGCGCAACTGCAGTCGCCGGAAGGACAGGCACTGCTGGATGCCATTGGCGGGGAGTTCGATTGCCTGGATGCAGTCGCGCAGTTGCGCACGGCACTGTCGGCGGCACTGGCCCCGCAACTGGCGCTCGACATCGCCGTGACCTGGACGCGTCTGTTCGAAGGCGTCATGGGCACGCCGCCCATATCGCTCTACGAAAGCGCCTATGCGGTCGATGACGAGCACCCGGGTCTGCGCCCGTTCGGCTGTGCGGTCGACGAGGTCAACGAACTGCTGATGCGGTTCGACGTATCGATCGCTTCGCCGGGCGAGCCGGCCGATCACGTGGCGGTGGAGTTGGCGCTGTACGCCTCGCTGCTGCGCCGCGATGACGCCGATGGCATCGCACTGATGCACGCGAGGCTGGTCGCGTGGGTTCCCGGCTTGATCGCACTGTGCCGGTCCAACGATCCCAGCGGCTTCTACGGCGCCACCGCCAGCCTGCTCGGCGTGCTGCTGGAATTCCAGCCATGCCTGGCACCACAAGAATCGCAGGAAACACAGGAATGGAGTCACCATGCCGAATGACAACAATCACCGCGACACGCGCGTGTCGCGCCGTCGTTTCATCCAGGGCGCCCTCGCTACGGGTGCGCTGGGCTCCGCGAGTCCCGCACTGCTGGCAACCGGCGCCAGCCGACAAGGTTCGGTCGGAACGTCCGAGGTGCTGACCGGTTCGCACTGGGGCGCGTTCTACGCCAAGGTGGAAAACGGCCGCGTCACGGGGCTGCGTCCGTGGGAGAAGGACCCGCGGCCTTCGCACATGCTGCCCGGTGTGCTCGATTCGATCTATTCGCCCACGCGGATTCGCTATCCGATGGTGCGCCGCGCGTGGCTCGAGCACGGGCCGGGCGCCGATCCGGCAGGGCGGGGCAAGGGTGACTTCGTGCGAGTGAGTTGGGAGAAGGCGCTGGATCTCGTGGCAAAGGAACTTGACCGGGTGCGGCGCAAGCACGGGCCAACCTCGATCTTCGGCGGTTCCTACGGCTGGAAGAGTCCCGGAAAGCTCCACAACTGCCAGACGCTGCTGTCGCGTGCGTTGACAGTCAACGGCGGCTTCGTGAGCCGCAGCGGCGACTATTCGACCGGGGCTGCACAGGTCATTCTGCCGTACGTGGTGGGGTCGATCGATGTGTACGAGCAGCCTACGACGTGGCCCGTGCTCGAAGCCCATACCGAGTTGATGGTGTTCTGGGGTGCCGATCCGATTGTCACGAACCAGATCGGCTGGCAGGTTCCGGACCACGGCGCGTTTCCCGGCATGGAGGCGTTGAAGAAGAAGGGCATCAAGGTCATCTGCATCGACCCGGTGCGCACGGAAACCTGCGAGTACTTCGGCGCCGAGTGGCTTGCACCCCGGCCGCAGACCGATGTGGCGATGATGCTGGGTATCGCCCATACGCTCTATACCGAAAACCTGCATGACGCGAAGTTCCTGTCGCGTTACACGACGGGCTTCGAACGATTCGTCCCATACCTGACCGGCAAATCCGATGGTGTGCCCAAGGACGCCAACTGGGCATCGGGCATCTGCGGGCTGCCCGCAGACGTGATTCGCGGACTGGCCCGGCGCTTTGCCGGAAACCGGACGATGCTGGCTGGTGGGTGGTCGATCCAGCGGCAGCATCATGGCGAACAGGCCCACTGGATGATGGTCACCCTGGCGTCGATGCTCGGCCAGATCGGCTTGCCCGGTGGGGGCTATGGGTTCACGTATCACTACGCCAATGGCGGCAGCCCCACGGCCACGGGTCCGGTGCTGCCGGGCATCGTCGGGGGTGCCAAGCCGCCACCGGGGTCGGAATGGCTGGAGGCAGGCGGCACCGAGACGATTCCCGTCTCACGCATCGTCGAGGCTCTGGAGAACCCCGGCAAGCCCTACGATTTCAACGGACGGCGTTCGACGTATCCCGATCTCAAGCTGGCGTACTGGGTGGGCGGCAATCCATTCATGCACCACCAGGACCGCAACCGCATGCTCAAGGCATGGCAGAAGCTCGACACCTTCATCGTGCATGATTTCCAGTGGACCGCCACCGCGCGGCACGCCGATATCGTGCTGCCGTGCACGACGAGCTATGAGCGCAACGATATCGAGGGCATTGGCGACTATGCGATGAGCCATATCCTGGCCATGCGCAAGGTCATCGATCCGGTCTACGAGGCGCGCAACGACTACGACATCTTTGCCGACATCTGCGATCGCATGGGCACCGGGAAGGCTTTCACGGACGGGCGCGACGAGATGGGCTGGATTCGTTCGTTCTACGAGGCGGCGCGCGTGCAGGCGCGCGGCAAGCGCATGGAAATGCCGGTCTTCGATGTGTTCTGGAACAGCAACAAGCCGCTGGCGTTCCCGATCAGCGAGGAGGCCAGGGGTTACATCCGGCACAAGTCGTTTCGCGACGATCCGTTGCTGAATGCGCTGGGTACGGCGTCGGGCCGCATCGAGATCTACTCGTCGAATATCGCCCGGATGAAGTACGACGATTGCCCGCCGCACCCGACATGGATGGAGCCGGTCGAGCGGCTCGATGGGCCGACCACGAAGTATCCGCTCCATATCGTGACGAGCCATCCGAAGAGCCGGCTGCACTCCCAGCTATGCGGAACGATATTGCGCGAGTCCTATGCGATAAAGGACAGGGAACCTTGCCTGATGCATCCGGAGGACGCCCGCGCGCGTGGCATCGCCGACGGAGACATCGTGCGGGTGTTCAACGACCGGGGCCAGATGCTCGTCGGCGTGAAGCTGACGGACGGCATCCGGCGCGGTGCGATCCGGGTTTGCGAGGGGGCGTGGTACGACCCGGCCGAGGGTGGCAAGCCAGGCACGCTTTGCCGCTATGGAGACGTGAACAACCTGACGACCGGCATCGGCACGTCGAAACTCGCGCAAGCCAATTGCGGCCATACGGCCATGGCCGATGTGGAGAAGTTCAAGGGCGTGCCGCCGCCCGTGGAGGTGTTCAAGGCACCGCGCGGCGCGGAGTCCTGAGCCATGCAGCCATGAAAAAACGCCGGTAAAGTACCGGCGTTTTTTCGTCATGCAGTAGCAGCCTTGCGGCGTACTACTTACATCCCCACGTAGTTCGGACCGCCGCCGCCTTCCGGCGTCACCCAGACGATGTTCTGGGTCGGGTCCTTGATATCGCAGGTCTTGCAGTGCACACAGTTCTGCGCGTTGATCTGCAGGCGTTCCTTGCCGTCATCGTTCTGCACGAATTCGTACACACCGGCCGGGCAGTAGCGCGACTCGGGGCCGGCGTACTTTTCCCAGTTGATGTTCACCGGCACGCTGGCGTCCTTGAGCGTCAGGTGCGCCGGCTGGTTTTCCTCGTGGTTCGTGTTGCTGATGAAGACCGACGACAGTCGGTCGAAGGTCAGCTTGCCGTCCGGTTTCGGATACTCGATCTTCTGGCATTCGGCAGCCGGCTTCAGGTACACGTGGTCCGGCTTCTCGCGGTGGATCGTCCAGGGCGGGTTGCGGATGCCCAGCTTCGGCAGCAGCCATTGCTCGATACCGGTCATCAGCGTGGCGGTGGTGCGGCCCTTCTTGAACCACTGCTTGAAGTTCTTGGCCTGCAGCAGTTCCTTGTGCAGCCAGCTCTTTTCGAAAGCAGCGGGGTAGTCGGACAGTTCGTCGTGCTGACGGCCCGCCTGCAGCGCGTCGTACGCGGCTTCGGCGGCCATCATGCCGGTCTTGATCGCGGCGTGGCTGCCCTTGATGCGAGAGGCGTTCAGGTAGCCCGCGTCGCAGCCCACCAGTGCACCGCCCGGGAATACCGTCTTCGGCAGCGACAGCAGACCACCGGCGGTGATGGCGCGCGCGCCGTAGCCAATGCGCTTGCCGCCTTCAAAGTACTGGCGGATTTCCGGGTGCGTCTTGAAGCGCTGGAATTCCTCGAACGGCGACAGCCACGGATTCGTGTAGTCGAGACCGACCACGAAGCCCACGGCCACCTTGTTGTCTTCCATGTGATAGAGAAACGAGCCGCCGTAGGTGGCCGGGTCCAGCGGCCAGCCGGCCGTGTGGACGACCAGGCCAGGCTGGTGCTTGGCCGGATCGATTTCCCACAGTTCCTTCAGGCCGATACCGTAGCTTTGCGGATCCTTCCCGGCATCGAGCTTGTATTTGGCGATCAGTTGCTTGCCCAGGTGGCCACGTGCGCCTTCGGCAAAGATCGTGTACTTGGCGTGCAGCTCCATGCCGAGCTGGAAGTTCTCGGTGGGTTCGCCTTCCTTGTTGATGCCGAGGTTGCCGGTGGCCACGCCCTTGACGGAGCCATCCTCGTTGTAGAGGACTTCGGCTGCGGGGAAGCCCGGGAAGATTTCCACGCCCAGCGCTTCGGCCTGCTGGCCCAGCCAGCGCACGAAGTTCGACAGGCTGACGATGTAGTTGCCTTCGTTGTGGAAGCACTCGGGCAGCAGCGGGGCACCCTTGGAGCCATTGGCGTCGAGGAACAGGAACTTGTCTTCCGTGACCGGCTGGTTCAGCGGTGCGCCCAGTTCCTTCCAGTTCGGGATCAGCTCGTTCAGCGCAATCGGGTCCATGATGGCGCCCGACAGGATGTGCGCGCCCGGCTCGGAGCCCTTCTCCAGCACGCAGACATTGACGTCGCCGCCTTTCTCCGCGGCCAGCTGCTTCAGGCGGATGGCCGTGGCCAGACCGCCGGGGCCACCGCCGACGATGACGACGTCGTACTCCATGGCTTCGCGCGGGCCGAACTGCTCGACGAGCTGTTGCTGATCCATTGTCTCTAACCCTCTGTTTCTTCTGGGCGGCAATACTGCCGCATGGTTGCAGCGCGTGACTGGTTGCGTGACGCGTGACTGCGGTTTGTGGGATGCGGTGATCGTGCTCTGCGGAACCGGGAACGGGCGGGGCGAGGCGGGCACTGCGCGCGGCCCGGGGTGGCCGGGGTGTCGTCCGCGTGCGGACATGGCGCGGGAACAGGCTCTCCGGCGGATGACCGGGCCTGAACTAGGCGTTTTTCCTCTTTCCCTTTGGGGACCAAGTTCTTAGAATCTTCGGCATTGTCCGGGACTCGCCAACCTCAGGCAAGCAATTTTTTGGAACGACCGTTCTTTTTTTTGGGCGATAGCCGGAACGCATGTCCGGCTCCCGCAGAGCGGAACTGGAACCGCACCGTCCGGCAGGGCCGGATGCTTCAACGCCGAGGTAAACAATGGGTTTGTCGATCAATCTGGAAGGCAAGGTCGCGCTGGTGACCGGTGCCTCGAGCGGACTGGGCACGCGTTTCGCCCATGTGCTGGCGGCTGCGGGCGCCAAGGTGGTGCTGGCCTCGCGCCGGGTGGAACTGCTCAAGGAACTGCGTGCGGCCATCGAGGCCGACGGCGGCAGCGCCCACGTGGTGCGACTCGATGTCACCGACCCCGACAGCATCCGTTCGGCCGTGGCACACGCGGAAACCGAAGCCGGTTCCATCGATATCCTGGTCAACAATTCGGGGGTGTCCACCACGCAGAAGCTGACCGACGTGACCGCCGACGACTTTGATTTCGTGTTCGATACCAACACGCGCGGCGCGTTCTTCGTGGCCCAGGAAGTGGCCAAGCGCATGATCGCGCGGGCCAAGGGCGCCGAGAAACAGGGCAATCCGTTGCCCCAGGCACGCATCGTCAATATTGCGTCGGTAGCCGGTCTCAAGGTACTGTCGCAGATTGGTGTGTATTGCATGAGCAAGGCGGCCGTGGTCCACATGACCAAGGCCATGGCCCTGGAGTGGGCGCGTCACGGTATCAACACGAACGCGATCTGCCCGGGCTACATCGATACCGACATCAACCACCACCACTGGGATACCGATGCGGGGCAGAAGCTGATCCAGATGCTGCCGCGCAAGCGCCTGGGCCAACCCGAAGACCTCGATGGCCTCTTGCTGCTGCTGGCGTCCGATGCATCGCGCTTTATCAATGGCGCGGTGATCACAGCCGACGATGGCATGGTCTGACTTCCACCCGCCCCCGGGAGGAGACAGGCCGACAAGTACATAAGAAGAGAGACGCCCCGGCGGCCGGCAAGGCCCCCGGGCGGCCCGGGACCGGAGGCCGGGTAGCAAAAAATGGATCAAGACAATCAGGCACGGCGCGACGCCGGGCCGCAGCATATCGTCGATTCGGCGATCATTCCCGAAGCGTCCGACGAGGCACGCGACAGCGAATTCCGCATTTCCCCACGTATCGAGGACTGGATCGGCGTCATCGTCATGGTGCTGCTGGTCGCCATCACGTTTGCCAACGTGGTGGTGCGCTATTTCACCGACGAATCGTTCGCCTGGACCGAGGAGTTCTCGGTCTTCCTGATGATCGTGCTGGCGCTCGTGGCGGGCAGCGCGGCCGTGGCGCGCGACCGGAATATCCGCATCGAGTATTTCTTCGAGCGCGGCAGCCCCACCCGGCAGAAGCGGCTGGCCATCCTGTCCGCGCTGGCCGTGGCCGGGATGTTCCTGGCCTTGGCCGTACTCGGCGTACGGATTACCTGGGATGAGTACGCGTTTGGCGAAACCTCGCCCGGTATTGGCGTGCCCGCCTGGTGGTATTCGATCTGGCTGCCGGTGTTGTCGGTAGCCATCGGGCTGCGCGCGCTGGCGCTGGCCTGGCGCAATGTCCGTGCGCTGAAGGCATTGACGACTTCGAAGCAGGGCGGGGAGGGCGCGCAATGATGCTCGTCGCCATCACTCTTTTCGTGGTCTTTATCGGCCTGATGCTGCTGGGCGTGCCGATTGGCGTGTCGCTGGGGCTGGGCGGGCTGGTGGCCATCGGCCTGTCGAATCTCGACACGCAGATGCTCGGCCTGCTGGCCGTGCCGCAGAACTTCTATGCGGGGCTGGCCAAGTACCCGCTGCTGGCCATTCCGATGTTCGTGCTCGTAGGGTCGATCTTCGACCGCTCGGGCGTGGCGGCGCGGCTGGTCACGTTTGCCATTGCCGTGGTGGGGCGTGGGCCGGGCATGCTGCCGCTGGTGGCCATTCTCGTGGCCATGTTCCTCGGCGGTATCTCGGGCTCGGGCCCCGCCAACGCGGCAGCGGTGGGCGGCGTGATGATCGCGGCGATGTCGCGGGCCGGTTATCCGGGCTCGTACAGTGCCGCCGTGGTGGGCGCGGCAGCCGCCACCGACATCCTGATCCCGCCATCGGTCGCGTTCATCATCTACAGCGTACTGGTGCCGGGCGCCTCGGTGCCGGCGCTGTTCGCGGCCGGCCTGATCCCGGGCATCCTGGCCGGCGTGGCGCTGATCGTCCCGGCCGTCTGGCTGGCGCGCAAGCACAACATGGGTGCCGTGGAGGCCGCGCTGCCGCGTCCGCCGTTCTGGAAGAGCCTGCGCGAAGCCGCGTGGGGTCTGGTCGCGCCGTTCCTGATTCTCGGTGGCATGCGCGCGGGCTGGTTCACGCCGACCGAGGCCGCCGTGGTGGCGGTGGTGTACGGGCTGTTCGTCGGCATGGTGATCTACCGCAGCATCGGCATGCGCGACCTGTTCGCGATTTTCCAGGAAGCCGCGGAGACTTCGGCGGTGATCCTGCTTGTGGTCGCGCTGGCCGGTATCTTTGCTTATGCGCTGTCCACGCTCGGCGTGATCGATCCGCTGGCTCACGCCATTGCCAACTCCGGCCTGGGCGAGTACGGCGTGCTGGCGCTGATCGTGCTTTTGCTGATGACGGTAGGCATGTTCCTCGACGGCATCTCGATCTTCCTGATCTTCGTGCCGCTGCTGCTGCCTATCGCCAATGCCTTCCACTGGAATCCGGTATGGTTCGGCGTGGTACTGACGCTGAAGGTGGCGCTGGGCCAGTTCACGCCGCCGCTGGCCGTGAACCTGATGGTGTCGTGCCGCATCGCCAAGGTACGGATGGAGGAAACCGTGCCCTGGGTGATCTGGATGCTGCTGGCGATGTTCATCGCCATGCTGATGGTGCTGGCCTACCCGCCGCTGGCGACATGGCTGCCAGACTATCTGGGCTACTGATTTGCTGAAGACGTTGAAGACATCGACAAGATTGAAAAGAGGAGATTCCCGCATGAAACGCCGTGCCCTGATGCTGTCCGTTGCCGCTTCGATCGCCGCCGCCGCCCTGTTGCCGGCTGCCGCATCGGCCCAGACGTACAAGTCCGAATACAAGATGTCGCTGGTGCTCGGCCCCGCGTTCCCGTGGGGCAAGGGCGGCGAGATCTGGGCCGACCTGGTGCGCCAGCGGACCAGTGGCCGCATCAACATCAAGCTGTATCCGGGTACGTCGCTGGTGGCCGGCGACCAGACGCGCGAGTTCTCGGCCATCCGCCAGGGTGTGATCGACATGGCCATTGGCTCGACCATCAACTGGTCGCCGCAGGTCAAGGAACTGAACCTGTTCTCGCTGCCGTTCCTGATGCCCGACTACAAGGCGCTGGATTCGCTGACGCAGGGCGAAGTGGGCAAGCAACTGTTCACGACGCTGGACAAGGCCGGCGTGGTGCCACTGGCCTGGGGCGAGAACGGTTTCCGCGAAGTGTCGAATTCGAAGCGTGAGATCCGCAAGCCGGAAGACCTCAAGGGCATGAAGCTGCGTGTGGTGGGTTCGCCGCTTTATATCGAAACCTTCAACGCGCTCGGCGCCAATCCGACGCAGATGAGCTGGGCCGACGCCCAGCCCGCCATGGCGTCGGGCGCCGTGGATGGCCAGGAAAATCCGCAGAGCGTGTTCGCGGCCGCCAAGCTGTACACGGTGGGCCAGAAGTACGTGACGACCTGGGGCTACGTGGCTGATCCGTTGATCTTCGTGGTCAACAAGCAGATCTGGGAAAGCTGGACCCCGGCGGATCGCGAGATCGTGAAGCAGGCGGCCATCGACGCCGGCAAGCAGGAAATCGCACTGGCCCGCAAGGGACTGGTCGAGGCTGGCGCCCCGGCGTGGAAGGACATGGAGCAGCACGGCGTGAAGGTCACGTCGCTGACGCCGGCCGAGCACGACGCCTTCAAGAAGGCCACGGCCAAGGTCTACGACAAGTGGAAGAAACAAATCGGCGCCGACCTCGTGACCAAGGCCGAAGCTTCGATCGCCAAGCGCTGATGAAGCACGTCTTCACCTGCGTGATGCCGATCCGGTGGGGTGACATGGATGCCATGGGCCATGTCAACAACACCGTTTACTTCCGCTATCTGGAGCAGGCGCGGATCGAATGGTTCGAGTCGATCGGCCGCAATGGCCGAGACGCCAATGGTCACGGCCCCGTGCTGATCAACGCCCACATGACGTTCCTGAAGCAACTGCGCTATCCCGGCGACATCGAGTGCCGGGTGTACGCGGGAGAGTTGGGGCGTTCGAGCTTTGAGACGCGCATCGAGGTGCGGCGCACCGATCTGCCTGACGTGGTCTGGGCGGAAGGCGGGGCAAAGGTGGTGTGGTGCGACTATGCGGTGGAGAAGAGCGTGCCGGTGCCGGAGGCGATTCGGCAACTGATCGAAGCGTAAGCGTCTGATTATCGCCGGCAGGTCCCCTCTCCCGTGCAACGGGAGAGGGGAGTAAGACAACACCTCAGTGGTTCACCAGCCGCTGCACCAGGTCCACTGCCGTATGGGCCCCGTATTTCTTCATCAGCCGCGCCCGGTAGATATCCACGGTGCGCGGACTGATTGCCAGCAGCTTCCCGATCTGCTTGCTAGTCTTGCCTTCCACAAGTTGCGCGGCGATGTCGCGCTCCCGCGCGGTCAGTTCGGCCGTGACCGGCCGCTTCTGCGACAGATCCTCGAACGTCCAGATGCCGGCGCCCAACGGGTCCTTGCGATCCAGTGAGCGTCCGGTAACGTGGCACCAGAACAGCTCGCCGCTGGCGCGCTTCATGATTCGCTCGTCCGAATACAGGCCCTTGGTGTTCATCACCGGCACGATGCGCGCGCCCGTGCGCTCGAACTCGTCGGCGGTGGGATAGAGCACCTGGAACGATTGGCCCATCAGGGCCTCGCGGGTGGTGCCGAAGATCCGGCAGACCTCGTCGTTGCAATCCTCGATCACCCGGGCGCGCGATAGCACCAGGCCAACCGGGGCCAACTGGAAAGCGGTCTGGTAGTCGATGGACGGCATTATCCCTTATGTACTTTTACGTAATGGCGCTCGCGGCATCCCTTGACGTATGCTCTGGGGCGTCAACGGCGGCGCCTGACCGCCGATTGTACCGTTACAATTTCCGCGCGGGGCTACCCGGCCGCGTAGCGGGACTACCGAGGAAGGAGCAAACATGAACAAGGTCTACGCCAGCGCCGCCGAGGCGCTCGCGGGCGTCGTGCGCGACGGCCAGACGATCGCCGTAGGCGGCTTCGGCCTGTGCGGCATCCCTGAAGCACTGATCGCCGCGCTGCGCGACAGTGGCGCCAAGCAGCTCACCTGCATTTCGAACAACGCGGGCGTCGATGGCTTCGGCCTGGGCCTGCTGCTGGCCACCCGCCAGATCAGCAAGATGATCTCGTCGTACGTCGGTGAAAACAAGGAGTTCGAGCGCCAGTACCTGGCCGGCGAACTCCAGCTCGATTTCACGCCGCAGGGCACGCTGGCCGAAAAGCTGCGCGCTGGCGGCTCGGGCATCCCGGCATTCTTCACCAAGACCGGTGTCGGCACGATCGTCGCCGAAGGCAAGGAAGTACGCGAGTTCAATGGCGAGAAGTACGTCATGGAGCAGGCGCTGGTCTCTGACGTGGCACTGGTCAAGGCACACAAGGCTGACAAGGCCGGCAATCTGGTCTTCCGCCGTACTGCACGCAACTTCAATCCGGTGTGCGCGATGTCGGGCAAGATCACCGTGGCCGAGGTCGAGGAAATCGTCGAGACCGGCGAGATCGATCCGGACGACGTCCACCTGCCGGGCATCTTCGTTCACCGTATCGTGCTGAACAAGACCCCCGAGAAACGCATCGAACAGCGCACCGTGCGTGCCAAGTAAGGAGACAGATCATGGCATGGACACGTGATGAAATGGCCGCGCGCGCGGCCGCGGAACTGCAGGACGGTTTCTATGTGAACCTGGGCATCGGCCTGCCGACGCTGGTGGCCAACCACGTGCCGCAAGGCATGGAAGTGTGGCTCCAATCGGAAAACGGCCTGCTCGGCATCGGCCCGTTCCCGACCGAGGAAGAAGTGGACGCCGACATGATCAATGCCGGCAAGCAGACCGTGACCACGCTGCGTGGCTCGTCGATCTTCTCGTCGGCCGATTCGTTCGCGATGATTCGCGGCGGCAAGATCAACCTGGCCATCCTCGGCGCCATGCAGGTCAGCCAGCGAGGCGACCTGGCCAACTGGATGATTCCGGGCAAGATGGTCAAGGGTATGGGCGGCGCGATGGACCTCGTGGCCGGCGTGGGCCGTGTGGTCGTGCTGATGGAGCATACCGCCAAGAAGAAGGACGGCACGGAGGACATCAAGATCCTCAAGGACTGCAACCTGCCGCTGACCGGTGTAGGCGTGGTGAATCGCATCATCACCGACCTGGCCGTGATCGACGTCACGCCGCAAGGCCTGAAACTTGTGGAAACGGCGCCCGGCGTCACCCGCGAGGAAGTCCAGGCCAAGACTGGCGCGGAGCTGGTTTAAGCCGGGTTTTCTCCCCTCTCCCGCATGGCGGGAGAGGGGAGTAACAACAAACCTCACGCCTTTTTGTTGTAACTCGAAAACACCGAAGCCGCTCCATCCGCCTTCACCAGCAGCACATCAAACGGGTCCTTGCGCGGCCCCATCTCCATGCCCGGCGATCCGACCGGCATACCTGGCACAGCAAGACCCGTCGCCTTCGGCTTCGTCGCCACCAGCTTCTTGATATCTGCTGCAGGCACATGCCCTTCGATGCCATACCCCGCGATCACACCGGTATGGCACGAACCGAAGCGCTCCGGAATCCCGTATTTCTGGCGATACGGACCCGTGTCTTCCACATCATGCGTGGTGACCGTAAAGCCGTTGTCCTGCAGATGCTTGACCCAATCCCCGCAGCAGCCGCAGGTCGGTGTCTTGTAGACGACGATAGCCAGCGGCTTGGCGGACTGCGCTGTCGCCACTAGCGGCGACAGCATCAAGGCTCCGGCGCCCAGCGTTCGCAATGCATCGCGACGCGTTTTCATGATTACCGCTCCTTACTGGGCCACCCAGCCGCCGTCCATGTTCCAGATCGCGCCGCGCACCTGACGCGCAGCTTCGCCCGACAGGAAGACGGCCAGCGCACCGAGTTCTTCAGGCGTGACGAATTGGCCCGAAGGCTGCTTCTCGAGTACCAGCTCGCGCTTGGCCTGCTCCACCGGGATGCCTTCCTTCTGGGCACGCGCCTCGACCTGTTTCTGCACAAGCGGCGTCAGCACCCAGCCCGGGCAGATCGCGTTGGCGGTGATGCCGGTCTGCGCGGTTTCCAGCGCGGTGACCTTGGTGAATCCGACGATGCCGTGTTTCGCCGCCACGTAGGCAGATTTGTTTGCCGAGGCGACCAGGCCATGGGTCGAGGCCACATTGATGATGCGGCCCCAGTTCTTCGCCTTCATCGACGGCAGGGCGAGACGGGTGGTGTGGAATGCGGAGGTCAGGTTGATGGCGATGATCGCGTCCCAGCGGTCGGCCGGGAACTCGTCGATGGGTGCCACGAACTGGATGCCGGCGTTGTTGATCAGGATGTCCACGCCGCCGAAGTCCTTCTCGGCGTAGCGCATCATGTCTTCGATCTCGGCGGACTTGCTCATGTCGGCGCCGTGATAGCCGACCTGGATGCCGCTGCCGGCGGCGGCGATTTCCGCCTTTGCGCCGTCGGCGTCACCGAATCCGTTGACGATGATATTGGCGCCTTGCGCGGCCAGTGCCTGCGCGATGCCAAGTCCGATACCGCTGGTCGAGCCCGTGACCAGTGCCGTCTTGCCTTTGAGCATGTAAGCCTCCGTCGGGAGTGTCAGGATGTGCTGGGGCATTGTACTCGCAGGGCGTACAATCCGGCTTTGGTCTTTGGCAGCAACTGCTCTGCTTTTTGCGCGGCGTTTGACTGCCATTGGCTTTCCGATTTTCGCAGCCATTCCGAAAACTCTACGCCGCAGGGGATGCGGCGGCCTCGCACAGGAGTTCCGATGTCCTCCAGTCCGCGCCTCGGCTTTGTTCAATGCATCAGTCCCGCCGGCCTGCATCGCATGGCCTATCACGAGTGGGGCGACCCGGCCAATCCGCGCGTCCTGTTGTGCGTGCATGGACTGACGCGAACCGGGCGTGATTTCGACACGCTGGCGCATACGATGTCCGACGAGTACCGCGTCGTTTGTCCCGATGTGGTGGGCCGGGGTCGTTCGGAATGGCTGGCTGATCCGAAGCAGTACATCCTGCCGCAGTACGTGGCCGACATGGTCACACTGATTGCGCGGCTCAATGTGGAGCAGGTGGACTGGTTTGGCACGTCGATGGGCGGCCTGATCGGCATGGGACTGGCAGGCTTGCCAAAGTCGCCGGTGCGCAAGCTGTTGCTCAACGATGTGGGGCCGCGCATCACGGCGCAGGCCATCGAGCGTATCGGCGCCTACCTGGGGCTGCCTGTCCGCTTCAAGACGTTCGAGGAAGGACTGGCGTACCTGCAGACAATCAGTGCATCGTTTGGCCGCCACACGCCGGAGCAGTGGCGCGAACTGAATGGCGCGATCCTGAAGCCCGTACAGGGTGACGAGGGCCTGGAGTGGGGCCTCCACTACGATCCGGCGCTGGCCGTGCCGTTCCGCAACACGACACCTGAAGTCGTGCAGGCTGGCGAAGCCGCCCTGTGGCACCTGTTCGAAGCCGCACCGGGCCCCACGCTGGTGGTGCGCGGTGCGCAATCCGACCTGCTGCTTCGCGAGACAGCCGCCGAGATGGTGGCGCGCGGCAAGCAGGTCGAGACCATCGATGTGCCCGACGTGGGGCACGCCCCGACGTTCGTCAACGCGGAGCAGATCGATATTGCCCGGCGCTTTTTCCTGGGCACCTGAACCACCGAACAACCTGAATTCACAACGTAGACATTGTTATGAGCACCAATACCCTGAAGCGCGCCCATGTGGGCAAGCGCCTGTCCGAATATGCGGTCTACAACGGCGTGGTCTACCTGGCTGGCCAGGTTCCCGAAGTCGATCCCAAGGCCGATCTGCGCGGCCAGACACGCGAGGTGCTGGGCCATATCGACCGTCTGCTGGCCGAGGCCGGCAGCGACAAGACACGCATCCTGATGTGCCAGATCTTTCTGACCGACGTGTCGCGCATCGGCGAGATGAACGAGGTCTGGGATGCATGGGTGCCGCAGGGCAACACGCCTCCGCGTGCCACGGTTGAGGCCGCCCTGGCCAATCCCGACTACCTGATCGAAGTGGTGGTGACCGCCGCGCTCAACTGATGGCAGGTGCAGTGACATGGTGACGTCCACGGAGTTGACGGGACAGACGGCTGGCGTTCCGGACGCCGGACTCGTCGAGCGCGCACTCGCCTACGTGCGCGAAGTGGCCGGTGGAGACAACCCGGCACTGTTGCCTACGGGCGAGAGCGTGTTGTCGCACGCCGAAGGCATGCTGCGCATCCTCGATGGCCTGCGCGTGGACGATGCCGCACGCGCAGCTGCCTGCCTGTTCGCGGTAGCGGCCTTCGTGCCTGGCACCGAGGCCGGTATTGCCGAACGATTCGGCGAGGAAGTGTGCCGGCTCGAACGTGGCGTGCGCCAGTTGTTGCGGATCGGCGCCATTGCCGTGACGCAGGCAGATGTATCGGAATCGTCGAAGTCGCAGGCGGCTGCACGGCACGAGCAGGTCGAGGCGCTGCGCAAGATGCTGCTGGCCTTCGCGCAGGATATTCGCGTGGTGCTGGTACGCCTGGCATCGCGTCTGCAGACGCTGCGCTGGCTGGCGCAGACCAAGTCGCTCCCGCTGCCCGGCGTGGCGCGCGAAACGCTCGATATTTATGCGCCGCTCGCCAATCGGCTCGGGATCTGGCAGGTGAAGTGGGAACTCGAAGATCTGGCCTTCCGCTTCGAGCAGCCGGAGACCTACAAGCGCATCGCCAAATTGCTCGACGAAAAGCGCATCGAGCGCGAGAGCTTCATCTCGGGCGCAATCGAGCGACTGCGTTCGGAACTGGATACGGCAGGTATCCGCGCGGAAGTCACAGGGCGTCCCAAGCATATCTACAGCATCTGGAAGAAGATGCGCGGCAAGGAGCTCGACTTTGCCGATCTCTACGACGTGCGCGCGTTCCGCGTGATCGTCAATGACATCAAGGATTGCTACACGGTGCTCGGCATCGTGCATCACATCTGGCAGCCGATTCCACGCGAGTTCGACGACTACATCTCGCGGCCCAAGGCCAACGGCTATATGTCGCTGCACACCGTGGTGATCGGTGACGATGGCCGCGCGTTCGAGGTGCAGATCCGCACGCAGGAGATGCACCACTTCGCCGAATACGGCGTGGCCGCGCACTGGCGCTACAAGGAGGCTGGCGGCAAGGGCTATACCGGGCAGTTCGCGGCCGATAACAGCTACGACGAGAAGATCGCATGGCTGCGACAACTGCTGGCATGGAAGGACGAGGCCGACCATACCGTAGCCCACGAAGATTCTCCGTGGGAGCAATTGAAGCATGCGGCCATCGACGACCATATCTACGTGCTGACGCCCCAGGCGCGCGTGGTGGCGCTGCCGCAGGGCGCCACGCCGGTGGACTTTGCGTACTACCTGCATAGCGATCTGGGCCACCGTTGCCGCGGCGCGCGTGTGGACGGTGCCATGGTGCCGCTCAATACGCCGCTCAAGAACGGGCAGACCGTGGAGATCGTCGCGGTCAAGCAGGGCGGCCCGTCGCGCGACTGGCTCAACGCGGATCTCGGTTACCTGGCCAGCAACCGAGCCCGTTCCAAGGTGCGCGCATGGTTCAATGCATTGGATTCGCAGGAAACCATCGCGCAGGGCCGTGCGCTGATCGAAAAGACGCTGCAGCGCGAGGGCAAGACCGCAGTCAATCTCGATGATCTGGCGACGCGGCTCAACTTCAAGTCCACGGACGAGCTTTACGCCGCGGTGGCCAAGGAAGAGTTCAGCCTGCGTCATGTAGAGCAGGCGCTGCGACATCCGGAAGGTGAGGCCCAGCCGCAAATCAACGAAGAAGAGGCCGTCACCAAGAAGAGTCGCGCGACCAGTGTGGCGCGCGGCGCCAAGAGCGGTGTGCTCGTGGTAGGCGTCGATTCACTGATGACCCAGATGTCGCGCTGCTGCAAGCCGGCGCCGCCCGACGATATCGTCGGCTTTGTCACGCGCGGACGTGGCGTGTCTATCCATCGCCGCAACTGCAATACGTTCCAGCAACTGTCGTCGCGCGCACCAGAGCGGGTGATCCAGACCGAATGGGGCAAGCGCAGCGACTCGGTGTATCCGGTGGATATTCACGTCGAGGCGATCGACCGCCAGGGCTTGTTGCGCGATATTTCCGAAGTACTCTCGCGCGAGAAGATCAACGTGACGGGCGTGAAGACCTTGTCGAGCAAGGGCGTGGCGCGCATGCAGTTCACGGCCGAGGTCGCGGAAGCCACACAGTTGCAGCGCGCGGTATCGTTGATCGAGGAAGTGCAGGGGGTGTTGCACGCGCGGCGAAAATAAGGTTATACTCTGCGCTTCGCTAGGCTCGTAGCTCAGCTGGTTAGAGCACCACCTTGACATGGTGGGGGTCGTTGGTTCGAGTCCAATCGAGCCTACCAACGCACAATGCAGTACAACGCCGGAAGCGCATCATGAACATGACAACTCGAACTACTACCGCTGGTTAGCGACAGTAGTCGAGGTGCGCCTTCGACCCGCAGCGGATGCGGGGGATTCACAGAAAAACGCGGCCTTGGCCGCGTTTTTTTTCGTCTGTCGCTTGCCAGCGTGCTGCTATGCTGCCGCGTCGCCCGTATCCGCCCATGTTTTCGCGGGAGTGCGGTAGCCAGAAGAATGCCATTGCCGGTTTCGTCCGATGTGCGTCTGATCGCATCTGACGGGCTGGCGCTACAAAAGTTGCTATGCTCCGCTCGCCAAGGCACCAGATGCCAGCGCGGAGGAATCCACAAAAGGTGCAATGATGATCGCAATCACGCTGCCGGACGGTTCCCGTCGCGAGTACCCCGGCCCCGTCACGGTGGCAGAAGTGGCGCAGAGCATTGGCTCGGGCCTGGCCAAGGCCGCGCTGGCTGGCAAGGTCGATGGCCGCCTGGTCGACACGAGCTTCCAGATCGATGGTGACGCCTCGCTGGCCATCATCACGGACAAGGATGCCGATGGCGTCGACGTGATCCGCCACTCCACGGCTCACTTGCTGGCCTACGCCGTCAAGGAGCTATACCCGGATGCCCAGGTCACGATTGGCCCGGTTATCGAGAACGGCTTCTACTACGACTTCGCCTACAAGCGCCCCTTCACGCCGGAAGACCTCGCCGCCATCGAGAAGAAGATGACGGAACTCGCCCGCAAGGACGAAAAGGTCACGCGCGAGGTGTTGAGTCGCGACGAGGCTGTGGCGCTGTTCGAGTCGATGGGCGAGAAATACAAGGCCGAGATCATCGGCTCGATTCCCGCAGATCAGGAAATCGGTCTCTATCGCGAAGGTAACTTCGTCGATTTGTGCCGTGGCCCGCACGTGCCGTCAACGGGCAAGCTCAAGGTTTTCAAGCTGATGAAGGTGGCGGGCGCCTACTGGCGCGGCGACTCGAACAACGAGATGCTCCAGCGCATCTACGGCACGGCCTGGGCGAAGAAGGAAGACCAGGAAGCGTACCTCACGATGCTGGAAGAAGCCGAGAAGCGCGACCATCGCCGTCTCGGCAAGACGCTCGACCTGTTCCACCTGCAGGAAGAAGCGCCGGGCATGGTGTTCTGGCATCCGAAGGGCTGGAGCGTCTGGCAAGCCGTGGAGCAATACATGCGCGGCCGCCTGACGGACGGCGGTTACCAGGAAGTGCGTACGCCGCAGGTGATGGATCGTACGCTCTGGGAAAAGTCGGGCCACTGGGAGAACTACAAGGAGAACATGTTCGTCACGGAGTCGGAGAAGCGCGATTACGCGATCAAGCCGATGAACTGCCCGGGCCATGTCCAGATCTTCAATCATGGTCTGCGTTCGTACCGCGACCTGCCGCTGCGCCTCGCAGAATTTGGCGCCTGCCATCGCAACGAGCCGTCGGGCGCGCTGCACGGGCTGATGCGCGTGCGCGGCTTCGTCCAGGACGATGCGCACATTTTCTGCACGGAAGAGCAGATCGTTGCCGAGGCGAAGGCGTTCAACGAACTCGCTTTCTCGGTGTATGACGATTTCGGCTTCAAGGATGTGAAGGTCAAGCTGTCGCTGCGTCCGGAAAAGCGTGCCGGCTCGGACGAGATCTGGGATCACGCCGAAGACGGTTTGCGCACGGCCCTGCGCGCCTGCGGCGTGGAATGGGAAGAGCTGCCGGGCGAGGGTGCCTTCTACGGCCCGAAAGTCGAATATCACATCAAGGATGCGATCGGCCGCTCCTGGCAGTGCGGTACGCTGCAACTGGATCTGGTGCTGCCGGAACGCCTGGATGCCGAGTACGTCTCCGAGGACAATTCGCGGAAACGTCCGGTCATGCTGCATCGCGCAATCCTGGGTTCCTTCGAGCGCTTCCTGGGCATCCTGCTGGAAAATCACGCGGGTGCATTGCCTGCCTGGCTGGCTCCAGAGCAGGTCGTGGTGATGAACATCGCCGAATCGCAGTCGGAATATGCCGAGAGCGTTGTGCAACTCTTGCAAAAACAAGGGTTTAGGGCCAAGGCGGATTTGCGTAACGAGAAAATTACGTATAAAATCCGCGAGCACTCGCTTCAGAAGATCCCTTACCTGTTGGTTGTGGGGGACAAGGAGCGGGACGCCAATCAAGTGGCCGTGCGTGCCCGTGGCAATGTGGATCTGGGTGTCATGCCTGTTTCCGCGTTTGTCGAACGTCTCGAGAAAGACGTTTCCGACAAGGCCTGAGGGTGTGAAGCACGGCTTGTTTTTTTGTCTTCTTGAGGTAACGGAACATCGCTACAGACAAAGGTCACCGTATCAACCGTGAGATCAGCGCGCCTGAGCTGCGCCTGGTAGGGGTTGATAACGAGCAGCTCGGCATCGTCAAGTTCATGGACGCACTGCGCATGGCCGAGGACAAGGACTTGGATCTCGTGGAGATCGCGCCTAACGCGGCTCCGCCCGTAGCCCGGATCATGGACTACGGCAAGTTCAAGTACGAGGAAGCCAAGCGCGCCCATGAGGCCAAGCTCAAGCAGAAGATCATCCAGGTCAAGGAAGTGAAGTTCCGTCCTGGCACGGATGATGGCGACTACAACGTCAAGCTGCGCAACCTGAAGCGCTTCCTGGAAGAAGGGGATAAGACCAAGATCACGCTGCGGTTCCGCGGCCGTGAGATGGCCCACCAGGAAATCGGCGCGCGCGTGCTGGAGCGTCTGAAGACGGACCTGGACGAACTGGGTCAGGTCGAGCAGATGCCGAAGATGGAAGGTCGCCAGATGGTGATGGTCATCGCGCCCAAGAAGAAGAAGTAATTCCTGTGCGGGGTCGACGGCCGGGATGCCATGCATCCCGGCGTTGTCTTGTGCGGAAGCCGTGCGGAGCCACCTTCGGGAGGCTGCGTACAAAAACAAGTGGATGCGGGTCTTGCAAGCGATGGCGTCAGCCGTCCACCTGCATGCATGTCATAGAGCTGGAGTTATTCATGCCTAAGATGAAGACCAAAAAAAGCGCCTCCAAGCGCTTTACGGCACGCCCGAACGGTTCGTTCAAGCGTGGCCAGGCCTTCAAGCGTCACATCTTGACCAAGAAGACCACCAAGAACAAGCGTCAGCTGCGCGGCACCCAGGACGTCCATGAGACGAACCTGAAGTCGGTTCGCGCCATGATGCCCTACGCATAACCTCAACGATAACGAAAGGAGCTTCATATGCCTCGAGTAAAACGTGGGGTCACTGCACGGGCCCGTCACAAGAAAGTCATCGACGCTGCCAAGGGTTACCGCGGCCGTCGCAATAATGTCTACCGTATCGCCAAGCAGGCGGTCATGCGTGCTGGCCAGTACGCATACCGCGATCGTCGCAACAAGAAGCGCGTGTTCCGCGCGCTCTGGATTGCACGTATCAATGCCGCGACGCGTGAGCATGGCATGACCTACAGCGTGTTCATGAACGGTCTGAAGCGCGCTTCGATCGAACTGGACCGCAAGGTGCTGTCGGACATGGCTATCCATGACAAGCCTGCCTTTGCTGCCATCGTCAACCAGGTGAAAGCCACCGTTGCCTGATGCCGGCTGCTGGAAGCGCTGAAAGGCGTTTCCGGGCAAGCACCGACCGCAAGGTTCGCTGAAACGGGGCTCCTTACCGAGCCCCGTTTTCATTGCAGATGCCATTGCGATCCATTGCGAATGCCGTGTCGATCTTCGAAACGCCATTCGCAATGCCGAAGCCAGCCCGCGCGTGATCTGCCGCACGGGATTGGCAACTCTTCCACGTACTGTCCACGTATTGCCGTCATGTCCCTGGATCTGGAACAAATCGTCGCTGACGCACAGGCCGCCTTCGCCGGCGCCAACGACAACGCCACGCTGGAAAACGAAAAAGCCCGCTTCCTGGGCAAGACGGGCGCGTTGACCGAACTGCTCAAGGGCCTGGGCAAGCTGGACCCCGAGGCACGCAAGACCGAGGGCGCCCGCATCAATCAGGTCAAGCAGCAGGTGGAAGCCGCGCTGCAGGCGCGCCGACAGGCGCTGGCCGACGCGCTGATGAACGCACGTCTGGCCGCCGAGGCCATCGACGTGACGCTGCCTGGCCGTGCCGTGGCACGCGGAAGCGTCCACCCCGTGATGCGTACCTGGGAGCGTGTGGAACAGATCTTCGGCTCGATCGGTTTCGATGTGGCCGACGGCCCGGAGATCGAAACCGACTGGATGAACTTCACGGCGCTGAACAACCCGGACAACCATCCGGCACGTTCGATGCAGGATACGTTCTACGTGGACGGCCGCGACAGCGACGACAAGCTGCTGCTCCTGCGCACCCACACCAGCCCCATGCAGGTCCGCTACGCACGCATGCATGTGCAAAAGTACGCGGGCAAGCCGATGCCGCCGATCAAGGTGATCTGCCCCGGCCGCACGTACCGCGTGGATAGCGACGCCACCCACTCGCCGATGTTCAACCAGGTGGAAGGGCTGTGGATCAGCGAGGACGTGAGCTTCGCCGACCTCAAGGGCGTCTATACCGATTTCCTGCGCAAGTTCTTCGAGCGCGACGATATCCAGGTGCGTTTCCGCCCCTCGTACTTCCCGTTCACCGAGCCGTCGGCGGAAATCGACATGGCATTCGGCAATGGCAAGTGGCTCGAGATTTCGGGCTCGGGTCAGGTGCATCCGAACGTGCTGCGCAATATGGGTCTGGACCCGGAGCGTTATATCGGCTTCGCGTTCGGCTCGGGCCTGGAGCGCCTGACGATGCTGCGCTACGGCATCAACGATCTGCGTCTGTTCTTCGAAGGCGACGTGCGCTTCCTGCGCCAGTTCGCCTGAGCCTGCAAGACAGGCCCCAAGACCGACCGCATCGTCAAAGACATCACAGAATACCTACCGGATCAGAAGCGCCATGCAATTCTCGGAATCCTGGCTTCGTACTTTCGCCAATCCTGAAAAGATTTCCACCGACGCGCTTTCGCACGCCCTGACCATGGCCGGGCTCGAAGTGGAAGAGGTGGGCCCGGTTGCGCCACCGTTCAACAAGATCGTTGTGGCCAATGTACTGGCCACCGAGCGCCATCCAGATGCCGATCGTCTCAACGTTTGCCGTGTCGACGTCGGCACGGGTGAGCCGCTGCAGATCGTGTGCGGCGCGCCCAACGTCAAGCCCGGCATCAAGGTGCCGTGCGCGCTGGTGGGCGCGGTGCTGCCGCCGGCCGAGACCGGCGGCAAGCCTTTCGAAATCAAGGTGGGCAAGCTGCGTGGCGTGGAAAGCTACGGCATGCTGTGCTCGGCGCGCGAACTGAAGCTGTCGGAAGATGCTGGTGGCCTTCTGGTGCTGCCCGAGGATGCGCCGGTCGGCCAGGACATCCGCCAGTACCTCGATCTGGACGATCAGGTTTTCACGATCAAGCTGACGCCGAACAAGGCCGACTGCCTGTCGATCCATGGCGTGGCGCGTGAAGTGTCGGCGCTGACCGGCGCGGAACTGACGCTGCCGTCGATGACGCCGGTTGCAGTGACCCTGCAGGACAAGCTGCCGGTCAAGATTTCGGCGCCGGACCTCTGCGGCCGCTTCTCCGGTCGCGTGATCCGTGGTGTGAACGCACATGCGGCCACGCCGGCGTGGATGGTTCAGCGCCTGGAGCGCTCGGGCCAGCGCAGCATCTCGGCACTGGTCGACATCTCGAACTACGTGATGCTTGAGCTGGGCCGTCCGTCGCACGTGTTCGATCTGGACAAGATTCACGGCGGCCTCGACGTGCGTTGGGGTCGCAAGGGCGAGCAGATCAAGCTGCTGAATGGCAATACCGTCGAAGTGGACGAACAGGTGGGTGTGATCGCCGACGACAAGGAGATCGAGAGCCTGGCCGGCATCATGGGTGGCGACAGCACCGCTGTCACGCTCGACACCACGAACATCTATCTGGAAGCCGCGTTCTGGTGGCCGAACGCCATCCAGGGTCGCGCGCGTCGCTACAACTTCTCGACGGATGCCGCGCATCGCTTCGAGCGTGGTGTGGATTACGCCACGACCGTCGAACATATCGAGCGGATCACATCGCTGATTCTCGATATCTGCGGTGGCCAGGCTGGCCCGGTGGATGACCAGATCGTCAACCTGCCGCAGCGCAAGCCGGTGCAATTGCGTGTGGCGCGTGCCGAGCGCGTGTTGGGCATCGAGCTGTCGTCGGCGGAAATTGCCGACGTGTTCCTGCGTCTCAAACTCCCGTTCACGCGCGTGCAGGGTGCCGAGGGCGAAGTGTTCGAGGTCACGCCGCCGAGCTATCGCTTCGACATCGAGATCGAGGAAGACCTGATCGAGGAAGTGGCGCGTATCTATGGCTTCGAGCGTATCCAGGCACGTCCGCCGATCGCCGAGAGCGAGATGCGTCCGACCAACGAAGCCCGTCGTTCGCAGCACGTGGTGCGCCATGCGCTGGCCGCGCGTGACCTGAACGAAGTCATCAATTTCGCGTTTGTCGAAGAAAAGTGGGAGCTTGATTTCGCTGCCAACGACAACCCGATCCGCCTGCTGAATCCGATTGCCAGCCAACTGGCCGTGATGCGTTCGACGCTGATCGGCGGACTGGTCGACAAGGTGCGCTACAACCTCAACCGCAAGGCTTCGCGCGTACGTCTGTTCGAGGTGGGGCGCGTGTTCCACCGTGACGCCAACGTGGCCGACGGCGGCCTCACCGTGGCTGGCTACCATCAACCGATGATGGCGGCGGGCATTGCCTATGGTCCGGCGTTCGAAGAGCAGTGGGGCGTGGCCACGCGCCAGGTCGATTTCTTCGACATCAAGGGCGATGTCGAGGCGCTGTTCCATCCGCGCACGCCGCGCTTCGAACCGGTCGCGCATCCGGCGCTGCATCCGGGCCGTGCTGCGCGCGTCATCGTGGATGGCAAGCCGGTGGGCGTGGTGGGTGAGTTGCATCCGCGATGGCTGCAGGAGTATGAACTGACGAACGCGCCAGTGGTGTTCGAACTGGAACTGGACGCGCTGCGTGACGTGGGCATGCCCGTCTATACCGAAGTGTCGAAATTCCCTGCTGCCGTGCGGGATCTGGCCGTCGTGGTCAAGCAGTCCGTCCGCGTTCAGGACATGGCGGACGCGATGCGTACGGCGCTGGACAAGGCCGGTCTTGGTCACTTCGTGCAAGCGCTGGTGCTGTTCGACGAATTCCGTCCCAAGGCCGCTTCGGCGTCGATTGGGGCCGACGAGAAAAGCCTTGCGTTCCGCGTGACGTTGCAAGATACTGGGGCGACCCTCCAGGACGAGACCGTCGACAACGCGGTGCGCTGCATGGTCGATGCGCTGACGGCAGGCTTTGATGCCCGTCTGCGCGGTTGAGCGGTAGCCCGCATCAGGAGCGCCCGGACACAGCTTCCGGGCGGATCGCCAGACAGTACTAAGAGAGCGATCAAGGATGAACGATCGAGACGCGATTTCCATGAATGCTGCAGACCTTGGCGAGGCGAGCGACCGGCACGCTGCCTCCCTCGACGACGCATCGCCGGAAGCCCGCGCGACCGAGGTGCCCACGCTGACGAAGGCCGAACTCGCAGAGATGCTGTTCGATCAGGTCGGCCTGAACAAGCGCGAATCGAAAGACATGGTCGAAGCGTTTTTCGACGTCATTCGCGAAGCGCTGGAGCAGGGCGACAGCGTCAAGCTGTCCGGCTTCGGTAACTTCCAGTTGCGCGACAAGGCACAACGCCCCGGCCGTAACCCCAAGACAGGCGAAATCATTCCCATCACCGCAAGACGGGTGGTGACGTTCCACGCCAGCCAGAAGCTCAAGAGCCTGGTCGAGGAGCGCGCGGACGCGGCTGTCCCCGGCTAAGCGGATCCGTTGCCTGCGCATGCATGGTCGGAGCAAATTCCGGCGATGCATGCGAGACATCGGCACGTCCGTCGCGGTTGCCACACACTTGCCACACCTGCCCCATACGGGTGGATTGCCCGAGGGGGTGGCAGTCTGTATCCTGCAATGCCGCGCGTACGTTGCGCCAACAGCATGGGCCGACGGCCTGATACCAGCACCTCCATCGCATGACGGACAAAGCCAGCGAGCGCATCGCGTTGCCGCCGATTCCCGCAAAGCGCTACTTCACCATCGGTGAGGTGAGCGAGCTGTGCGCCGTCAAGCCGCATGTGCTGCGGTATTGGGAGCAGGAGTTCACCCAACTCAAGCCCGTCAAGCGACGCGGGAATCGTCGCTACTACCAGCACCACGAAGTCTTGCTGATCCGCCGCATCCGCGAGCTGCTCTACGAACAAGGCTTCACGATCAACGGTGCTCGCAACCGCCTCGACGAAGGGCGTCACCATGCAGCGATGCATGCAGAGATTGACGAAGTGCAAACGACAGACGCGACACCGGCGCCACTGCTATCGGTCGACCTCAATACACTGCGCAACGAACTCGTCGATGTGCAGCATCTCCTCGCGCAACTCAAGCAGATTGCACGCATCGAATAAATTGCGCGCAAACCACTAGCCATTCACGATGGCTCTGATATACTCTCGTTCTTCTTCGGGGCGTAGCGCAGCCTGGTAGCGTACCTGCATGGGGTGCAGGTGGTCGGAGGTTCAAATCCTCTCGCCCCGACCAGAATTAAAAACCCGCTTGGTGTGAGCCAAGCGGGTTTTTTCATTTGCGCGAATTGCTACGTATCACCTGCGTCAAACCGCAACCTTTCCTTACATCTCCGACATTGTTCCGTGCGGGAGATCGTCTAGCCTTAACCCCATTCATTGAACTGGACAGGCGCCGCACGCGAAGGGTATCGTCGTGCGGCCGGGTGTTAGCTGATGAGTTGGCGTGACGTTTTTGTAATCGGTGTTGGCTGGGTAGGAGCTTGCGTGCTGGTGGGATGGATCATGACGATGGCGGTCAGATTCTCCAGTTGAATCCCGGGCGATTAGCTGCCTTTGGCATTCACCAGTACTGGGTCCTTCCGATATACCTCGGGGAACATCGTCTTCAGGTTGCCGACCTTGGGCAAGTCATTAAAGACGATGTACGGATAATTCGGGTTCTTGACCAGGAAATCCTGATGGTAGTTCTCCGCGGCATAGAACTTCTTGTCGGTTTCCACGCGCGTCACGATCGGTGACGACCATGCTTTAGCGCTGCCGAGTTGGGCGATATAGGCATCCGCAATCGATCGTTGGTCCGGCGTGCGCGGGAAAATGGCCGAGCGATATTGCGTGCCGTGGTCGGGGCCCTGGTAATTCAGTTGGGTCGGATTATGGGCGACCGAGAAGAAAATCTGCAGCAGCTTGCCGTAGGTGACTTGTGTGGGGTCGTAACGGACCTCCACGGCTTCGGCGTGGCCGGTGTTGCCGGTGCCGACTTTCTCGTATTGCGCCGTATTGGCCGCGCCGCCGGCGTAACCGGATGTGACAAGTGTCACGCCACGTACATGCTGGAACACGCCCTGCACACCCCAGAAGCATCCGCCTGCGAACACGGCTGTTTCGGCGTGGCTGGTGCCGGGTTTCTCATCGACGAGGGGCGCGGGAATCTTCACGGCCTGCTCGGCGGATATTGCGGGGATGCGCCACGTGGTGGCGACTGCGGCGAGCATTGCGAGGCCCATCATCTTGAGCGTGGTGGGGCGCATCCAGCGTTGCAGCGTGGTCATGGTAGCGGTATCGGTCTTCATGATCGGTTTCCTGTTTGACGTCTGGCAGATTCAAGAAAGAAGGCGGTGGGCGTGTCCGGCATCAACCGAAGGTGAAGGCATAAGCCTGTACGCCGGGGTCGAGAAATTCGATATCGAACGTGCGGTCGCGGATATCACCTTTCTGGCGAACGAGTTGATAGAGGCGTTGCGCGGTGACGGTGCCGCTGCCATCGGCGGCGACGTCAGTGCCATGCGAATCGCCAGGGGCCTGACCGTCTATCGTCACGCGGAATCGCACCGGTTTGCCGTCCGCGCCGGGGCCAAGCACGAGGTGCAGGTCGCGGGCGTGGAAGCGGTAGACGATGCGACCATCGGGCTGGGTCAGCGTGGCGTGTTCCTCGCCGACCTTCCAGTCGCCGGCCAGTCCCCACTGGTTCAGCACGGGCTTTGCCGGCGCGCTGTAATCCTGGGTGGCGTCTGGCTTCAGGCCGCCGGGCGAGGCGAAGTTGTCGGCGCGGCCATAGCCGACATAGGTCTCGGGCGAGCGCAGCGCTTCGCTATCGGCGGCCATTTCCACACCCTTCGAGACTTCAGGGCCAGTCATCGCCACCTTGTCCACGCCGGTGTGTCCGGCCTCGGCCAGCAATGCGCGGATGACCTGTTCGGACTTGGCGTATTCACCCTCGCCAAAATGGTGGAAGCGGATGCGTCCCTGTGTGTCGATGAAGTAGTGCGCGGGCCAGTAGTTGTTGTTGAACGCGCGCCAGATCGCGTAGTTGTTGTCGACGGCAACGGGGTAGGTAATGCCGAGGTCCTTGACGGCCTTGCGCACATTGTCGAGGTTGCGCTCGAACGCGAACTCGGGGGCATGCACGCCGATGACGACGAGTCCCTGGTCGCGGTACTTGTCGGCCCATGCCTTGACGTAGGGCAGGGTGCGCAGGCAGTTGATGCACGAGTACGTCCAGAAATCGACGAGCACGACCTTGCCGCGCAGTTCCGCGGCGGTCAGCGGGGGCGAGTTGATCCAGGCCACGGCGCCGTCGAGGCCGGGGAACTTGCCCTCGACCGGCAGGTTCGCGGCAGGGTCCGAGCCTGCGGCGCGCATCATCATCGAGTTCCCGGCTTCGGGCTTGGCCGACATCGCCATCGAGGTGGGGTTGGCCTGCATCATCATCGCGCCGCCGGCATCATTCTTCTGGCCGGCGAACTCGTCGACAAGGCGTTGCTCAAGACCGCCCGTGGCGACCGTGGAGATGCGCGTCAGGATGCCGGTGTCGAGTCCGAGCGCAATGGCGCCTACGCCGACCAGCATGGCCGCGCCGATGCCGCGCCGCACCCATTCGCCTGCACCCAGCGAACGCTTCATCGCCGCAAAGACCTTGCCGCCGATCAGCAGTGCCACGGCCAACGAGGTGGCTGCTCCCAGCGCATAAGCCAGCAGCAGCAATGTCGTCCCCACGCTGGCGCCTTGCAGCGCGGCACCAGTCAGCACCAGGCCCAGGATCGGCCCGGCGCAGGGCGCCCAGAGCAGCCCCGTGGCGATGCCAAGCAGGAAGGACGAGGCGGGGCTGGCGGGCTTGCCATCGGCCTGCGCGAAGTTGGTCAGGCGACTGCCGGCGCGCACGAGCGGTTGGGTGAGGCGCTCGGCCACGCTGGGAAACAGCAGCGTGATACCGAACACGGCCAGCAGCGCGATGGCCAGCCAGCGGCCGTACTCGTTAGCCTGCGCCACCCAGCCGCCACCGACGGCGGCCAACGTCGCGACACCTGCGAAGGTCAACGCCATGCCGGCCAGCAGTGGCAGGCCGCTTCGCACGAACGGCTGGTCAGCGCGGGCAAAGACGAATGGCAGCACGGGCAAGATGCAGGGGCTCAGGATCGTGAGCACGCCGCCCAGGTAGGAAAGAATCAGCAGCAACATGGCGAAGCCTCGGCAGGGTTTGTCAGGACGTGGGATCAGGCCGATGTGGCGCGGAATGTCATCGCCACGCCGTTCATGCAGTAGCGCAGGCCGGTGGGCTTCGGGCCGTCATCGAATACGTGGCCGAGGTGCCCGCCGCAGCGGTGGCAATGCACGGCGGTGCGGACCATGCCGAAGGTGCGGTCGGAGGTTGTGCCGACAGCGCCGGTCAGCGGCGCCCAGAAGCTGGGCCAGCCCGTGCCGCTTTCGAACTTGGTATTCGAGGAGAACAGGTCGAGCGCGCAGCCGGCGCAGGCAAATATGCCTTTGCGGTGCTCGCCGTTCAGCGGGCTGCTGTAGGGGCGTTCGGTGCCCTCCCGGCGCAGCACGTCGTACTGGGCGGGCGTCAGCTTCTTGCGCCATTCGGCGTCGGTCATCGTGACCTCGAACGTCTGTGGGGCCGGTGCGTCGGGCGTGGCCGAGGCGGCGCTGGCGAGGTTGTCGGTCAGCAGCCGCCAGCCGCCCACGGCGGCCACTGCGGCGGTCAGGGTGCCGCCGGACAGCAGGAAGCGTCGGGTGATGCGCATGATGGACTCCGAATCGAATGCGGGATGAAACGAATGCTAGGCAACGACCGGTATCGGAGTCTTCGCCAAACCTTAAACAATTCGTGAACACCCGGTCGCGCGGATTTCTGCACAATAGCGGCATGCCGGGGCGCACCGGACGCCACCCGGGCGAGAGAACATGGAACAAGCCAAACGGATCCTGCTGGTCGAAGACGATGTCGGCATCGCCAACGTGCTGGCCATGCACCTGCGCGACGAGCGATACGAGGTGGTACACAGCGCCGACGGCGCCGAAGGGTTGCGCCTGCTGGAGCAGGGCGGCTGGGATGCGCTGGTGCTGGACCTGATGCTCCCCGGCGTCGATGGCCTGGAGATTTGCCGGCGCGCGCGCGCCATGACGCGCTACACCCCGATCATCATCACGAGCGCCCGTTCCAGCGAGGTGCACCGCATCCTGGGTTTGGAGCTGGGTGCCGACGACTACCTGGCCAAGCCGTTTTCGGTGCTCGAACTTGTGGCGCGCGTCAAGGCGCTGCTGCGCCGCGTGGAAGCGATGGCGCGCGACGTGCGTTCCGACGCCGGCACGCTCGACCTGGCTGGCCTGACCATCGACCCACTGGCACGCGTGGTGACGCTCGATGGCAAGCGGCTGGACCTGACGCCGCGCGAGTTCGACCTGCTTTACTACTTCGCTCGCCATCCCGGCAAGGTGTTCTCGCGCATGGACCTGCTCAACGCGGTCTGGGGCTACCAGCACGAAGGCTACGAACACACGGTCAACACGCACATCAACCGGCTACGCACCAAGATCGAGGCCGATCCGGCCGCGCCGCAGCGCATCCTGACGGTCTGGCGCCGCGGCTACCGCTTCGTGGCCGATCCGCAGGCTGAAAGCGCGTCGGATACTTCCGAGCCGGGAGCCTTGTCATGAATCTCTCGCTGACCCAGCGGCTTTCCGTCGTCTTCGCCGCGCTGTTGCTGGCCTGCTGTGGCGCTTCCGCGTGGCTTCAGGTGCGCGCCAATGCGATGCACGAGAAGGAGGTCATCCAGGATATCTCGCGCGGACTGGCTGCTTACATCGCCCGCAACGCGCTGCTGGAAGACCAGAGCGCGATTGCGCCCCAGGCGCTGCGACAATTGTTCGGGCAGCTCATGGTGGTCAATCCCAGCGTGGAGGTCTACTTGCTCGATGACGAGGGTCGCATCCGGGGTCACGATGCGCCGAGCGGGCATCTGGTGCGTGATCGCGTGGATCTGGCGCCGGTGAAGAAGCTGCTCGATGGTGGGGCGCTGCCGATCCTTGGCGACGACCCACGCAGTGCGTCGGGACGCAAGGTTTTCAGCGCGGCGCCGTTGCGACAGGGCGGCTACATCTACGTGGTGCTGATGGGCGAAGCGCACGACAAGCTGGCCGCGCAGGCGTCGGAAGATTCCGTGATGCGCACCACGCTGTGGTCGATGGCGCTGGTGGCCACGCTGTGTCTTGTGGCGGGTCTGGTGGCCTTCGCGTTGATCACGCGCCCGCTGCGTCGTCTGACCGATGACATCCGCCGTTTTGATTCTGGCGAGGACCAGACCGCCGCTTCGGACAAGCTGGCCGACCCGCTGCCTCGCAACGAGATTGCCGCGCTGCAGACGGCCTTCCGGCAGATGGCCGGGCGCATTGAATCGCAATGGCGGACGCTGCGGCAGCAGGATCAGGAACGCCGCGAAATGGTGGCCAATATCTCGCACGACCTGCGTACGCCGCTGACCTCGCTGCACGGTTATCTGGAGACGCTGTCGGTCAAGGCCGATACCCTGAGCACCGCCGACCGCCAGCGTTATCTGGCCATCGCACTGGCACAGAGTGCCAAGGTGGGCGGGTTGGCGCAGTCGTTGTTCGAACTGGCCCGGCTGGAACACGGCATGGTGCAGGCGACGCCCGAAGAGTTTTCGATGGTCGACCTGACGCAGGACGTCCTGGAAAAATTCGCACTGTCCGCCGAAGCCAAGCAGCTTCACCTGCGAGCCGGCGTGCCGCCCGCGCTGCCCACCGTGTCAGCCGATCTCGGCATGATCGAACGTGTGCTGACGAACCTGCTCGACAACGCGATCCGGCACACGCCAACTGGCGGCACCGTGGAAATCGACCTCGCCAGCCAGGATGGCAAGGTGGCCGTGACGGTCAGCGACACCGGGCCGGGTATTCCGGCTACGTTGAGGGAGTCGATCTTCCAGCGGCCGTTTCCATCCGGCGGCGCGCATCGCGGCGGCGGGCTGGGCCTGCTGATCGTGCAGCGGATGCTGCAGTTGAACGGGAGTCAGGTAAAGCTGGTGGAGAAGGGGGTGGGGACGACGCTGACGTTTGCGTTACGGGCGGCGCGGTAGTTTCCTGTTGCACCCGATGACCTCACAACATCGCAAACCGCGCCGCTTGTGGCCCGACCAAAGCGGGGCGGCCGACCGGATAGCGATGATGATCGCTGCCCGCCTGGAAGGACAGGTAGTCCGGCGTCCAGCGCAGGCCGCGCAGGTGGCGGACTTCCACACCTTCGACGAGGATGGCGCCGCCTTGCACCGTCACGCTGTCACAGGGCAGTTGCAGGAGTTCGGCGTCGTCGCCGAAGTAGTGGGCTTCCAGCAGGATCGAGGCAGCTTGATAGGCGGGCATGGGGCAGGGGCGGTCGTTGATCGATACTGTATAAACGTACAGTAGTATAGCGACCTTCCAGTGCCTGTGCTATCCACCCGGTCCACGTGTTAGGATGCCCCGCTTCATCGGAGTCCACGAATGTTTGTCTGTCAGAACCAGCCTTGCGGCGCCCGTTGGGCGGATGACGAGGTAGAAATCCGGAACGAGGGCCAGGGCCCGCTGTTCCGCTGCCCGCAATGTGGCGCGCGCAACCTGCTCGAAGTCAGGCCGGGATCGGGCGACACGCCAACGTATCGCCAGATCGCCAAGGTGCACAAAGCCGCCCCGACGCCACGTGCCAAGGCATCCGGCAAGCCACCCGCCGAAGAAGCCCCCGGCGACACCGCGAAGAAAGGCTCGCGTCCGCCGGCCGGCGCGCGGCGCGGCGGCAAGCGCGCCTGATTTCCCCCCTCTCAAGAGGGGCGACGCCAAAAACGACAGCCCCTGTCGCCTAAGTTCGCTCAAGGCGGTGGGAGGCCGGACCGTTAAGGCTAGACATGGATATCAGCGATTTTTCCCACGATTCCGCCTCCAATGCCGAAGTCATTGGATGGTCGGGTGCTTCCCCGCAGGTGATTGCGCGCGTACTGAACACGGCGCTGGCGGCCCAGGATCTCTCGGGCTTTGCCGCGTTGCTGTCCGATATCGCGCGCGACCGCGGGCTGAAGGGCGCGCGGGGTACGCATCAGTCCATCTACGACATGCCCTACGCGAGCCTGCTGCCTCGCCAGAAACATCTCCTGGCCGATGCCTTCGAACTTTTCCTGCGTCTTGATATCGAGTTCCGCGCGCGCGGCGATGGCGACGACGACCTGACGGCAGACGGCGACGACCCGCCGCCGCTGCGCGATATGGATGACGACGACGTCATCGACGAGGATTGAAACGCGCGTTCCGGCGCGCCTTCCACCTCAGGCCCGCTCCAGCAGTCCGATTTCCCTGACCGCCACCGACAGCATCGAAAGCGCTGCCGCGCCCGATACCCCGGACGCGCGTTGATCCGTCAGCATCTGCGCATAGCGTTCCAACGCCACCTGTCGATGGCCGCGCCAGCGTTCGATCATGGATGGCGCTTCTTCGCCATCCGCTGACTGCGCCAGCACGCTTGTGGTCAGCGCGCGCTTGAGCCGGCCCAGGTCTTCGAGCGTGGTGGTGCGCGCGAGCAGATCCCAGTGCGTATCCGATGGCAAGGACAACGTGCGCTCCCGCAGCCATGCGAAGTTCATCTCGGTGTCGAGCGCGAAGTACACCGCCGCCACGGCGCCAAGACTGCGTTGGCACGTGCCGGCCACCTCCGCGATATCGAGTGCGGCTGCGGCGATATCGCTGGCCGCCACACGCAACGCCAGGTCCTCGTCCACGCCAGCCTCGGTCAGCGCCGCAGCGCGCTCGGCCAGTTGGTTCGAGGCCTCCTCGGGCAGCAGCGTCGCCAGTTGCGGCGTCAGCCACCGGGCGGCGTCCACAAAGCGCGTGGCGCCGGGCTCCACGGTGCCACCGCCGCGCAGGAAGCGGATGAACCAGAGCGTGCCGCGCTCCAGCAGCCGTGACAGCGCGCCGAACATGCGCGCCTGCACGGCATCGTCCACATGGTTGTCGAGCTTGTCGATACGCGCCCAGAGATCGCTGAGGCCGAACACGTCGCGCGCGTGCAGGCAGGCGCGCACGATGTCTGCAGGCCGTGCATCGGTTTCTTCCATGAGCCGATGCACAAATGTGGCGCCGATACGGTTCACGAGCAGATTGGTCAGGTGCGTGGCCAGGATCTCGCGCCGCAGCGGATGGCGCGTCATGGCGTCGGCGTGGCGCTGCTGAAGCGGCTCGGGAAAATAGTCGACGAGCAGGTTCGCGACGAGCGCGTCTTCCGGAATGTCCGACGCCAGCAGTTCTTCATAGAGCCACATCTTGCTGTACGCCAGCAGCACGGCGCGTTCGGGCGAGGTCAGCCCCTGGCCCAGCGCCTTGCGTTCGGCAATCTCGGTCTCGGATGGCAGGAATTCCAGTGGCCGGTTAAGCCGTCCCGCGCGTTCGAGCCAGCGGATCAGCCGGCCCTCGCCGTCGACCAGTGCCACTGCCTCGCGCCCGGCCACCGACAGCGCCTGCGTCTGGTAGTAGTTGTCCTGCAGCACCAGCAGGCCCACTTCGTCGGTCATCTCGGCCAGCAGCTTGTTGCGCTGTTTCTCGGTCATCTCGCCTTCGGCCACCACCAGTCCCAGCAGGATCTTGATGTTGACCTCGTGGTCGGAGCAATCCACGCCGGCCGAGTTGTCGATGGCATCGGTGTTGATGCGCCCGCCGTTGCGCGCGAACTCGATGCGGCCCAGTTGCGTGAAGCCGAGATTGCCGCCTTCGCCCACCACCTTGCAGCGCAGTTCGTTGCCGTTCACGCGGATGGCATCGTTGGAGCGGTCGCCGGCCTGCAGATGCGTCTCGGTGCTGGCCTTCACGTAGGTGCCGATGCCGCCGTTGTAGAGCAGGTCCACGGGCGCGGTCAGGATCGCATGCATCAGTTCATTGGGCGATAGCGTGACCGCCTCCACGCCGAGCACGGCACGTATTTCGGGCGAGAGCGGAATCGTCTTGGCCGTGCGCGGATATACGCCGCCGCCTGCGGAGATCAGCGTGGTGTTGTAGTCGGCCCAGCTGGAGCGGGGCAGATCGAACAGGCGCTGGCGCTCGGCCAGGCTCTTCGCGCAATCCGGATCGGGGTCGAGGAAGATATGCCGATGGTCGAACGCCGCATGCAGCCGGATATGCGGGGACAGCAGCATGCCATTGCCGAACACGTCGCCCGACATGTCGCCCACGCCCACCACGGAGAAAGGTGTGGTCTGGATGTTGATGCCCATCTCCCGGAAATGGCGCTTGACGCTTTCCCAGGCGCCGCGCGCCGTGATCCCCATCTTCTTGTGGTCGTAGCCGACCGAACCACCCGAGGCGAAGGCATCGTCAAGCCAGAAGCCGTACTCCGCGGAGATCGCGTTGGCGTAGTCCGAGAACGTGGCCGTGCCCTTGTCGGCGGCCACGACAAGGTAGGGGTCGTTGTCGTCGAGACGAACCACGTCGGGCGGCGGCACCAGCGTGCCGGAGACGAGATTGTCCGTCAGGTCGAGCAGGCCACGCAGGAAGGTCTGGTAGCACGCCACGCCTTCGGCCAGGAACGCATCGCGATCCGTGGCGGGTGGCGGCCGCTTGACCACGAATCCACCCTTGGAACCCACGGGAACGATAACCGTATTCTTGACCATCTGCGCCTTCATCAGGCCCAGCACCTCCGTGCGGAAATCCTCGCGCCGGTCAGACCAGCGCAGGCCGCCGCGTGCCACGCGACCGCCGCGCAGGTGCACCCCTTCCACACGTGGGGAGTACACCCAGATTTCGAACATCGGACGCGGTTCGGGCAGGCCCTGCACCAGCGCCGGATTGAATTTGAACGAGACGTAGGGGCGCGGTTGCCCGTCCGGGCCCCGATGGAAATAATTGGTGCGCACCGTCGCATTGATGACATTGAGGAACAGCCGCAGGATGCGGTCCTCGTCGAGGTTGGGCACCTTGTCGAGCGCGGCGTCGATCTCGTCGAGCCATTTGCGGCTGCGCGCCTCGGTGGCAGCGGCTGTAGCGTCCGGCGCGGCCAGGGCCGGATCGAAGCGCGCCACGAACAGCGAGACCAGCATCGATGCGATATCGGGATTCGCGGTCAGGGCGCGTTCGATATAGGCGTTGCTGAAGGTGGAGCCCACCTGGCGCAGGTACTTGGCATAGGCGCGCAGGATGGTCACGTCGCGCGCGGCCAGCCCGGCGCGCAGCACCAGCCGGTTGAAATCGTCGTTCTCGATCTCGCCATGCCAGGCACGGCCATAGGCATCTTCGAACAGCGGCTTGATCTTCTCCAGATCCACGTCGACCGGTTTGCCGTCGGGGTCGGCGGCAATCTCCAGGCCGAAGTCGTGGATCCACACCGGCTCGCCGGCATCGGGTTCGATCAGGTAGGGACGCTCCTCGTCCACGCGCACGCCGAGGTGTTCGAGCATCGGCAGGCTCAGGGACAGCGCGATGGGCTGGCCGGCGCGATAGACCTTGAAGCGGAATGCGCCCGGCGCGGCCTCGATGGGCCGGTACAGGTTCATCGCCAGTCCGCCCGGATGCTGGCGTGCGTGCTCCATCAATTCGATATCGCGCACGGCGGTACGCGCCGCGTAATCCTCGCGATACCCGGCCGGGAACGAATCGCCGTAGCGGCGCAGCAGCCGGTTGCCGAGTTCCTCGCCACGGTTTTCGTGCAGCGCTTGCGAGAGATCGTCCTGCCAGCGCCGGGTGGCCTGCACGATGCGCGCTTCCAGTTCGCGCGTATCCACTTCGGGCATCGTGCCGGGCTCGCCGCGCACGGTCAGGTGAATGCGGGCAAGCGGAGATTCGGACAACTGCGGGGTGAACTCGCAACTGGTGCCGTTGAACGCCTGCACCAGCAGCTTCTGGATGCGCTGGCGCAGGTCGGTGTTGTACTTGTCGCGTGGCACGAAGACCAGGCACGAGATAAAGCGGTCGAAGCGGTCGCGCCGTACGAACAGGCGCGTGCGCTGATGCTCCTGCAACCGCAGGATGCCCAGCGTAATGTCGAAGAGTTCATCCTCGTCGGCCTGCAGCATCTCGTCGCGCGGATACTGTTCGAGGATGGTCACCAGCGATTTGTAGAGGTGTCCCTTGGTCAGGAAGCCCGCGCGTTCCAGGATGTTGGCGCACTTGCGCCGCACAATTGGAATCTCGCTCGTGCTGACCATGTACGCCGTGGAGGTGTAAAGCCCCACGAAACGGCGCTCGCCGAAGATCTTGCCATCGGCATCGAGCAGCTTCACGCCGACATAGTCCAGATAGCCCGGCCGATGCACCGTGGCACGCGAATTGGCCTTGGTGATGAAGATCGGCGAAGCCCCTTCGATGATGGCGCGCGCGGCGGCGGGCAGTGGCGTGAGATCGTCGGAGCCCGGATCGCGCAGCGCCTCGCGCAGGATGCCCGCGCCGGACCCTGCCACGCCGCGCAGGAAGAACTGCCCGTCACGCGCGATCAGTTCGTAGTCGCGATGACCGAGGAACGTGAAATGGTCATCCAGCATCCATTCGAGGAAGGCGCGCGCTTCCTGCGCATCGGGAGAGCCAGCGTCGCGCGATTGCGCCATGCCGGCCACGGTCTCCTGGGCAATCTGGCGCATGCGCGGCCAGTCCTCCACGGCGGCGCGCACATCGCCCAGCGCACTGGCGATGCCGAAGCGCAGCGCGTCGAGCCGCGTACTCTCGCCCGTGCGATCCACCTCGAAGTGGATGAATGACTCCAGCCGACAGCTATCGGTGGCGGTCTCGCTGCCGCCGAGTCCCAGGCTCTCGATGGCGCCCCGGCCATCGCGGCAGACGCGAAACACGGGGTGGATGGCCGAATGCAGTGTCATGCCGTGCCGGTTGATCTCCATAGCCACCGAGTCGACGAGGAACGGCATGTCGTCGTTCACGATCTCGATGATCGTATGGTCGGAGTGCCAGCCGTGTTCTTCGAAATTCGGGTTATAGACGCGCAGCCGCGCCGTGCCAGGCACAAACTTCTGCGCGGTCTGCCAGTGCGCCATCACGGCACCGTACAGATCGGCCACGTTGCGCGCGAGGAGATCCTCGGCATCGGCCAGGTCGTAGTAATGGCGCAGCAATGGCTCGACAATCTCGAAGGTGGCCGCTGGCAGGCGCTCCCGCGCAAAGGCGACCAGATCATCGAGCAGTTGCGCAACCTTTTCTTCGTTTTCCGGGGGCATGAATTTCTCCACGGTAGTGCCCGGTCATGTGCCGGTGCTCTCACACTGTAGGAAAGATTTACGTCCGCCGGGCGACAAAACGGCGACGCCCCGCACAGTGGCGGGGCGTCGCGGTGCAGCAGGAAGCCGTGAAGTCAGGCAGCCAGTGCGTGGCGGCTACCGTGGGCAGGCTCGTCGGGCACGACGATCGACATCGGATGGTGATCCCATGCCGCATGGCGCGCGTGCCGGGCTGCGTGATCGTCCAGCGTGCCGGTCATGCGATGCAGCAGGCTGCTGAGTGCCGCGCGCTCGGCTGCGCTCAGATCACAGACCGATACGGAATGCAGCGCACGCACAGCACGCGCCGCACGTTCAATCTGCGGTTTGGCTGCGGGGGAGATCTGCGGGGCATCGTCGATCGGAAATTCGATCCAGCCGTCGGCATGCAATTCGCGCAGCAGGCGCTCGGTTTGCGGCACATCCAGGAAGATGGCGCCGGCGCAAGGCTGTCCACGCGTGAATTCGTTCTGGCGGATGGCGCGGAGCAGCAGCCATTTCGGATAGCTCAGCCCCGAGACGTTCAGGGTGCGATCCAGCGCGGTCTGCCATGCGGTGACCGCATCCACCAGCGACATCACCACAGGTTCGTGAATTTCGAGTGCTTTTGGCTGCATTGGCTCAGGTCTCCCGTATTAGGGTTTGCCGCCTGACACTTCTTGGGCCGGTGCATTGGCCGGCCCGGGCGGCATGGGCGCCAGCCTCATCCGGGCCGGTCGCGGAACGACAAAAAATCAGTAGGCGCAACACTAGCAGTAATGTCGAGACAATTGCATGACAGATCGGGTATGTCCTAGTCAATCTTTTGGACGAGGTGACGAAAGGTGCCTGACGGTGCGCTGCATCGATCTCATGCAAAAAGAAATGGCCCCGGCGCGAGCGCAGGGGCCATTCGATCGATGCAGCGATCCGGGCGGTTGCCCGGCGTGTGCTTATTGCTTCTTGGCGCCGTCCGTATAGGGGTCAGCCTTGCCGGTCTTGGCACCGTCCGTGTACGGATCAGGCTTGCCCGTGCGCGCGCCGTCGAGGTACGGGTCGCGGGTGCCGCCCCTGGCGCCATCGGTGTACGGATCGGCCTTGCGCGGCGTCAGGTCCGAGCGCGTCGATTTCTTGGCGCCGTCGGTGTACGGGTCGAACTTGCCGGACTTGGCCGGGTTCTGGTTCGGATTGGCTTTGTCCTTGGAACGGCTGCCGCTGTAAAGATCGCCGCCTTCGGTGTAGTTCTTCTGCGCGTGGGCCAGTTGCACGGCGCCGACGGCAGTCAGGGCCGCAACGATCAGGGCCGGTACAGTCTTCTTCAGCATCATCATCCTCACAGGTGACGGCCGGGATGTTTTCCGGCCTATAGAAACGCGGGAAACCGATACCGATACTGTACCGGGGTTCGTGGCGGTCCGCCGACCGAATGTTGTAGTGGGGATACTCAGGCGGCGCGGACACCACGTAACCGGTTAAGCGGACATCACTCCAGCGTGATGTTCTGGTCCGTTGCAATCTTCTTGCGCAGTTCCAGCTCGCGCTTGATCTGGGCGGCGTACTGCTGCGAGGTGTTGCCGTCCGGGTAAGCGCCCGCGTCATGCAGGCGTTTCTTCACGGCCGGGTCCTGCAGCGCCTTGATGGCCGCATCGTGGACCTTGGCGACGATAGCCGGCGGCGTACCTGCCGGTGCCACCAGGCCGTACCAGGCCATGTTGTTCATGTCCTTCATGCCTTCCTCGGCGAAGGTCGGTACGTTGGGCAGGCCTTCGACGCGCTTGGGCGCGGCCACGGCCAGCGCGCGCAGCTTGTCGCTCTGGATGAAGGGCATCGACGACGGCAGGTTGTCGAACTGCGCGTTGACCTGGCCGGCCAGCGTGTCGTTCAGCGCCGGACCCGATCCGCGGTACGGGATGTGGACCATATCGGACTTGGTGATGAACTTGAACAGTTCGCCATCCAGATGCGAAATGCTGCCCTTGCCGGCTGAGGCGTAGCTGTACTTGCCCGGATTCGCCTTCAACAGCGCGATGAACTCCTTGAGGTTCTTGGCCGGTACCTTCGGGTTGACCGTCAGCACATTCGGCACGTTCACAAGGTTCGTGATCGGCGCGAAGTCCTTCAATGGGTCGTAAGGATTCTTGGCGTTGGTAGCCGGGTTCGTGGCCATGGTGCTGACCGTAGCGATGCCCAGCGTGTAGCCGTCCGGTGCGGACTTGGCCAGTGCATCCGCGCCAATCGCACCGCCGCCACCGCCGCGGTTCTCCACGACGACGGGCTGGCCCAGTTCACGGCCAAGCGCGTCGGATACGGCGCGGCCAACGATATCGGTGGTGCCGCCTGCGGCAAATGGCACGATCAGGCGGATAGGCTTGTTCGGATATGACTGTGCGTGGACCAGGCTGGCCTGCATCAGGCCGAGCGCCGCGAGGGCGCCCAGGGCGCCCGCTTTCAGAACTGCTTTCAAGAGATGCTCCTCCGAGGGTGTTGCTCTTCTAAGTTCCGCAATACGGAACTTCGTTCCGTCATGTGCGTCGATGAGCATTCAACCCCGAAAGGGTGGCGCCGCGAAATTGGGGGGAACCCGTGGAGGTCCGACGACCAGTGGAAGCGGGTGCGGAAAGGACGGCAGAGGCGTGCGCCGCAATGAGAAAAGCCCGAAGCTTTTGAGGGCTTCGGGCTTTCTGGAATTTGCTGGTGGGGCGTGAGTGACTCGAACACTCGACCTACGGATTAAGAGTCCGCTGCTCTACCAACTGAGCTAACGCCCCAACGAAGAAAGAGATTCTAGCAAGGCAAAGGGTATCGCGCAAGCCCCTTTTGCGTTTTTCTCGAAAAAGGTTCGTGCGGCTTACAATGCGCGCGTCCCGAACTGACCCGATACCTGCTGCCATGCATGCGCGCGTGCTTCGCTATCTCGACGAGGTTGTCCGGCGCGGATCGATCCGGCGCGCGGCGGAAATCCTCCATGTTGCGCCCACGGCTATCAACCGGCAGATCCTTGATCTGGAGGCATCGCTCGGTGCGCCGCTGTTCGATCGCATCAACCGACGCCTGCAACTGACGCCGCTCGGCGAGATGGTGCTGGCGCATGTGCGGCAGACCTTGCGCGAGCACGACGCCCTCCAGGCGCGCGTGGCCGAAATCAAGGGTGCGCGGCGCGGCATGGTCACGGTGGCCACCACCTCGGGTCTCGCCGGCGCGCTGATGCCTTCGCTGGTTCACGATTTTCGGCAGCATCATCCGGGCATCGTCGTGCGCGTGGCGGACCTGCCAGTGGGCGGCATCGTCGCAGCGGTGGAGCAGGGCGATGCCGATCTCGGACTTGGCTACGATCTTCCCGAAATGGCGGCTTTCCGCGTGCTGGCCAGTCGCGAATGGTCGATCGGTGCCGTGGTGGCGCCTGGGCATCCGCTGGCGGCGCAGCCTTCCGCGCGGCTGGCCGAGTGCGCCGGCTATCCGCTGATTCTGCCCGCACCGTCGCTGTCGATCCGGGCTTTGGTGGATGACGCATTCGCGCGGGAATCGATCGAGGTGGCACCGGCGGTGGAATCCACGTCGGTCGTGCTGATCCAGCGACTTGTGGCGGCGGGCGCCGGCGTGGCGCTGCTCAATCCCCTCGATGTGATGGACGACCGCGCGCGTGGCGCGGTGGTGTTCGTGCCGCTGCAAGAGGCTGGCCTGCAGCGGCAGACGCTGCGGCTCGTGGCACGTGGCAAGGGTCCGCTAACGCCTGCCGCCGAGTTGATGGCTGAGGCGATGTCGTCGACGCTGGCCAACCTGTTCCGGTAGGCGAATGAAGTTTTGGGTGTGCACATTTTGCGCACACCTCACGCGAAATTCTGCGCTTGGGGTGCTGCGCAAGCGGCAAGTAGACTTGGCCTCGTTCACAACCGATACGCGAGACGACCCGCCATGACCCTGATCCTCCAGCACGCCGACGTACTGGTCACCATGGACGCCCAGCGTCGCGAGATTGCCGATGGGGCGCTCGTCGCCAACGGCCCGGCCATCGAATGGGTGGGGCCAACCGCCGAACTGCCCGAGCAATATCGTCGCCTGATCGACGACGGCAGTGCCGAAGTCATCGACATGCGCGGCCATGTGGTGACGCCGGGCCTGGTCAACACGCACCATCACATGTACCAGAGCCTGACGCGTGCCGTGCCTGCCGCGCAGGATGCCGAGCTGTTCGGCTGGCTGACCAACCTCTACATGATCTGGGCGCACCTGACGCCGGAGATGATCCGCGTGTCCACGCAGACCGCGATGGCCGAACTGATGCTGTCCGGCTGCACGACCACGAGCGATCATCTTTATCTCTTTCCGAACGGCTCCCGGCTCGACGATTCGATCGAGGCCGCCCAACAGATCGGGATGCGTTTTCATGCGGCGCGCGGATCGATGAGCGTGGGCCGCAGTCAGGGTGGCCTGCCGCCGGACGTGGTGGTGGAGACCGAGCCGGCGATCCTGCGCGACAGCCAGCGGCTCGTCGAGCAATATCACGATGCCTCGCGTCACGCCATGCTGCGCGTAGTGCTGGCGCCGTGCTCGCCATTCTCGGTGTCGCGTGACCTGATGCGCGAGTCGGCGGTGATGGCGCGGCACTATGGCGTGTCCCTGCACACGCACCTGGCGGAGAACGACAACGACATCGCCTACTCGCGCGAGAAGTTCGGCATGACGCCGGCGCAGTATGCGGAAGACCTGGGCTGGGTCGGGCATGACGTCTGGCATGCGCACTGCGTGAAGCTCGACGAGGAGGGCGTGGCGCTGTTCGCGCGCACGGGCACGGGCGTGGCGCATTGCCCGTGCTCGAACATGCGGCTGGCTTCAGGCATCGCGCCTATCCGTCGGATGCGCGATGCCGGGGTGCCGGTGGGGCTGGGCGTGGATGGCAGTGCATCGAACGATGGCGCGCACATGCTTGGCGAGGCGCGTCAGGCCATGCTGCTGCAGCGCGTGGGGTTTGGGCCGGCTGCGATGAGCGCACGCGAGGCGCTGGAGATTGCCACGCTGGGCGGTGCCCGTGTGCTGAACCGTGACGATATCGGCGCGCTGGCGCCGGGCATGTCGGCGGACATCGTTGCGTTCGATATGTCGGGCGTGGGGTTTGCCGGTGCAGGTCATGACCCCGTGGCGGCGCTTGTATTCTGCACGCCGGCCAACGTGTCGACGAGCATCATCAACGGACGTCCCGTGGTGCGCGATGGTGTGCTGCTGACCGCCGACCTGCCGAATGTACTGGCCGATCACCGGCGTCTGGCGCGCATGTTGTTCGAGCGCGCGCAGCAGGCAGGGGTTTGATCGGGTTTTGATGAGCGGGGCGCATGAGCGCGCGCCTCGCGAAGGCCGCGCTGGAATGCGGCGCAAAAGCGGAGTGCGGCGCAAAAGCAAAAGGCCGGAAGCATCGCTGCATCCGGCCTTTCTTGTGTCTGGTGGGGCGTGAGTGACTCGAACACTCGACCTACGGATTAAGAGTCCGCTGCTCTACCAACTGAGCTAACGCCCCGACGAAGACCGAGATTCTAGCAGGATTTTTACGCTTGTCAAACGTTTCGTGCATCGCGCTGAAAAGCGGGTTTTCGCGGCGCGTGGCAATGCCGACGTGATCGGTGGAATCAGCGATTCGATGGACAATCCGACAGGCACATCACGCTGACACATGGGTCCGTCATGCTCGTGTCATCGCGGTCTGATGTGGCAGTGTTCGCGGAACGTACTGCCAGGCGCGCGATGATTGAGACGAATCGCATTCGGCATGCATGGTGCAGGGGATCACAGACGATTTCCGCAAAGCCATGTTAGGATGCTTCTCCACTTGCATATGGAGGGCTGTGATGATGGAAATCAAATTCCAAGAGCAAGACCGCTACGACATCAACAATGAGGGTTTGCTGTTTCATGCGGTGGTCAATGGTGAGCACGTGACCTGCGTGGTAACACGCGAAGCGCTCTGGGAAGGCTTCAGTGCCGACCAGGTGTTGTCGCTGGAAGAGGCGTTCCGCGCCGGTCGTGACACGATCGAACGCGCGGCCGTGGTGCTGATCGAGCAGGGCGTGCCCCAGCCGGTCGTGGTCAAGCGCGCGCACGTGGCGCCGGTCTAAGGACCGACCGACGGCAGCAACCCTCCGCCGCCGGTTCCGGTCCTGTTGTCACGACAGGCCGGCCGGCGCGCTACAAGCCTACTGAAGTTCGTAACACCTTCTCGTAGTACTTCTCGTAGTACTTTCCGTCCGGTTGTTTCGATCCCGATTGCCGCTCAGGCAGGATGAGTCGTGTCCGTTGCTGCGCGATGGTTCGCGGCACCGGGACGCCCCGCGCACTCTTCGAAGATGCGCACATGGCACTGTGCGCATATTTCCGGTGAAAGGGTTTCGATGATCGTGTGGAGTGCCTGCCGCTTGGTCGGGAAGATATGGTCCTGGCCCAGCTTGTCGATAAAGCCAGTCTGTTTCCACGTGTCGAGCACTTGCGTGCGCGGCCGATGGAAGTAGAGGTCGCCGCCCTCGGCGCGCCGTTCGGTCAACTCCGCTTCCCACATCTCGGCGCCAGCGAGGTCGATGAAGTTCATGCTCTTGGTCATCGCCAGCAGATGCTTCTGTTCGGAGTCGACCGTGCGTAGCCAATGCAGGCGGTCCGTCACGTATTGCACCGCGCCGAAATAGATCGCGCCTTCCATGCGCAGCAATTTCAACTGCGGACATTCCGGCTGCGGACGACGTAGCTCGTCCAGCGGTGTGAAGCGTCGGCCCGGATCATCCGCATCGGGTACGAGACTGCGCACGGCGGGGCGCGCAGTGCGATACAGGTACGCCACCAGCGACAGGATCGTGCCAAGCAGCACCGCCATTTCCAGGCGGATGACGAGCGTGGCCAAGAACGTGCCTACTGCAATCGCGAACTCCGTACGCGACAACCGCGCTATACGGCGCAGGCGCTGGAAGTCGAAGAGGCCCCATGCCACGAGCAGCAGCATGGCCGCGATGGCCGCCAGCGGAATCTGTGCGAGCAGCGGCGCGCTGACCATCACCAGCACCACCAGCAGCAACGCCGAGAAGACGCTGGCGAGCGGTGTCTGCGCGCCCGCCTCGAAGTTCGGCATCGACCGGTTCAGCGAGCCGCAGGAGATATAACCCGAGAACAGTCCGCCCGCGATATTCGACAGGCCCTGGCCAATGAACTCGCGGTTCGCGTCGATATGCTGGCCCGAGCGCAGCGCCACCGCCTTGGCGATCGAGATCGACTGGCCCAGCGCGACGATGGTCAGTGCGGCGGCGATGCCAAGCAGGTCCGGCACGGTGCGCCAATTGATATCGGGGACGTGGAACGGCGGAATGGCGGCCGGGATGGGGCCAACCACGTTGACGTGCTGCGCGAGGCTCCAGCCGCTATGGTTGAGCACCATCGCGGTGCCGAAGCCGGCCAGCAGCCCCAGCAGCATGAACGGAAGCCGGCGCGACACACGCTTGATGCCAACTGTCACCGCCAGCGTCACGGCACCGACGATCAACGCACTGCCATTGATCGTATCGAAGTTGTCGAACAGGAAACGCACCACGCCGAACGCGCTGGTTCCCGTGGGCACGGCCAGGCCGAACAGGTCCTTCAGCGCGTAGAGTCCGATCAGCGTGGCCGCGCCGCAGGTGAAGCCGAGCAGCACCGATGGCGAGATGAAATTGGCCAGTGACCCGAGCCGCAGGGCGCCCACTGCCAGCTGCAGGATGCCGACGAGCATCGTCACGGCCAGCGCCAGCGCGATATAGGCCGGACTGCCCGCAAATGCCACCGGGCTCAGCATCGCGAACAGTGCGAGCGAGTTGGCGTTGGTCGGCCCCGACATCACGTGCCAGCTCGATCCGAACAGCGCTGCGACGATGCAAGGCACCACGGCGGTGTAGATGCCGTATTGCGGCGGCAGGCCCGCCAGCGTGGCAAAGGCCACGCCCTGCGGCAGCACCAGCACGGCGCCGAGTAGTCCGGCGATGACATCGGCGCGCAGCGTCAGCGGGGTGATACGCCGCGTCCACGGGAACCAGCGCTGCAGGGCAGGGGGGCGGGCAGCAACGATCATCGATCAGCCGAGGTCGAGCGAGGCCACCACCGGCGTATGGTCGGACGGCTGCTCCCAGCGGCGCGGTTCCTTGTCGATCAGGCAGGTGCTGCAATGCGCCGCCAGCGCGGGGGAGAGGAGGATATGGTCGATGCGCAGGCCCGCGTTGCGGCGGAAACCCATCATCCGGTAATCCCACCACGAAAACGTTTTCTCGGGCTGCTCGAACATGCGGAACGAATCGACGAACCCCATCGCGATCAGCGCCTTGAACGCGTCGCGCTCCTGCGGTGAGACCAGATTCTGGCCTTCCCACTTGGCGGGGTCATGGACGTCGCGGTCTTCGGGCGCGATGTTGAAATCGCCCAGCAGTGCGAGCTTCGGATACTTGACCATCTCGGCGCGCAGCCAGTCGGTCATCGCCTTGAGCCAGTCGAGCTTGTAGACGAACTTGTCGGATTCGAGAGACTGGCCGTTCGGGAAGTACGCGCTGATAAGCCGCACGTCGCCGTAGGTGCCGGCCACCACGCGCTGCTGTGCGTCCTCGTAACCGGGAATGTTGCGCACCACGTCGGTGGGCGCCGGCATGGTGCCGTCGCGCGCCACAATGGCCACGCCGTTATAGGTCTTCTGGCCCGTGTAGATGCTGTGGAAGCCGGCAGCTTCAAGCTCGGCCAGCGGGTACTTGTCGTCGGGGAGCTTCAATTCCTGCAAGCACAGCGCATCGACCGGCGTGCCGGCGGCGTCCTGCGCGGCAAGCCATTGCAGGACCTGGGGCAGGCGCACTTTCAGGGAGTTGACGTTCCAGCTCGCGATTCTCATGTGTAGCTCTGTCGTTTTTCTTTGGGGTGGTCCGGGCCGGACAGCATGCTAACCGCCCAGCAGGTCGCGCTGGTTCAGGATAGCGAAAGCGATTTCCGGATGCGTGTCCATGCTGCGCCGGATCGCAGCCGGAATGGCCTGCCGCGTCTTGCGGCACAGACCTGGCTGATCGGCCATCTCGATCCGAAAGCCACGCGTGGTGCGCACCACGTTGTCACTGGGCGTGATCGAGATTTCCATGCCGAGCAGGTCGCGCATCCTGGCCTGCATGCGCTGCAACTCGTCGAGGGTTGCGATGTTTTCCAGCCGTTCGACGAGCTTCTTTTCTTCCTGCTGTGTCAGTTGCAGGATACGCCGATCCGCTGAAGGATCGGCCAGCAATACCTCTCGGTTGCAGACGCAGGCGCCCGGCGGACATTCCTTGCGAATCGGGAAAGGAAGGTCCATGTGCCGGGGGCCCGTTGGCGGGGATCAGGCCGTGGCTGCCGCCGTCTCGGCCATGCCGCCGTGCCGCAGCAGCGCGTCGATCTGCGGTGCGCGGCCGCGGAACGCCACGAACGATTCCATCGCCGGGCGGCTGCCGCCCACCGACAGGATCTCGCGGCGATACCGCTCGCCCACATCGCTATCGAGCACGCTGCCGGACAGGTTACTGGCTTCTTCGAACGCGGCGTAGACGTCGGCGGACAGCACCTCGGCCCACTTGTAGCTGTAGTAACCCGCCGCATAGCCGCCCGCAAAAACGTGGCTGAACGTGTTCGGCCAGCGCGACAGCGCCGACTGCGGCACCACATGCTTGCTGTCGTTGATCTGGCGCGACAGTTCCAGCACCGATACCGGACCTTGCGGATCGTAATCGGTGTGCAGATGCATGTCGAACGACGAGTACACGATCTGGCGCAGCGTCATCATGCCGTTCTGGAAGTTCTTCGCAGCCAGCATGCGGTCGAACAGCACGCGCGGCAGCGGCGCGCCGGTCTCCACATGGGCCGTCATGGTTTCCAGCACCTCGTATTCCCAGCAGAAGTTCTCCATGAACTGCGACGGCAGCTCCACGGCATCCCATTCCACGCCATTGATGCCTGACACGCCGAGGTCGCCCACCTGCGTCAGCATGTGATGCAGGCCGTGGCCGAACTCGTGGAACAGCGTGATGACTTCGTCGTGCGTGAACAGTGCGGGCTTGCCACCGACCGGCGCCGTGAAGTTGCAGGTCAGGTAGGCCACTGGCGTTTGCACCGTGCCGTTGTCACGTTCCTTGCGGCCACGCGCATCGTCCATCCACGCGCCGCCACGCTTGCCTTCGCGTGCGTAAAGATCGATGTAGAACTGCGCCAGCAGGGCGCCCTGCGGCGACACCACGCGGAAGAAGCGCACCGACGGATGCCAGGTCTGGGCCGTATCCGGCTGGATACTGACCGAGAACAGCTTCTCGACCACGCCAAACAAGCCTTCCAGTACCTTCGGCTCCTGGAAGTACTGCTTCACCTCGTCATCGGAGAAAGCATAACGCTTCTGGCGCAGCTTTTCCGAGGCATAGGCCACGTCCCACGGCTCGATCTTGTCGAGGCCCAGTTCGGAGGCTGCAAACTGCTGCAGTTCCTTCCAGTCGCCTTCGGCGTACGGGCGGGCCTTGACGGCGAGTTCGTCGAGGAACTTCAGCACGTCGGCAGGAGACTCGGCCATCTTCGGCACGAGCGAGACTTCGCCATAGTTGGCATAGCCCAGCATCTGCGCTTCTTCCCGGCGCAGGGCCAGTTGGTCACGCATGTTCGTGGTGTTGTCCCAGTCGGCCTGGCCCTGGTTGTACTGGGGCCCGAGTTCGGACGCGCGCGTGACGCTGGCCTCGTACATCGTCCGGCGCAGTGCGCGGTCGTCGGCGTACTGCAGCACCGGGAAGTACGAAGGGAAGTGCAGCGTGAACTTGTATCCCGGCTTGCCGTCCTTCTCGGCGGCCAGCTTCGCGGCTTCCTGCGCATCGGCGGGAATGCCGGCCAGTCGTGCGCCATCCTCGATATGGAGTGCGTAGGCGTTGGTGGCGTCTAGCACATGGTCCGAGAATGCCTTGGACAGTTGGGCCTGCTCGTCCTGGATTTCGGCGAAGCGCGGCTTGCGGTCTTCAGCCAGTTCCGCACCGCCCAGACGGAAGCCGCGCAGTTCGTTTTCCAGCAACTGCTTGCGGGCCGGCGACAGTCCGGCGAACTCGGGGCCGGCGGCCACGGCCTTGTACTTCTCATACAGCGCCAGGCTTTGTCCCAGCGACGACCAGAATTCGGTCATGCGGGGCAGATTGTCGGTGTGCGCCTTGCGCAGTTCGGGTGTGTCGGCCACGGCGCTCAGGTGGCCGACCACGCCCCAGGCACGGCCCAGCGGTTCGGTGGCAGTTTCGAGCGCTTCGACGGCGCTGAGCCAGGTGGCTGGCGTGGCCGGGTCTTCGGCGCGGTCGACGGCGGCCTGGGCCTGGGCCAGCAGCACGTCCAGCGCGGGGGCGATGTGCTCGGGGCGGATCTCGGCAAAGCGCGGGAGATCGGAGAAATCGAGTAACGGGTTGTTGGCGCGGTCGGTGGTATCAGTCATGGCAATTCCCGGCTTGGTGTGCCGCGCGAAGGGGAGGTGGCGCGGCACGTTACCTGTGCAAGATGAGGCCTTTGAGGCCAAATATCCAGTACGACTTTGCTATCGGCGCGATTGAAGCGCCATCCGGGCGTGCTTCAGGCCAGTCCGGCTACGCGTTCGGCGGATTCCAGCGTGTTGATCAGCAGCATCGTGATCGTCATGGGACCCACGCCACCCGGCACTGGGGTGATGTAGCCAGCCACCTCGCGCACGCCGGCGAAGTCCACATCGCCGCACAGCTTGCCGGCATCGTCGCGATTCATGCCAACGTCGATCACGGCGGCGCCCGGCTTGACCATGTCGGCGGTGATGATGTTGCGGCGGCCCACGGCGGCCACGATGACATCGGCGTTACGGGTATGGGCGGCGAGGTCGCGCGTCTTGCTGTTGCAGATGGTGACCGTGGCGCCAGCTTGCAGCAGCATCATCGCCATCGGCTTGCCGACGATGTTCGACGCGCCCACCACCACGGCATTGGCGCCGCGCAGCGGGAACTGCACCGATTCCAGCATCTTCATGCAGCCGTACGGCGTGCAGGGGCGGAACAGCGGGGCGCCGGTCATCAGCGCACCGGCATTGGCCACGTGGAAACCGTCCACGTCCTTTTCCGGGGCGATGGCTTCCAGGACCTTGTGGCTGTCGATGTGCTTCGGCAGCGGCAGTTGCACCAGGATGCCGTGGATCTTCGGGTCATTGTTCAGCGCGTCGATGCGCGCCAGCAGGTCCGCTTCCGACAGGTCGGCCGGATAACGGTCCAGCGACGAGTGGAAACCGTTGTCCTCGCAGGCCTTCACCTTGTTGCGCACGTAGACCTGGCTGGCCGGGTCTTCGCCCACCAGCACGACGGCGAGGCCGGGTTGGTGGCCGGCGGCGGTCAGGCGGGCGGCGCGCTGGGCGGCTTCGGCGCGGATTTGTTTGGCGAGGGCGTTACCGTCGATCAGTTGTGCGGACATGGGATTCGTAGCGGGAATGACTGGAAAGGCGGGCGCCGGGCCGGGGGCGACGGCGCGAAACCGCGATTATAAAGGTTCCATGGCGGGGCGAAGGCCTCCCGGCGGGCTTGATCACGTGCAAGCAGCGCTTGGACCCTCGCTGCTAGCATCCGGTTATGCACATCGAAGAATCTTCAATTCTGGCGTTCCTTGCAACCTGGCCGCTCCCGACGCTGGGCGTCGGGGTGCTGTTCTGGGCGCTGGTGCAGCGTCCGTGGCTGACCTTGCGCCGGGAAGCGCTCCAGCACGCGTGGCTAGGGTCGCTGGTTTTCCTGACGCTGCTGTGGTCTGCGCGCGCAACCGTGGGTGAGGGCGTGGTGATCCAGTTGATGGGCGCCTCGCTGGCAGTCACGATGTTCGGCCTGCCGTTGGCGATGGTGACGCTGGCGATCGTGGATGTGGTGTCGCTGCTGGGACTGGCCTACCTGTCGGGGAGAGGCTGGGCGCAGATCGACTGGGTGTCGCTGGGGCCGCGCTTCTTCTGGATGGCGCTGGTGCCGGGTGCGCTCACGGCAGCGCTGCAGGCCGCGCTACGGCGGTGGGTGCCGCGACATCCCTTCGTGTTCATTCTCGGGCACGGGTATTTCAGCGCTCTGGTCGCGGCCGTGGTGGCTGGCGGCTTGCGCGCGATCTGGCAAGTGCGGATGGGCGTGGCCCAGGGTGGACTCGGACTGGCCGACAGCCTGACCGGCGCGGTCATCATCGCGTTTGGCGAGGCGTTCCTGACGGGGATGCTGGTCGCGATTTTTGTCGTCTACCGGCCGCAGTGGCTGGTGACGTTTGATGAAGGGGAGTATTTGAGGGGGAGGTAGTCGAAGCCGAAACCGCTTCTAAACCGGCTCCCCTCTCCCGCTGTGCGGGAGAGGGGAGCAAACATGCAGCAGGGAACAAGAATCAGGCGTTCCGCGACAACGCCAGTCTCAGCAGGTCCGCCACCGTGTTGACGTTGAGCTTTTCCATGATGTTGGCGCGGTGCGCCTCCACGGTCTTGATGGAAATACCCAGATCGTCGGCGATCTGCTTGTTCAGGCGGCCGGCCACGATGCGCTCCAGCACCTGTTGCTCGCGCGTGGTCAGCTTGCCGAGGAGGTCCTTGGCGGCGCGCTGTTCGCGGGCGGTGGAGTGGTCCGAGCGGGCCTTCAGCAGCATGCGCTCCACCAGCGCGCGCAGTTCGGATTCGTCGAACGGCTTCTCGATGAAGTCGATGGCGCCTTTCTTCATCGTGGAGACCGCCATCGGCACATCGCCGTGGCCGGTGATGAAGACGATCGGGATCTCGATGTTCTCGGCGATCATGCGCTCCTGCAGCTCGGGGCCGCTCATGCCGGGCATGCGCACGTCGAGGATCAGGCAGGACACGGCATTCGTGTCGTAGGCGGAGAGGAACTGCTCGGCGCTGTTGAAGCTGCGCACCTGATAGCCGTTGCCCTCCAGCAGCCAGGTCAGCGAGTCACGCATCGCTTCATCGTCATCGACGATATAGACGGTCTCGCCACGATGCGGCGTGGGGCTGGGCGTTGCGGTCATGAAGTCTCCTGGGGCAAAGTCGTTTGCAACGAAGTGTAACTGCATGCGGCGGCGCGCAACACCCCCGGCGGATCAAAGTCCGGACGGCCTCCCGATGCCCCGCGGCAGAGGGTCGTCCGGCATGCCAGGGATGCTCCCGTTACTGTTCGGTTAGCGCCGATTGCAGTGGCAGCGTGATTTTAAACGTACAGCCGATCCCGTCCACATTGTTTTCAACCCAGAGGCGTCCCTGGTGCGACTCAATGATCGAACGGCAGATGTTCAGGCCCATGCCCATGCCGTCGGACTTCGTACTGAAGAACGGCTCGAACAGGCGCTCCTTGGTGGCTTCGTCCACGCCCGGGCCCTGGTCGATGACGTCGATGCAGCAACATTGACCAAACTCAACGTTTTCGATGCGGGCATGCAAGCGGACCACACCGGTGGCGCGCATCGCGGGCAGGCCGGCCATGGCTTCCACGGCATTCTTGAGCAGATTGACCAGCACCTGTTCGATCAGCACCGGATCGACGTAGAGCATCAGCGGCGGGGCGGGCAGGCGGGTCAGGATGGTCACGCGGCGGCGCGCGGCTTCCAGATCGGCCAGTCCTACGGCGTCGGCCACGATGTCGTGCAGCGCGGCTTCCCGCCGTTGCGGCTGGCTACGCTTCACGAAACCGCGGATACGGCTGATGATCGTCCCGGCGCGCACTGCTTGTGCGGAGGTCTTCTCCAGCACCGGAATCAGGTCTTCGGGCGTGCTGCGGCCCGAGTGCAGGCGCGCCACGGCGCCCATGCAGTAGTTATTGATGGCCGCCAGCGGCTGGTTCAGTTCGTGCGCCAGCGATGATGCCATCTCGCCCATCGTCGTCAGGCGGCTCGTGAACTGGATGCGTTCCTCGTGCTGCCGCGCCATTTCCTCGGCTGCCTTGCGGACCGTGATGTCGGTGGCAATCTGCATCTGCGCCAGGTGGCCGTCCACCCACTGAATGTAGCGGCGGCGGACTTCGAACCACTTTTGCATGTCCGGCACGAACACTTCACGCGCGTCCGAGGCGTACGGCATCAGTTCCGAGGCGGGCAGGCCGGCGTACGCATCGACAAAGTCGGTGTTGTCGCTCGACATCTGGTCCTTGTCGAAATCGTCGCCGGCCAGTTTCAGGTGTCCTTCCGCCTCCCAGCCGAACAATTGGCGGTAGTAGCGGTTGGCGAACAGCAGTTCGGCCTTGTCGGTGGCCAGCACGGACACGGCGGCGTCCAGGCTCTCCAGCACGGTAGTGAAGCGATCGTGCGCGGCGGCCAGTTCCTCGCGGGCGCGCTTGGGCTCGGTGATGTCCGTCATCGAGCTCATCCAGCCGGTATGGCGACCCCGGCTGTCCACCAGTGGGGAGACGTACATCCGGGCGAAGAAGCTGCTGCCATCCCGGCGCATCACGCGCATCTCGTAGCCGGTGGCGGGCGACTTGCCCTGGAGCGTCAGGTCGATCTGCTTCTGCATCTCCTGCTGGTCATTGGGCGGCCAGTAGGGGAAGGGCGGCACGCGGCCCACGAGATCGGCCTCGGTCCAGCCGGTCATGCGGCAGAACGCAGGGTTCACATAGGTGATACGGCCGTTGAGGTCCAGCGCACGGAGCCCGATCAGCATCGAGTTCTCCATCGCTCGCCGGAACGATGTCTCGGCCAGTAGCGCGCGCTGCGCCTCGGAGCGGCGGCTGGTGTGCCGCCACATGCTCCACAGGCTCCAGAGCAGGAAACACGACAGCCCCACCACCAGCCACAACAGCATGTTGTTGGGCAGGTTGGACGGCGGCGGATAGGCGTCGGCGCGCAGCGACAGCGAATGACCCGGCGGATCGAGAAGCACTTCGTACGACAGCGCGTTGCCCGGCACAGGCCGCACGGATGTACTCGCGCGCGTCTGGTTGTTCTTGTCGATCAGAGAAAAGCGGTAGCGCTCCGTCAGCTCTGGCGGCAGCAGATGGGTCAGGATGCCGTTGATCGAGTAGAGCGCGCCCAGCGTGCCCAGAAACTCGTTGTCGCGGACGATGGGTACTTCCATAAGCATGAAGCTGTCGCCGCGGTCGTTGGTCAGCGGCCGGGAGTAGACCACGCGCTGCGTCTCGCGGGCGGCGTCGAAGGTATCGAGTACCTCCGGCTCCAGTGGCTTGTCCACCGTTTCCCGGAGGCGGCCGGCGAACTCGGACGTGGACGGCAGCGACCAGCGCCCCTTACGGGTGGCGTCCAGCCAGTTGACGAAGACGATCTCTGGGTTCTCGCGCAGAATCTCCTGCGCGGCGGTCCGGTACGCACCTTGGTCCAGCTGCGCGGCAGCGATGTCGCGCGCCAGCGAGGCCATCTGGTCCTGGTTGCTCAGCAGCGAGAGCCGCACGCGTTGCTGGGCCCAGGCGGCATCGCGGTACAGCGCGTCGCGCTGCTGCTGCCGCTCGGTTTCGTGCAGCGACCATAGGATGACGCCCATCGCCACCGTGAACAGCACGATGGCCACGAGCGGGATGAACATAAACCAGCTCGTCGCCACCAGGTTGCGCCAGCGCAGGATCCAGAGCCGGCGCGGGGCTGGCGCCAGCGGCTCGGTGGTGTCGCCATGGTCGATGACATCCGCGCCGTGATCGGCGTGCGTGCCGGCATGACGGGCAGGGTGCGGGGAGGCGCCAGTGACGGATTCGCCTGCCGCGTCGGCGGCGCCGGAAGGCAGGATAGCCGTGCGTAGGCCGGAGAGGATTCGGTTGAGGAACTGCATAAGGGATTAACGGCTGACCGGCCAGTGTATCGAGATTATTGCGGTGCGTCGCTTGGGGAAACCGCCTATTCGCCACAAGGGATAGAAGGCGATGCCTGGAGGTCGGAAAACCGGTTGCAGCGACGCTTTCTGGTGCGCTGCCGCAATATTCCGCATTATAAAAAATGACTTCGTAATCTGAAAATTTCGCTTGTCAGCCGTTGCTGTGCTTCCATAGAATCGCTTCGACCGAATAAATGCGGGCGGGCGCCATGCGTTTGCCGAAGCCGAGATCCGGGCGAAAGCACCCACGAGAGGATCCGGGCACTGGCCAGAACCGATGCCAGGGCAAGAATAGCGTTCCGCCGCACGCGTCAGAATCGTCAGACCGAGCCAACCGGTCTCCCGCCATACCGTGGCGGACACCCGGGGCAGGAATTCACCAGGAGACAGTCATGTCCGCTGTACCAGAGCAGATCCTCGGCGCCAGCAGCGCCAACGACGCAGATCCCCAGGAAACGCATGAATGGCTGGATGCCCTGCAGGGCGTCCTGAAGGCGGAAGGCGCCGAACGCGCGGCCTTCCTGATCGACAAGCAGATCGAATACGCACGCGTGAATGGCGTGACGCAGCCGTTCCACGCCGAGACCCCGTATATCAATACGATCCCGGTGGAACTGCAGGCCCGCATTCCCGGCGACCAGGACGTGGAGCACCGTATCCGCTCGTACACGCGCTGGAACGCCATGGCCATGGTGCTGCGCGCCAACAAGCACACCAACGTCGGCGGCCACATTTCCTCGTTCGCCTCGGCGGCGACGCTCTATGACGTGGGCTACAACCACTTCTGGCGCGCGCCCTCGGAACAGAGCGGCGGCGACCTCGTCTTCGTGCAGGGCCACTCGGCTCCGGGCGTGTATTCGCGCGCCTTCCTGCTGGGCCGCCTGACGACCGAGCAACTGGACAACTTCCGCCAGGAAGTGGACGGCAAGGGCATCTCGTCGTACCCGCACCCGTGGCTGATGCCGGACTTCTGGCAGTTCCCGACCGTGTCGATGGGCCTGGGCCCGATCATGGCCATCTACCAGGCCCGTTTCATGAAGTACCTGGACAGCCGCGGCCTGGCCAAGGCTGGCGACCGCAAGGTCTGGGCGTTCCTGGGCGACGGCGAGACCGACGAGCCGGAATCGCTGGGCGCGATCGGCATGGCTGGCCGCGAGAAGCTGGACAACCTCGTCTTCGTGATCAACTGCAACCTGCAGCGCCTGGACGGTCCGGTGCGCGGCAACGGCAAGATCATCCAGGAACTGGAATCGGAATTCCGCGGTTCGGGCTGGAACGTGATCAAGGTGGTGTGGGGCAGCCGCTGGGACCAGCTGCTGGCGCGTGACACCAAGGGCCTGCTGATGAAGCGGATGATGGAAGCCGTGGACGGCGAATATCAGACCTTCAAGGCCAAGGACGGCGCCTACGTGCGCGAGAACTTCTTCAATACGCCGGAACTGAAGGCCATGGTGGCCGACTGGTCCGACGACGACATCTGGCGCCTGAACCGTGGCGGCCACGATCCGCACAAGGTCTACGCCGCCTACAAGGCTGCCAGCGAGCACAAGGGCCAGCCGACGCTGATCCTGGCCAAGACCATCAAGGGCTATGGCATGGGCGATGCGGGCCAGGCCATGAACGTGGCCCACCAGCAGAAGAAGATGCCGGTGGACGCCATCCGCGCGTTCCGCGACCAGTTCAGCATCCCGGTGCCGGACGACAAGCTCGAGGAAGTGCCGTACCTGACCTTCGAGGAAGGCTCGAAGGAACTGGAATACATGCGCCAGGCGCGCATGAACCTGGGCGGCTACCTGCCTACCCGCCGCCAGAAGGCCGAAGCGCTCAAGGTGCCCGAACTGACGGCGTTCGACGCGCTGCTCAAGGCCACCGGCGAAGGCCGCGAAGTGTCCACCACGATGGCCTTCGTCCGTATCCTGAACACGCTGCTCAAGGACAAGCAGATTGGCAAGCACGTGGTGCCTATCGTCCCGGACGAGTCGCGCACGTTCGGCATGGAAGGCCTGTTCCGCCAAGTCGGCATCTGGAACCAGCAGGGCCAGAAGTATGTGCCGGAAGACCACGACCAACTGATGTTCTACAAGGAATCGCAGACGGGTCAGGTCCTGCAGGAAGGCATCAACGAAGCCGGCGCCATGTGCGACTGGATCGCCGCCGCCACGTCGTACTCGACGCATGGCGTGCAGATGATTCCGTTCTACATCTACTACTCGATGTTCGGCATCCAGCGTATCGGCGACCTGTGCTGGGCCGCTGCCGACATGCGCTCGCGCGGCTTCCTGCTGGGCGGCACCGCCGGCCGGACCACGCTGAACGGCGAGGGCCTGCAGCACGAGGACGGTCATTCGCACGTCTTCCACGCCGCGATTCCGAACTGCATCTCGTATGACCCGACGTTCCAGTACGAACTGGCCGTGATCATGCAGGATGGCCTGCGCCGCATGTATGCCGAGCAGGAAGACGTGTATTACTACCTGACGGTGATGAACGAGAACTACGAGCACCCGGAAATGCCGGCCGGCTCGGAGAAGGACATCGTCAAGGGCATGTACCTGTTCCGCAAGGGCGTGGAAAACAGCAATGCGCCGCGCGTGCAGCTGCTGGGTTCGGGCACGATCTTCCGCGAGGTGATTGCCGCCGCCGAGATGCTCAAGAAGGACTGGGGCGTGGAATCGGACATCTGGAGCTGCCCGAGCTTTACCGAACTGGCCCGCGAAGGCCATGCCACGGAACGCTTCAACCTGCTGCATCCGACCGAGACGCCGCGCGAATCGTTCGTCGCGCAGAAGCTCAAGGGCGTGCGCGGCCCGGTCATCGCCTCGACCGACTACATCCGTGCGTTCGCCGAGCAGATCCGCTCGTTCGTGCCGCGCCGCTATGTGGTGCTGGGCACCGACGGCTTCGGCCGCTCGGATACCCGCGAGAAGCTGCGCCACTTCTTTGAAGTGGACCGTAACTGGGTGACGGTGGCCGCGCTGAAGGCGCTGGCCGACGAAGGTGCGATCGGTCGCGAAAAGGTGGCGGAAGCCATCAAGAAGTACAACCTCGACCCGAACAAGCCGAACCCGATGTCGGTCTGACCCCGGACTTGCACGACTGAACCCCCCGCAGCACGGCATGCCGCCGTGCCGTGGGCGCCCCCGGCTGGACCGGCGGTGCCCACGGCCGCTGGTGATGCGCGGCAGCGTGACAGATGCGTGAGGCCGGAGTAACCTCGCCGATTGCGTTTGTCCGATTGTCGCTACGTCGCCAACAACCAGGGTGCCGGCTGCCCAGGAGAGACACTGAATGAGTCAAGCGATTGAAATCAAGGTGCCGGATATCGGCGACTACGACGCCGTTCCCGTCATCGAAGTCCATGTGAAGCCGGGCGACGTCATCAACGCGGAAGACGCGCTGGTGACGCTGGAGTCAGACAAGGCCACGATGGATGTGCCGTCGCCGCAGGCCGGCACGGTCAAGGAAGTCAAGATCAAGGTGGGCGACAACGTGGCCGAGGGCTCGATCCTCGTCATGCTGGAACCTGCAGGCGCGAGCGCCGCTGCGCCCGCACCGGCGGCTGCCCCCGCACCCGCACCGGCGCCAGCCGCCGCTGCCCCGGCACCCGCTCCGGCCGCTGCTGCGCCGGCCCCGGCTGCCGCGCCTGCCGGCGGTGGCATCGTCGAGGTGAAGGTGCCCGACATCGGCGACTACGACGCCGTTCCCGTCATCGAAGTCCATGTGAAGCCGGGCGACGTCATCAACGCGGAAGACGCGCTGGTGACGCTGGAGTCAGACAAGGCCACGATGGATGTGCCGTCGCCGCAGGCCGGCACGGTCAAGGAAGTCAAGATCAAGGTGGGCGACAACGTGGCCGAGGGCTCGATCCTCGTCATGCTGGAACCTGCAGGCGCGAGCGCCGCTGCGCCCGCACCGGCGGCTGCCCCCGCACCCGCACCGGCGCCAGCCGCCGCTGCCCCGGCACCCGCTCCGGCCGCTGCTGCGCCGGCCCCGGCTGCCGCGCCTGCCGGCGGTGGCATCGTCGAGGTGAAGGTGCCCGACATCGGCGACTACGACGCCGTTCCCGTCATCGAAGTCCATGTGAAGCCGGGCGACGTCATCAACGCGGAAGACGCGCTGGTGACGCTGGAATCCGACAAGGCCACGATGGATGTGCCTGCCCCGCAAGGCGGCACGGTCAAGGAAGTCAAGGTCAAGGTTGGCGATAACGTGGCCCAGGGCACGCTGATCCTGATTCTCGAAGCCGCTGGCGCGGCGGGTGCTGCCGCTGCAGCGCCGGCTCCTGCCCCGGCTGCAGCACCTGCTGCCGCACCGTCCCCGGCTCCCGCTCCCGCTGCATCGGCACCGGCTCCGGCCCCCGCGCCAGCAGCCGCACCGGCTCAGGGCGTGACCGGCAAGGCCGCCCACGCCAGCCCGTCCGTGCGCAAGTTCGCGCGCGAACTGGGTGTGGATGTGTCGCGCGTACCGGGTTCCGGTCCGAAGGGCCGCATCACGCAGCAGGACGTGCAGAACTTCGTCAAGGGCGTGATGAGCGGCCAGACCGCTGCGCCGGCTGCTGCTGCGTCTGCTGGCGGTTCGGGCGTGGGTCTGGATCTGCTGCCGTGGCCGAAGGTCGATTTCACGCGCTTCGGCGAGGTGGAATCCAAGCCGCTGTCGCGCATCAAGAAGATCTCGGGCGCCAACCTGCACCGCAACTGGGTCATGATCCCGCACGTCACGAACTGCGACGAGGCGGACATCACTGAGCTCGAAGCGTTCCGCGTGAAGCTGAACAAGGAAAACGAGAAGTCCGGCATCAAGGTCACGATGCTGGCGTTCATGATCAAGGCCACGGTGGCGGCGCTGAAGAAGTTCCCGAACTTCAATGCCTCGCTCGACGGCGACAATCTGGTGCTGAAGAAGTACTTCAACATCGGTTTCGCTGCCGATACGCCGAACGGCCTGGTCGTGCCGGTCATCAAGGACGCCGACAAGAAGGGCGTGCTGGAGATCAGCCAGGAAATGGGCGAACTGGCCAAGCTGGCGCGCGACGGCAAGCTGAAGCCGGATCAGATGCAGGGCGGCTGCTTCTCGATCTCGTCGCTGGGCGGCATCGGCGGCACGTACTTCACGCCGATCATCAATGCGCCGGAAGTGGCCATCATGGGCGTGTGCAAGTCGTACATGAAGCCGGTCTGGGACGGCAAGCAGTTCGTGCCGCAACTGACGCTGCCGCTGTCGCTGTCGTGGGATCACCGCGTGATCGACGGCGCCGAGGCTGCACGCTTCAATACGTACTTCGCCGCGTTGCTGGCCGATTTCCGCCGCATCTTGCTGTAAGCGGTCGCTTAAACATGATTCTGGCGTCGTTGCGCGGCCTTGCCGTACCACTTGTACTGTCTGCGGCCGCGCGCCTAGCCAGAACCGCTTCGCTTCATGTTGAAGCAACCGCAACGCACGCCGGCAATGCCGGCGTGCGAAGAGTCAAAGTAACGTAGGGGGCGAGCCATGACGACCTGCGTTGTCGTACGTAAGGGTGACGAGGTGGCGATCGCGGCCGATGCGCTGGTGACGTTTGGCGATACGCGGCTGTCGCGTGCCTACGAGCGCAACCAGAAGGTGATTCCCGTGGGCGAGAGTTTCGTCGCGCTGGCGGGTACCACCGCGCATTTTCCGGTCATGCGCGCACTGCTGACGGGCATGGGCGACGAATGCCGCCTGATGAGCCGCGACGAGGTGTTCCGAACCTTCCTCAAAGTGCATGAAAAGCTCAAGAACGAGTATTTCATCAACACCAAGGAAGACGACGACGACCCCTACGAGTCATCGCAGATCGTTTGCCTGATCGCCAATCCGGGCGGCATCTATGGCGTTTATTCCTATCGCGAGGTGTTTTCGTTCGACCGTTTCTGGGGCATCGGATCGGGGCGCAACTATGCGCTGGGCGCGATGCACGCGGTCTACGACATGCCGGGCATGGATGCCGGCGCGATCGCGCGGATAGGTGTGGATGCCGGGATCGAGTTCGACAAGAGTTCGGCGGGTCCGATCGATGTGCATACGGTGAAGCTCCTGCAGCAGACTGAACAGCCCCAGCAGCCGGCGCAACAGGACGGCTCGGCAACCAACAACGACGGCGCGGCCTGAGCCCCCAGGCGGGCAGGGCGCGCATCCCAGGAGGAAAGCATGAGTGTGATCGAAGTCAAAGTGCCGGATATCGGCGATTTCGACGCGGTGGAAGTGATCGAAGTGCTGGTCAAGGCCGGCGATACGGTCGAGGAAGAACAGTCGCTGCTCGTGCTCGAGAGCGACAAGGCCAGCATGGAAGTGCCGTCGTCGTCGGCTGGCAGGATCGTGGACGTGAAGGTCAAGGTGGGCGACAAGGTGGCCAAGGGCACTGTCATCTGCACGATCGAAGGCGGCGCCGCGGCTGCACCGGCGCCCGCACCCGCGGCTGCACCGGCTCCTGCTGCCGCTCCGGCGGCATCGGCTCCTGCCGCCGCACCCGTGGCTGGCAAGCACAGCGGCTCGGCCGATATCCAGTGCGACATGCTCGTGCTGGGCGCGGGCCCCGGCGGCTACTCGGCAGCGTTCCGCGCAGCCGATCTGGGCATGAACACGGTACTGGTGGAGCGCTACGGCACGCTCGGCGGCGTCTGCCTGAACGTGGGCTGCATCCCGTCGAAGGCGCTGCTGCACAATGCGGCCGTGATCGACGAAGCCAAGGCACTGGCCGCGCACGGCATCCTGTTCGGCGAAGCCAAGATCGACCTGGACGGCCTGCGCCACTACAAGGAAAGCGTCGTCAACAAGCTGACGGGCGGGCTGGCCGGCATGGCCAAGGCGCGCAAGGTGCAGACTGTGCGCGGTATCGGCACGTTCCTGGACCCGAACCACCTCGAAGTGCAGGAAACCGAGGGCGACGCCAAGGCGACCACGGGCAAGAAGACCGTGATCCGCTTTGAAAAGGCGATCATCGCGGCCGGTAGCCAGGCTGTGAAGCTGCCGTTCATCCCTGAAGATCCGCGCATTTTCGATTCGACTGGCGCGCTGGAACTGCGCGACATCCCGAACAAGATGCTGGTTATCGGCGGCGGCATCATCGGCCTGGAAATGGCCACGGTGTACAGCACGCTGGGCGCCCGCATCGACGTGGTGGAAATGCTCGACGGCCTGATGCAGGGCGCGGACCGCGACCTCGTCAAGGTCTGGGACAAGATGAACAAGCATCGCTTCGACAACGTGATGCTCAAGACCAAGACGGTTGGCGTGGAAGCCAAGCCGGATGGCATCTATGTGAAGTTCGAAGGCGAGGGCGCGCCCGCCGAGCCGGTGCGCTACGACGCCGTGCTGGTGTCCGTGGGCCGCACGCCCAACGGCAAGAAGATCGGCGCCGAAAAGGCTGGCGTTGCCGTGACCGACCGTGGCTTCATCGACGTCGACAAGCAACTGCGCACCAACGTGCCGCACATCTTCGCCATCGGCGACATCGTCGGCCAACCGATGCTGGCACACAAGGCCGTGCATGAAGCCCACGTGGCCGCCGAAGCCGCCCACGGCGAGAAGGCGTACTTCGACGTGAAACAGATTCCGTCGGTGGCCTACACCGATCCGGAAGTGGCCTGGGCCGGCCTGACGGAAGAACAGTGCAAGGCGCAGGGCATCAAGTATGGCAAGGGCGTATTCCCGTGGGCCGCCTCGGGCCGCGCCATCGCCAACGGCCGCGACGAAGGCTTCACCAAGCTGATCTTCGACGAGGAAACCCACCGCATCATCGGCGGCGGCATCGTTGGCACCCATGCGGGCGACCTGATCAGCGAAGTTTGCCTGGCCATCGAAATGGGCGCGGACGCAGTGGATATCGGCAAGACCATCCACCCGCACCCGACGCTGGGTGAATCGATTGGTATGGCTGCGGAGATTTACGAAGGGGTGTGCACCGATGTGCCACCGCCGCGCAAGCGTTGAGTTTGGTTGTTGGATGAGAAAAACCCGCCGGAAGGCGGGTTTTTCTTTAGTGCCGCGATATCAGTATCGATACGCCACCTGCAACCCGGTTGTCACTCCTGCCGTATGCAGGCGCTCCGGCTTGTCAACCGGCATTCCGACAAACGCGTCGTACGATAGGCTGCCCAGCCTTGAGGTGCCGAATCCTCCGCGGAAGCCAATGACGGCGCCGGCTAGCTGCGTTCCTGCTTGGTTGCGCGTGGTGGGTCCAGCCACCCGCCCATAATCGAGCCCGGCATAGAACGCCTGTCCCGTGGCTAGTGGGACCTGCAATTCGTTGCGCCAGTAAAATCCCCTCTCGCCAGCCAGCATGCTTTCCCCATCGAAACCTCGCACCGTATAGCGGCTGCCGATCGTCAGGTTGTCGACGTAATAGAGACGATCATCGGTATATTGCCCCCGTACCGTCGTGATGTAGCGGAAAGGCAAATTGGCAAGCTTGAACGGCACCGAGAAATTGGCGTCTAGAACCATCATCCGATACCGCCATGTTGGGCCGCCGTTCACGGCCAACAGGTCGTCTTGCGCGCCCAAAGCCCCGAGACCCTGGCGGTAAGACAGCGTGGCATCGAGTTGGGACCGGCCGAGATAGTGACGATCCGTCAGGCCAAGTTCCAGGATCGTATTATTCCGCCGCTGGTGCGAGATTTCGGAGTCCTCGATGAAGCTCCGGCCGAATCGACGCGTCAAACGCATGTGCATGCCGAGCACGTCGTTTTGGCTGCGGTGCAATACCCGATGCAGTTTGAGATCGATATTCTCCGACTTGCCGCTGGATATGAACGTCTGATTGGCGCCCGCGATCTGCTGGAAGTAGTTGCTGCTGGAAGCTGAGAGGGTGGCGGTCCAGTATCCCCAGGGAATCGAGTAAAAAGTGTTCCAGCCCCGGGGTACCAAACTCCTTGTCCTCGACCATCACGTCCTGACTGAAACCGACGTTGAAAATGTCGCTCAGGCCCAGCGGATTGTCGATGCCCAGACTTAGATTTCCCTGCCATTTGCCCGTCGAGCGCGATCCCGAATTATCGACAGACGCCACCAGCGTCCACGGCTTGCCGCGTTTGACCGTGATTACCACATCGCTGAGGCCCGGAACGGGCGTCGGCATGATCTGCATGTCCACGTCCTGACTGGCAACGCGTTTCATCTGCTCCAGCCCTTGTTCAAGATCGCGCAAATTCAGCAACTGGCCGGCCGAGGTCGGGAAAGCCGCGCTCCAAGTGCCCCACAAGTCCGGCTTGCTGAAACGGATCTCGCCGATCACACCGGGAATCAGCGCCAGTTTCAGCGTGCCCGACGTCAGGTCCTGCTCGGGCACCAACACGCGCGTGGTCACATAGCCCCGCGAGAGAATCGTTCGGGACAACTCCTTGATCAGCATGCCGACGCCCTGGCTGCCCAGGCATTCTCCTTGGTAGTGATCCAGCCAGAGCTGGGCAAAGGCAAACGGATCCATCGGCAGGGCCGAGGCGCCGCCGGCTTGCAGATAGACGGGGAGATCGGAGGGAACTTCCAATACGAAACGCTGAACCGGAAAGCAGGGCGCTTCCTTCGGCATCGACGGGCGCTCGGCATGCTCGGTCGCGGGGGCGAGTACTGATGGTGCGTTCACCGCGGCGCTACGCTCACGCGCCTCCTGCTGCTGGCGATGGCGTTGTTCCTGCTCGGCATTATTCAGGGCCGCCGCTTGCCGGGGAACTGGCAGGGTCTGGGCGTTGATGGAATTTGAAGTGCCAAGGAGGCTGATGGCCAGCGAAGCAACGGTGGCAATTTTGGTGAGTTTTAGAAACATCGGCGTTGGAGGGGCCAGAGGGGGCGTCCGGGCCGGTTAAAAAGTGAATGAGTTCGAGTGGCGGTTCTGAGCGTACGTATTAATTTATTCTTTATTTAAATGGTTTATTTTTTGCGTCTTAAAGCATATAAGAGGGGCTCATTCTCTCCTATTGCAAATATGACTTTGCAAAGTCCGGCAATTATTGCGGAGCAACCTACTCGCTGAAGGCTTATGCGACAGAAATAGTAAAAGATATCTGTATTCGAGCATACGTGACGCGCCAGTTCATTTGCCATCCCCGTAATGATTTTTTGGCGACTCGAATGATTCGAGAGGGTCACTGAGTAACCCGGCTCTTCTTAATGGTTTCCGTAGATTTTTTGCGAAGATAACAAAAAATATAAGAAACAATGGCGCGCCGAAATATAGTAAAGATTCATTCTCTACAATTTCAAAAATTCCAGCGATCAAAAATGACCAAAATCCAGTACCAAACGCTGCAGCCACCACAATGGTAGATGCGATTTGAAATCTAGCATACGGGGCTTGCTATTTCATTTTGATTCTCCGGTTAATTCGCCGCCGCTCAATATAATTCCGAATTACTTGGTCAAAAACATTCTATCTTTTGAATATATTGGCCACCACAGATAAAAATCCCAAGATTGCTCCGACCAGTGCCACTATTCCAATATCTGCCAAAAAAGATTCAGACACCCCGTTTCGCCAAGGTGCGCCAGCTAGTAGAAGCTGAAAAAGCGATGGTTAGGAGTAGCCTTGGCATTGTCAGGTCAGGCCGCACCATGACGGATGGTTGTAAAATATCGTGGTAAATAATGGATCAATGGCGAGATCTAAAAATGCGATGAGAACGACGACCCCGAAGGAATGCAGCAATGTCATGGGGAATGCAATGCGAATCCATGTGCGATATTGCGCTTTCATTTCTAATTCTTCTGTAGATATTTTTCACGCCACGGATGTTTGTTTGGTCAATCCTTCCCTGGGGTGTCGTGTGATCGTAAGAACGAATGTCCACATGCTCGGCAGCTTTTTGCGGAGAGGTCGACATAAGGCATGGGGTGCCCTAATGGAATGCGACTGCAAAATGGGCAGCGGTACATTTTTACTATCGACAAAAACAAGATTGCCACATATATTAAGATATAAAATACCGAAAGGTACTTGTGAGATTCAGGGAGAAAATTTAGAAAATATCCACCCAGAAATCCAATTGCCATGAAAGATATTATTGCATAACGAATTGCATTGAATTTTTTTATTGTTTGAATATCGGATTTCATGATTATTTCCTTTTATAGCTGAATTCAAATAGGTTTGCTTTTGCTTCCGCACCAACCCCAGTGGTCGGCGAAATTCCCGCACCAATCCTTGCCTCCCCGTATGTACCAGTTTCAGGTTTATTTTTGATATTGGAGTAGAGTCCCCCACCAACACCTATTTGTCCCGAAACTGGACCAAAAAATACATTTCCGGCCGCCGATGAGCCAATGCGATAATCGCCAGATTTGGCATCATCGTCGTACCTGAAAATATCAGCATTGGCCCCATGACTCGTACCTCTCATCCAACCATGGGCTCCGATCCCTACGCCAAGCCCTAACTTGGTCGCAGTCGGCGAAATACCGGTGAATCCAATCTCTATTTCTCCACCGACTCCAAGATAGATGCCTGCACTTACTGCCCAAGGTTGAGGCTTAAGATCGGGGGTGTGACTGACATTTAGTGCGCGCTGCTCTACTGTAGGGCTTCCGTCGGTACTGCCATAGAGAGTTGTATTCCTTCGCTCCGCATCTGTCGCGTTGAACAGGTCGCCGCCATGCATCGAAATAAACTCCGTCGCAGCACGATCTGCACCGGGCGCCTTATTGGCTACGGAATCAACCAGCCGATATCCACCTGACAGCAACATATTCTCAGCGTCAGAAACCGAAATTGGATCGCCCGTCTTCTCCGCATAAAACTCCGCAAACTCCTTGGCGTTGTCCTTCGCCCATTTGCGTTCGTCCGGATGCAACTGCCGATTAAACCGATCCACGTTCGCCCCCGTAGCCGCACCAGATCCACCCCCCACAGCCGCCCCAATCCCCCCAGCCACGATATTCGCCGCAAGATTCCCAGTCGCTTCGTCGAGGTTGGCATTCCCGGTGCCAACGCTTCCCGACACGGCACTGCCCAATTCAGCCAGTTTCCCAGCCGCCAGCGATGACGCCCCGGCACCGACCGCGCCAGCAATCGCATTTGCACCGCCCAGCCCGGCGATCATGGCTCCGCCGGCTGCATGCAGACCGGCGCGATACTCGCCGCCTTCCTTCCAGCCTTCGACGTCGGCGGTGGCCTTTTCCAGGTTGGCGCGGTTGTCGTCGCTGGGGTCGGCCTCGAATGCTTTCTGCGCCTTGTCCTGGGCTATCGCTGCATCCTTGAGCTTGCTGCTCGCAATATCCCCCACCGACTTCGCCACCGCCTCACCGGCCGCCTGCGCCGCAGCCATCGTGTCGGCCTGTTTGTTCAGCAAGTTGTTGAGGTCGGGGCCTTTGCGAACGGTCGAATTGGTATCGGTCGTATCGCGATTGAGTGTCGCCACGTCTTGCTTCTGGTTGGCGTCGTCCGTGATATGGATCGCGCCATCCGCGATGCCGGACTGCGCCGTGCCGCGTTGGCGGCCGCTTTTGTGCTGCGGGATCATGGGACTCACGCCGCCGGTGTTCTTGCCGGAGGTCTGTCCGGTCTTCTCGTCCTTGACCTTGGGGCCGAAGGTGAAGCCACCG